>CASFZR010000003.1 GCA_949299185.1 uncultured Spirochaetales bacterium
GGCCGGGCTCGATGCCATCAGCGAGGACAGGGGCGCGAGGGGGAGGGCCGATGAGGCGCTCAGGGCCGGCGACCACATATGGGTCTTCGAGCTGAAGGTTGACGGGAGCGCGGATGAGGCGCTTTCCCAGATAGAGGCGAGGGACTATGGGAAGAGATACGCCTACCTCATGAGGCCGGGAATGGTGCTGCACAAGGTAGGTATCTCATTCTCCTCTGCAGATAGGAGGATCTCGGACTGGAAGAGCCTCTGATCACTCCCAGCCGATTGAGAATGATATTGGGTCGTTGAGAAGGAGGAAGGAGATTATCGGGAAGCTGAACTCAGCCGTTGAAGAGTCCACCGCTTCTGCGTTCTCCGTTGCCGTTATGGTTCCCGGTACCGATATCCTCACGGTCACGAGTCCGTTCTCTATCGCTCCGGGGCCATCCTCTCCGAGGAGGAAGGAGATCATCTCAAGGTAGTCAGCCTCGCTCATTCCCTGATTGTATTCCGGGCCATAGACCTCGAAGTTCGGATCCGCGAGGAAGGGGACGATCTCCTTCAGCTCCGCGTAGTTCTCGATATCCAGATGGAAGGAGAAGCTGTTATCGGTAAGCGTCATCAGGCTCTGCTCCTCGATCCCGAATCCACGGAGGAAGTCCTCGATGCCCTCGATTGAGAAGTCGATACGGTATTCATTCTCTCCGGTCTTCTCAGTGGCCGCGGAAAGCACCGCATCCCTCGTCGCAAGGTCGTTGCCGAATGATTCGATGGCGCTGTCCATTATCGAGGCGTTATCATCGGGAAGGAACTCGGCGAAATCCGCAAGGACATCCACGAAGAACTGCTCGACGTGTATCTCCGAGGCGCTCGTGACCGATCCGCTGCCATCTATGGCTATATTCTCCGTTACCGTGCAGGCTGACAGCATGACCGCTGCGATAGCCGCTGCTAGCGTTATTCTTCTCATGCCCTGATGATAGTCTATATCCCCGAGGCGCGGCAATCGCGGCTGTAGACACCGGCGCTTCTTTATGATACTTGATTTATCCCGGAGCGAAGATGAAGAAGAGATCGATCATCCTGACCGTGATGCTATTGCTTGCATCGCTGTTATCAGCCGCTGCGCTGGATGTCCAGGCAGAGGGACTTCCGACATCCGTGCATCTGACATGGAACGGCATAGAGGGTGCCGAGCATTATGACATCTACAACGGTGACGTGCCTGTCGCCAGGCTTGACCGGGATGCGCGGGAGTATACCGTAACGCACCTTCTTTCCGATACCGAATACAGGCTCTGCATAGCGGCACGCTCTCCCGAGGATAAGGACCTCGCGGCGGAATGGGTGAGCGAGAGTACCACCAGCTGGGACGGCGTGTATGAATGGATCAATGAGACTGATGACGATAATAATGGTAAGCTCCGCCATCTGAAGCTGAGGCTGGAGACGAACGTCGATCCTGATTATGGCCAGTACCAGTCTGTCTTCCTCATGTTCGATGATGGCTCCGAGTTCATGATCTTCCCCCTGTTCCCGTTCGATTCGGAGCTTTCGGGCACCTGGATAGATTATGATGACAAGAGCCGTGGCGGGGTTGCTTACAGGACTAATTCGGAGCTTTACAACGTATCCCCGTTCAAGCCGTCGCGCTGGCGCATCGACAGGATCGAGATTGACTATGACTCGACTTCGGCTTACATTCAGACGAGTGCGCTTGGCATCACCGTGATGACGGAGACCTCCTATCATCTATATATGGAGGATGGCTCCGCGATGATGGCCTTCGAGACGAAAGGCACCGGCATTGCCGATAAGGTGATTTTCAAGAACCCGAATCCGGGTGAGGGCGATGCGTTCATCCTTAGAAGGATCCAGTAGGAGGAGATCGTGGTAGCAGATCCGTCCAAGAAGACGCTTATTATAGTTGAGTCCCCGACGAAGGCGAGGACCATATCGAGATACCTTCCTGCGACATGCAAGGTCATAGCCTCGAAAGGCCATGTGGTCGAGCTTGCCCCCGATCCCAAGACTGGCGTGTTCGGCGTTGATGTCGATAACGGCTACTCGCTTGAGTATGAGATCGAGGATGATAAGAAGAAGGTCCTTGCGGAGCTTAGGCGCGGCCTTAAGGATGCCGAGCAGCTGATACTCGCCACCGATGAGGACCGTGAGGGAGAGTCGATCTCCTGGCATCTCTATAACGAGCTTAAGCCGAAATGCCCTGTATACAGGATGGTCTTCCATGAGATCACGCGCCAGGCCATAACCAACGCCTTCTCCTCCTGCCGTGAGATAGATATGAACCTGGTCCATGCCCAGGAGGCCAGACGCGCCGTGGATAGGCTTCAGGGCTATGGCATCTCCCCGCTGCTCTCCCGTAAGCTCGGAGGGCGGTATTCAGCCGGCAGGGTACAGTCTCCGGGGCTTAAGCTGATAGTCGAGAGGGAGAAGCTCCGCAGGGGCTTCCGGTCATCTTCCTATTCCTCTGTTGAGGCTGAGCTGGAGAGCGATGGAGTGAGGTTCCGTGCCACGCTGCTTTCCGTTGATGGCGTGGCGGTAGCCACATCCAAGAGCTATGACAGGGAGACCGGCAGGATGAAGGAGGGCGTCCTGGCCCTCGATGAGGATTCGGCCAAGGCCATAGCGAAGGAGCTTGATGGAGCGACAGCCGTCGTCGAGAGCGTTATGAACAAGGACTCTGTGCAGAATCCTGCGATGCCATTCACGACGTCAACGTTGCAGCAGGATGCCTCCAGGAAGCTTCATAAGGGAGTCAGGGAGATCATGTCGATAGCCCAGACCCTGTATGAGAATGGCTTTATCACATACATGCGTACCGATTCGCCGACGCTCTCCTCTGAGTGCATAAGCGCGTCCCGCCGCCAGGTCGAGGAGATGTTCGGCTCCCAGTATCTTTCGTACAGGCCGCGTAACTATAAGGCGACGAGCGAAGGGGCGCAGGAGGCTCATGAGGCGATAAGGCCTGCCGGTGACCATTTCCGGCGGCCGGAGGAGACCGGCCTTACCGGCGATCAGCTCAAGCTCTATACCCTGATCTGGAAGAGGACGCTTGCCACGCAGATGCGGGAGGCTGAGAAGAGTACGACGACCGCTACCTTCGCAAGCGGGCGCTATACCCTTGTTTCCTCTGGTACGACGATACGCTTCCCAGGCTTTCTTAAGCTCTATGAGGTATCTTCCGATGAGAAGGAGGAGCAGGGGGAGGAAGGCATACTGCCGCACCTTGAGGCAGGTTCCTCCGTCCAGATAGTGAAGTCCGGCGATAAGGGCCACTCCACCGAGCCTCCTGCCAGATACAATGAGGCGTCGCTCGTGCAGAAGCTCGAGAGCGAGGGGATCGGACGTCCGTCCACGTACGCGACGATCATCTCCACGCTCATAGACCGCCAGTACGTGGTGAGGCAGTCCCAGCAGCTCGTGCCGACCTTCACCGGCTTCTTCGTCGATTCATTCCTTGAGAGTTCGTTCCCTGTATATATAGGATATGGATTCACCTCTGATATGGAGAGCCGCCTCGATCATATCGCGGATGGAAGCATCTCCAAGGAATCGTTCCTCGATGGCTTCTGGCATGGCAAGGAAGGATTCAACGGATTGGAGAAGGACCTTGCTTCCGTGAACAGGGGCGTGAGACGCTCCGAGGTGAAGAGCCTCCAGCTTGCAGGCCTGTCATACAGGATCGAGCATGAAGGGAAGGATGTGGCCTATTCCATCAAGACAGGGAAGTTCGGCCCTTATATCTCATCGGATTGGGTCGACGGCTCGACGGGCAAGGAGAAGATGGCCTCCATCGACCAGCTCCGGTACTTCCCCGGCACGTTCTCCGATGGGGATGCGTCCGCTATCCTCTTCCCGGAGATCGAGGAGCCTGTATATATCGTGGATGACATCAGGGTCATGAAGGGCCGTTACGGGGAGTACCTGCGCAGGGAGAGCGACGGCAAGATCGTCAACGTGCAGCGCGGCCGCAAGGCATCATCGTACTCTCCAGAGCTAGTCCGACTCCTATTCACCCTGCCCAAGATCATCGGTACGGACGCCGAGGGCAAGGAGGTCACCCTCAATGCCGGGCCATATGGGATATACGCCAAGTATGATGGCCGCAATATCCGTGTAGCAGATCCATTCCATGTCGATGTGGAGTCGATCATCAGGCCGGCTGAGGAGAAGGAGGAGAAGAAGCCTATAAAGGAGTTCGCTCCGCTTGATGGCAAGCCTCTTTATATCATCGACGGGCGCTATGGAGCCTATCTCAGATGGGGGGATAAGAACTGCCCGCTCTCCAAGGAGGAGAAAGCAGATCCCGCGTCGGTGAGCGAGGAGCGCGCCAAGGAGATCGCCATAAGCACCCCTGAGAAGAAGAGGACATTCCGCCGCAGGACCTCCAGCAGGGGCTGAGGCATAGGAGAAGGCCCGGAGCATGGGCCTTCTGTCATATTCGAGGCTAGTTCCTGTAGTATATTCCGCTGTATGTACGCACAGGTGATAGTCCTTCCACTATCACAAGCTCCAGCGTGTCTCTATACGTCCTTATGATATGGAACGAGGTGGTGTATCCGTAGTAGCCGCTGTGGAGCGTCAGGTCAAGGTAATCATATCTTCCGGAAGCCGAGTAGCCGTAATCGATATCCGAGACATATGCTCCGGGGTAGTCGAGTATCGCGGAGGTGCTGAAGTAGCGGCCGTTGATCGTCCCTGATATCGAATCATCGGAGATGATCAGCGTTCCATCCAGGCTCGACCATGTGCCCCTTGCCCATGAAGGCGTCGTGAATGAGCTGCCTGACATCAGTATGAGATCGCATGATGATAAGATGATCAGCAGCAGTGCGGATATGATGATGTAGCCGTAGCGCCTTGCCTTCATACTAGGATTCTACCGTAGGGCGGACCGTATTGGAAGGGAGGGTGTATATATGTGGCGAATTAACGCACCCTTCACCTCTGTTTCGTCATCATGTGATAGCATAGCGGACATGAGGAAGGTCGTTGTCACATATTCGAGCGTATACGGCTCGTCAAGGAAGTATGCCGAAGCGCTGGCAGGGAGGATCGGTACTACGGTATCCGATGCGTCTAGTCCTGATCTGTCGGATGTGGATCTCGTCGTCCATTTCGGAGGACTTTATGCCGGGACGATGGCCGGGTTGAAGCGCGTTGTCGGCAGGATGCCTGATGGCTCTTCGCTCTATGCCGTATCCGTAGGGATCGCGGATCCTTGCGTGGAGCGCAATGCAAAAGCCATAGATGATGTGATCTGGAAGCATATTCCTGACGGAATGAAGGACCGTGTGAGGATATTCCATCTCCGTGGCCGCCTCGATTACCCTGCGATGACTGCGAGGCACCGGGCGATGATGTGGATGCTCTGCAGGTGGATCAGGGGAAGGAAGGAGCGGAGCGAGGAGGATCAGATGGTCCTCGATACCTATGGCTCAGTGGTTGACTTCATCGATCTGGAATCGCTTGATCCGCTGGTGAGCGCGATAGAGGCATGGCGGCAATGAGCGGCTATGGGGCATGAGGCGCACCTAGGCGCCTTCCTGCAGCTCTGTATCGAGTGGTCGAGTATGAGCCAGTGGAGGTATCCGAAAAGGCGCGCGTCCCTTGGCAGCCCCTCCTCGAAGAATCTCCTTATCTCCCCGTCATCCTTGAATCCGTAGCCCAGTCGTCCGAGCAGACGGCGGGTGTATGCGTCGATGATGAACGATGGCTTATGGAGGGCATATACGAGTATCGCGTCCGCGGTCTCCTCTCCGATTCCCTTTATGCTGAGAAGCTCTCTCCTCAGAACGGCCACGGTATTCCTTGCGGCCTCAGCCGCATCATACGCATAGGTCCTGAACCACTCGATAATGCCTTTGATGGTACGGGCCTTGGCCTTCTGGAAGCCGCAGGGCCTTATGAGGCTCTCCAGCTCTTCCCCATCCAGATGATAAAGCTTCTCGGGTGTCATCATATTCCCGATGATCGCGGTGGCCTTCTCGACGTTCCGCCATGCGGTGTTCTGCACGAGTATGGCCTGTACCATGACCATGAAGGGATCATCAGACCACCAGCGTGGCTCTCCATAGCCGGAGAGAAGGAGCCTATACAATCCATCGGCGCTTATCCTATCCATATCCGCAGATTCTGCGTCCATGGCACGATGCCGTCAATACTTGAATGGCGCGGCTCCATGGTGCTATCGTCATCGCATGATCAGGAAGGCCAGAAAAGAGGATATAGCCGCCGTTGCCGCGATCTATGATGAGCTTCATGATGCGGAGGAGCGCGGGGATATGACGGTGGGATGGCAGCGCGGGGTATATCCTACGGAGGAGACTGCCCAGAGAGCATATGAGCGAGGGGAGCTTTTCGTCGAGGATGATGGGCGCGTCGTTGCCGCCGCGATAATCAACAGGCGTCAGGTCGACGCATACGCAGGTGCGGATTGGAGGTTCCCGGCATCCCCTGATGAGGTGATGGTGCTTCACACGCTTGTCGTCTCTCCCCATGCCTCTGGCAGAGGCTATGGTAAGGCGTTCGTCGCCTTCTATGAGGCATATGCTGCAGAGCGCGGATGCAGATACCTGCGCATGGATACCAATGAGCGCAACGCCTGTGCCCGCGCGATGTATAAGAGGCTCGGCTATGAGGAGATCGGTATCGTTCCTACCGTGTTCAATGGTATCGAAGGGGTGGGGCTGGTGCTTCTGGAGAAGGCCTTATGAAAAGATAAGAGCGGCCTTTGGAGCCGCTCCGTATCCTGATCCTGAGCAGATTCGAACTGCTGACCTTCCGCTTAGGAGGCGGACGCTCTATCCAGCTGAGCTACAGGATCGCCGCTTTATACGCTGAATGACAAAATACCTTATTTGCGCATATTAGGCAAGAGGGTAGGCGCCTCTTGGCCCCATATCCATCCTCTTATAACAGGTCTGTGTCTAATCCGTTTGATTTTAAGGCATTAACCGTGGAAATTATTACATAAAGGCTGTCTTGATGTTGCATGAAAATGCAATTTTCTGTATACAGTGAGATAACTTTTTCCCGGTTCACTATGGAGGTGTATATATGAGAAAGGCTATTATAATGCTCCTTGTGGCTCTGTTCGCCGTTGCCGGCGTCTATGCAGGCGGAGCCGGTGAGAGCGGTGATTCCGATGTCTACAAGATCGGCTTCATCGGACCACTCACGGGAGATAACGCTAACTATGGTATCAGATGCTCCAACGCGGCACGCCTTGCCATCGATGAGATCAACGCGGCAGGCGGCGTCGATGGAAAGCAGCTTCAGCTCATCGCTGAGAACAGCGAGGGCACGGTTGAGAAGGCGCTTTCCAGCTATGAGAAGCTTGCATATACAGACGAGGTATGCGCGATCATCGGACCTGTCTTCACCGGCCCGGCCCTCGCGGTCGCCCAGCGCTGTCAGGAAGATGGCATCGTGATGATCTCCCCGTCAGCCACCCATAAGGATGTCACCGCACAGGCGATCACCAATGCCGATGGACTGAACTATGTCTTCAGGACCGTTCCTTCCGATGCGCTCCAGTCAGAGGTCGCGGCTCATTACTTCTATGAGGTTCTCGGCTTCAGGAAGCTCGCATCCCTCTATGCCATGAATGATTACAGCCAGGGCCTCGCTGATGGAATGGCTGCGACATTCACCTCACTTGGCGGACAGATCGTCGCCAGCGAGACCTGCATGGTCGGTGACAAGGACTTCAGGACCCAGCTCACGCAGATCAGGTCCGCAAGCCCTGAGGCTATCTACATCCCGAACTACACGGTTGAGGATGCCCAGATCCTCGAGCAGGCTGCCCAGCTCGGCATCACCGTTCCGTTCCTCTCCAGCGATGGCTTCTCCGATCCTGAGATCTACAACCTCGCCGGTGACTTCACCGATGGCGTCATCTATGTAGGACCTGCACAGGCAGAGGCTTCCTCTATCCTCGCTGATTTCCAGGCCGCATACTCCGCCGCATACAACGGTGATGCCCCTGATTCGTTCGCTACGAACTCCTACGATGCCACATACATCATCGCTGCTGCCATCGATGCCGCTGATTCAGGCGACACGAAGGCTGTCAGGGATCAGGTTGCGGCCACCAAGGACTTCCAGGGCGCCAATGGCACGATCAACTTCGCCGCTAACGGTGATCTCGTGGCAAGCCAGGGTGTCTATGAGGTCGATGGTACGACTCCTGTATATATCGGTTCGTTCCAGGTAGTGGACGGACATATCGTGCAGGTTGACTGAACGAAAAGAAGCTCAGCATCTGCCGGAGGCCATGCTTCCGGCAGATCTGTTTGATTATTAATCGGAGGCGTCAGTGGTTACGCTCACACTCTATCTCCAGTACATCGTCAACGGTCTTACGCTAGGGGCCATCTATTCGCTTATCGCCCTTGGCTATACGATGGTGTACGGCATATTGAAGTTCATAAATTTCGCCCATGGCGATATCCTCATGGTCGGGGCCTTCGTGGGCCTTATCGTCTATGAGGCGCTTCTTGGCACATCCACATCAGGCGCGTGGATGCTTATCGCCTTCTTCATCGCCATGATCGCCAGCATGGCCTTCTGCGCGGTGCTTGGCATGTTCATCGAGCGCGTGGCATATAAGCCGCTGAGGAACGCGAACAGGCTTGCTCCTCTCCTGTCGGCCATAGGCGTGTCGTTCATCCTCTCCAATGGAGCGGCATGGATGTTCGGTACGCAGTCGCGCCGCTTCCCATATCCTTTCGATAATACCCCGCTGACATTCCTCGGGATCTCGATAACCCCCCATCAGATACTCATACTCGTGGTATCTGTCGCGATGATGCTCGTGCTTGCCTTCTTCGTGAACAAGACGCGCATGGGCAAGGCCATGAGGGCCACATCGCTTGATCAGCCTACCAGCCAGCTGATGGGAATAAACGTGAACCGCGTCATATCCCTGACATTCGCGATCGGCTCGGCGCTGGCTGCCGTCGGTGGCATACTCGCGGCGTTCGATTTCCGCGTCTATCCGTCGATGGGAACGATGACCGGCCTTAAGGCCTTCGTCGCCGCTGTCATAGGCGGTATAGGAAGCATCCCGGGAGCGATGCTCGGAGGAATCCTGCTTGGCATACTCGAGGCCGTGGGCGCTCCTCTGCTTCATATACCTAACGGACTCCGCGATACGGTCGCATTCGCCGTCCTCATCATCGTCCTCCTGTTCCGACCGGAGGGAATACTCGGCAAGAACGAGAGGGAGAAGGTCTGATATGGTTAACTTCTTCATGCTCATTTTGATATACTCCGGCGTCTATGCCCTCATGGCCATAGGGCAGAACTGCATAACCGGCTCCACCGGTATGCTCTCCCTCTGCCATGCCGGATTCTTCTGCATCGGCAGTTATGCCACCGCTATCGTCTGCAAGGTCTTCGGCCTCTCATTCTGGCTCTCGCTTCCGGTGGCGGCCATAGCAGCTGGCTTCGTCGGCTTCCTGATCGGCGTGCCTACGCTGCGCCTCAAGGGAGATTATCTCTGCATAGCCACCCTCGGACTGGGGGAGATAATCCGCAACATAGCGACGAACATCAACCCGGTAGGCATAAACAGCATCCCTCGCGCCTCGCTCTTCGGCTACCAGTTCGCGTCGCGCAACAAGATGGCGTTCATATTCCTCATCTGGGCGTTCGTCATCATCTTCTACATCCTCTTCCAGCAGCTCGCGCACTCCAGGCTCGGACGCGCGATGACGGCTATCAGGGAGGATGAGGTCGCGGCCCAGTCGAATGGCATCAACGTCACGAAGTACAAGATCAGCTCATTCGTGCTTGGCGCGGCGATCGGCGGTATCGCGGGATGCTTCCAGACTGCCTATACCCTTACGGTAAGCCCGTCTTCATATACCTTCATGGTCTCCGTGATGGTGCTGTGTACCGTCGTTCTTGGAGGAATGGGCAATGCCAAGGCCGTCATCCTCGGAGCCTTCATCATCCAGTTCATCTCGTACTTCCAGCAGCTTACTGGGCTGACGAACGTCATCCCGCCTCAGGCTAACCAGATGATCTTCGGCCTTATCCTGGTCGTCATGATGATCTGGAGGCCGCAGGGGCTTTTGGGCAGGGATAAGTACCGCTATGGCGATCCCCGTACCTGGAGGCAGAAGCTTGCCGCGTCCTTCGGCAGGAAGAAGGGAGGTGAGAGATGAAGCTCCTGACTACTGATCATCTTACCCGTGAGTTCGGCGGTGTGATTGCCGTCAACGATGTGAACTTCAATGTCGAGGCAGGGCTTGTCACTGGGCTTATCGGTCCTAACGGGGCGGGAAAGACCACGCTCTTCAATCAGATAACCGGCGTGGACAGGCCCACCAGCGGCACGATCACCTTTGATGGCATGGACATAACGGGATTCCCCGCATGGAAGGTCAGCCGCCTCGGCATCGCCCGCACGTTCCAGAATATCAGGCTCTATAAGGAGCTTACGGTTGTGGAGAACGTGATGATGGGGCTGCACTTCAAGGTAGGCAGCGATCCTTTCCATGGCCGCTTCATGCAGGCGATCAAGAGCTATGTCTTCGCCCAGCGTGAGAACAGGATGGTCTATGAGAAGGCCCTTGAATGGCTGAGGTTCTTCGATCTCGAGGACCATGCCCAGGATTTCGCGAGGAGCCTTCCGTACGGTAAGCAGAGGGAGCTTGAGATAGCCCGCGCGCTTGCCGCCGATCCGAAGCTGCTCTTCCTCGATGAGCCTGCCGCGGGCATGAACCCCGCGGAGACGGCGCATCTGATGGAGGTCGTCGATAAGATCCGCTCCCTTGGTGTCACCGTGGTGCTTATCGAGCATGACATGAAGCTCGTGATGAACATATGCGACCAGATCACCGTGCTGAACTTCGGTACGAAGATCGCGGAGGGAACGCCTCAGGCGATCAAGCACGACAAGGCCGTCATAGAGGCGTATCTTGGTAAGGAGGAGGACTGATGGATATACTGAATATCAAGGGGATATCCGTAGCATACGGCAACATCAGGGCCCTCTCTGATGTCTCGATAGACGTGGGACAGGGCGGGATCGTCTCCCTGATCGGAGCCAATGGCGCCGGAAAGTCCACGCTCCTCAATTCCATCGTCGGCCTCGTGCCGCTCTCGCAGGGCTCGATCGTCTTCGATGGCGAGGAGATATGCCAGGCGAAGAGCGCCCACCACCATCATCTGACCACCGACCTTATCGTGCGGCGCGGCATCGCGCTGGTTCCGGAAGGCCGCCATGTCTTTGCCGATATGACCGTGGAGGAGAATCTGGATATGGGAGCGTTCATGGTCCGCGATCAGGCGCTCATCGAGAGGCGCAAGGCTGAGATGTATGACTTCTTCCCGATCCTCGGCGCCAGGCGCAAGCAGAAGACGAGGTCGCTTTCCGGCGGTGAGCAACAGATGATGGCTATCGCCCGCGCGCTTATGTCATCTCCGCGCCTCCTGCTTCTGGATGAGCCGGGACTCGGCCTTGCCCCCCTGGTGGTTCAGGATATCTTCAACAAGATCAGGATCATCAACGAGGAGAATGGCGTGACCGTGCTTCTCGTCGAGCAGAACGCGAAGCTTGCCCTCAGGACCTCCGATTACGGCTATGTGATCGAGAACGGTAAGATCGTCCTTGAGGATAAGGGTGAGAATCTTCTGAATAATGAGCGTGTACAGAAGGCTTATCTGGGCGCTTAGCCTTTGATTTCCCCGCCTTTGGGGTTATCATTGGAATAGAGAGGAGGTATGAGATGATCATAGCAAGAAGGATGACGCGCAATCCGGTTACGGCAACCCCCGATATGTCAGTAGGAGAGGCTTCTGACCTGATGAGGCGTGAGAAGGTGCATAGGCTTCCTGTCCTGGATAAGAATAAGAACCTTGTCGGCGTCATAACGGAGAAGGATGTGCTTTACGCCTCACCGTCTCCTGCGACCAGCCTTTCGATACATGAGATGGCATATCTCCTGTCGAAGCTCAAGGTGAAGGACCTGATGACGCGTGACGTGGTGACGATAACCGAGGATACGACGGTGGAGGAGGCCGCGAGGCTGATGGTCGATCAGGATCTCTCCTGCCTGCCTGTCGTCAACGCCACCGGCAAGCTGGTCGGCATCGTCAGCAAGAGCGATATGTTCCGTATCCTCCTGGAGCTTTTCGGCGCCCGCCATTATGGTGTCAGGATGTCATTCCTCGTCGAGGATAAGCCCGGTACCATCGCTAAGATAAGCGCGGCCCTTGCCGAGAAGGGGCTGGATATCGTATCGTTCGGCACGTTCACCGGCACCGATCCCACGAACGCTATCTGCACGATAAAGGTGCAGGGCTGCACGAAGGAGTCGCTTCTCGAGCTGATGAAGCCCTTTGTGTCAGAGGTGCTGGATATCAGGGAAGTGTGAGTTGGGAAGGAAGAAGACAAGGGCGGCGGATATAAGGCGCCGCCTTATTGATGATGATAAGGATATCTCCCCGTTCGCCTCGATAAGGCTTGTCGAGAAGAAGGAGGAGAAGAAGAGCGCGCCGAAGAAGACTGCTCCGGCCGCGCCTAGGAAGAAGCCCTCCGAGATCGTGCAGGGCTATGATCCGTCATCATCCTTTGCCGATATCCTCTACTCATTCGAGCATACCGGCAATCCATATTCCATGCCCCATCCCACGAAGGGTGAGAGCCGTCCCGCTAAGATGGATTTCGGCGCGATCCTCGATAAGTGGGAGGGAAAGGGCAAGGCGAAGGCCAGGCCTTCCGTCACCGCTACGAAGAAGAGCGTATATACCCCGACACGCTCATTCGCGGACATACTCTCAAGCTATGAAGGAGGAGGAAAGCCCGCTGCCCAGCCGGTCCCCCCTGTGAAGAAGGAGAGCCCTCAGGATAAGAAGTCCACGGTGAAGGAGACTCCTGAGCCTCTCCTGTCGGATAATCTCTTCCGTAGTCCCGAGGAAGGGGAGAGTCTCTCCTCATCCGCCTCATGGTCGATATTCGGAGGGCGCAATGAGAGCTTCGTGCGGCCAGAGAAGGAGGAGAGGAAGGAAGAGGTGAAGGCCGAGGAGCCTGCTGTCAGGACCGATGTCAGGAAGAACGCTTATAAGCCTACTAAGTCCTTCGCTGATATCCTCTCAAGCTATGAGGGGAAATCCCCGAAGAGGGAGGAGGAGAGGCCAGCGGCCATGAAGCCTGCGGCGGTAAGCGAGGAGAAGCCCCTTTCCGATAACCTCTTCAAGACTCCTGAGGATGGGGAGAAGAGGGCCGAAGGTGTCGCCTGGTCCGTCTTCGGCGGCAATGAGGGCTTCGTCCGTCCGAAGAAGGAGGCAGAGCCTGCATCGGCTGGGGATAGGAAGGAAGAGCGTCCTGTCTATGAGCCATCCTCTTCATTCGGCACGATCCTGGAGCGCTATGCCGCCTCTCCTAAGGAAAAGACCTTCGAGGAGTATATGAAGGAGAAGGGCGATGAGGATAGGAAGAAGGAGAGCCTCACGATATCGAAGCTGCGCGCAATGCCTCCTCAGAGTACTCTCGACCTCCATGGCTATACCGCTAAGGAAGCGGAGGATGCCGTAAGGTCATTCCTCTCTGAGTGCCGTGACAATAAGATAAGGAAGGTCTCGATAATAACAGGAAAAGGACTCCATAGCGAGGATGGAGTCGGTGTATTGAGATCGACTGTACAGACAGTCCTTGATGAATCGGGATTAGTGAGCGAGAAGGCGAACGCACCGATCTCCGCAGGAGGATCAGGAGCGCTCTGGATCATCCTTAAGGCCTAGCGCTCGCGGTAGACGATCCTTCCCTTCGTGAGATCATACGGGGAGAGTTCGACCTTCACCGTGTCACCAGGGACGATCCTGATATAATGCTTCCTCATCTTGCCAGAGAGGTGCGCGAGAATGACGAGCTTGTTGGTAAGCTCGACGCGGAACATCGTGTTGGGGAGGGCTTCCTTTACGACTCCCTCTACCTCGATTGCTTCTTCCTTTGCCATTGTGTCTCCTATAAAACCTTGAACAGTCTATATATGCGGCCCCGATCTGTCAATTATTCGCCATCTTGGACTGTCTAAATCGCTATCTCTTGTTGATTCTTCCTCCGCTTTGAGTCATGCTCTTCTCTGTCGGAGGGTATATGGGAGCATTAGAAGAGTATCTATCAAGCGGAGCGAGGATCACTCCCGAGATGTGCATGTATGTCTCATCGCTGGAGCTTGTGAGCCGCGTGTCACCGTCGGTCGCAGGCCGTATCGTCAGGGAACTCAGGGATCAGAGGACCCATCTCAAGCTGATCGCGAGCGAGAACTTCTCCTCTCTGTCGACGCAGGCGGCTATGGGAAATCTCCTTACGGATAAGTATTCCGAGGGCTTTCCTCATCACAGGTTCTATGCAGGCTGCGATAACGTCGATGCAGTCGAAGACGAGGCCGTGGAGAGCGCCAAGAGGCTCTTCGGCGCGGAGCATGCCTATGTCCAGCCCCATTCCGGTGCCGACGCCAACCTCTGCGCGTATTGGGCAATACTGAACGCGCGCATAGAGGTCCCGTCGCTTGAGAAGATCGGCATAACGAATCCTTCCGCGATGGCAAGGGAGGACTGGAACAGGCTCCGCGAGGCCCTTCACAACCAGAGGCTGCTTGGCCTTGATTACTATTCCGGTGGCCATCTTACCCATGGCTACAGGCAGAATGTATCCGCGCAGATGTTCGACGCGTACTCCTATTCCGTCGATGAGAAGACGGGGCTTCTGGATTACGATGAGATAGAGCGTATTGCCCGTGAGATAAGGCCGCTTATCCTCCTTGCTGGCTACTCCGCGTATCCGAGGAAGATAGACTTCCACCGCATGGCCGATATAGCCCATGACGTAGGTGCGGTCTTCATGGTTGACATGGCTCATTTCGCCGGTCTTGTCGCGGGAAAGGTATTCACCGGCGACTATGATCCTGTGAAGTGGGCGGATGTGGTGACGACCACGACGCATAAGACGCTGCGTGGCCCCCGTGGTGGCATGATCCTCTGCAAATCCGAGTTCGCCGAGTCCGTGGATAAGGGCTGTCCGCTGGTGATCGGCGGACCGCTCCCGCATATGATGGCGGCGAAGGCGGTGGCCTTCAGGGAGGCCGAGTCAGAGGAGTTCCGGACATATGCCTCGCGCATCGTGGAGAACGCCCGCGCCCTTGCCTCTGCCTGCATGAAGGAGGGCATCCGCGTTGCGACCGATGGTACCGATAATCATCTGATGCTCCTTGATGTGCGCTCCTTCGGCCTCAATGGACGCCAGGCTGAGAGCCTGATGAGGGAGGCTGGCATAACCCTTAACCGCAATGCCCTTCCATTCGATCCCAACGGCCCATGGTATACCTCTGGCCTGAGGATCGGCACGCCTGCCGTGACCACGCTGGGAATGGGGGAGAAGGAGATGGCTGAGATAGCCTCGATAATCGCCATGGTGCTGAGGAACGCCAAGCCTAGGATCATAACCAAGGGCGAGAAGGCCGGGGAGATCTCCAAGAACAGGGCGGAGGCTCCGGCGGCTGTCATGGATGAGGCAAGGCGCCGCGTCCAGACGCTCCTTGATGCCTTCATGCTCTACCCTGAGCTTGATCTTCCGTTCCTTGAGAGGGAATTCCCACTCTGATAGCAGGGGCGTGGTTATAGAGCCACGCCCATTGCCTTGTCCGTTATCGGCAAGATATGCAGGGTTTTCTCCTGTGGGAAATCGTAGTTATCTTGCCGATAGTAAGGTATACTGTATCTAAGAGGTATCCTATGGAATATGCGTCGGTTCAGGAGATCGCCAGGAAATGGGGGATGTCAGAGCGGTCAGTACGGAATTACTGTGCCCGTGGGCGGATCCCCGGGGCGTTCATGACCGGTAAGACCTGGAGTATCCCATGCGATGCGGTAAAGCCTGCCCGTAAGCCTAGGGACAGGAAGGCAGCCTCCTCTCTTCTTGAGAGGTTGAAGGCTGAGCGTGAATCCGGGTTTAATGGCGGCATATATCATAGGATCCAGATCGATCTGACATATAATTCGAACCATATCGAGGGAAGCAGGCTTTCCCATGATCAGACTAGGTACATCTTCGAGACCCATTCAGTCGGACTGGGGGATGGGGCTGTGGATGTCGATGATATCGTGGAGACGGTCAATCATTTCCGATGCATCGATATGGTCATAGATAAGGCGATGCAGCCGCTTTCAGAGGCGATGATCAAACGCCTGCATCTGATGCTCAAGTCCGGTACCAGCGACAGCCGCAGGTCATGGTTTACCGTAGGGGATTATAAGAAGATCCCGAATGAGGTTGGAGGAAGGGAGACTACGCCTCCTGACCAGACAGCATCGGAGATGCGAGGATTGCTGCGGGATTATAATCAGGCTTCTCTACATACCTTCGATGATCTGCTTGATTTCCATGTGCGTTTTGAGCGTATACATCCATTCCAGGATGGGAATGGGAGGGTTGGTCGTCTCATTCTCTTCAAGGAATGTCTACGTAATGGAATAGTTCCGTTCATCATAACCGATGAGCTGAAGCTGTTTTACTACCGGGGTCTGCAGATGTGGGACACGGAGAGAGGCTACCTTCGTGATACCTGCCTTACGGCGCAGGATCAGATGAAGGTAGTCCTCGATTATTTCCAGGTACCTTATTGATCAGATGCTATCCTCATCGCCATCTCATAATCGTCCTGGCTGTAGCAGCAGAGGGTCGTCTCAAGGTCATCTGCCTTGTTAAGCTCCTCAAGGGCTATCCTTATCGCATCGGCTTTGGGGTAGCCGTATACGCCGGCGCTGATGAGCGGAAAGGCAATGGTCCTGATGCCATGCTCCCGAGCTATCTCAAGCGACCTGCGGTAGCAGCTTCTGAGGAGGCCTTCCTCGCCATGGCCGCCGCCGCGCCAGACAGGTCCTGGGGTATGGATCACGTATCGTGATGGAAGATCATATCCTTTCGTGATCTTCGCGTCGCCTGTCCGGCATCCTCCAAGCGTCCTGCATTCCTCCAGGAGCCTCGGCCCCGCGGCCCTGTGTATCGCGCCATCGACACCGCCGCCACCGAGAAGCGAGCAGTTCGCCGCGTTTACTATCGCATCGACATCTATCGTCGTGATGTCTCCTTTGATGATCCTGACCATGATCGTATTCTAACTCATCGAGAGGCATATCGCACCCCGTTTCCATATGTGGTAGTATCGATAGAAGGAGGCGTCATGACAGCTATCGTCATAATCACTGCGTTCATAGCCACGATACTCGGATCCATCAGCGGAATAGGGGGCGGTGTGATAATCAAGCCCGTGATGGATGCCATCTGCCCGTTCTCGGCATCCACGATCAGCTTCCTTTCCGGAACGACCGTCCTCACCATGACGATAGTATCGCTTCTGAGGAGCTGGGGCGGCGAGGTAAGGATAGACAGGAGGGGTACGTTCCTCGCCATCGGCGGAGCGATCGGCGGCCTTGTCGGCAAGCTCATCTTCTCCTATGTCTCCTCCGGAGCCTCCGACCCGTCGTTCGTCTCGCTCGTGCAGAACATCGTGATGGTGGTGCTTACCGTGACGGTCTTCTTCTATGTGCGCTACAAGGCGCGCATCCACACGCTCTCCGTGACGAATCCCGCCCTCTCATCATTCCTTGGCTTCCTGCTGGGTATGCTATCCTCTTTCCTGGGAATAGGCGGAGGCCCGATAAACATCATGCTGCTCTCCTATTTCTTCAGCATGGACAGCAAGAGCGCGGCGCTTAACTCGCTCTATATAATATTCTTCTCGCAGGCTGTTTCCTTCATCAGTACCGCGGTCGAGGGATTCCCTCCGTTCGAGCCGCTGATGCTACTGCCGATGATGGTCGCGGCGGTGCTCGGTGCCACGATAGGGCGCAGCGTGTCACGCCGACTCTCCGGCCATGGCGTCGATGTCCTCTTCCAGTGGATGCTGGTTGTCATCACGCTTATATCGATCTACAACTGCATACGTTTCGCATGATCAATCTGGGACGGAAGGCTGTTTAAAAGTTGCGGTATCACTGAACGTAGGTTACCCTTTTGTTGATAAAAGGAGATTCCTATGAAGAAACTAACCGCATTCGTGCTTGTGGCGCTTATCGCCGTATCGTCGATATTCGCCGCCGAGTCCGTGAATGCCTACACGACCCTTGAGGAGCCGCTTGCCGCAGCCCTGTTCGCACGCTTTGAGGAAGAGACCGGCATAAAGGTCAATTTCGTGCGTCTCTCAGGAGGAGAGGCCGTGGCGAGGCTTGAGGCCGAGGCTTCCAATCCTCAGGCATCGATCTGGGTCGGAGGCGTAGGGCTTGATCATATCACGGCGAAGGGAAAGGGCCTTACTGAGCCTTATGTGAGCCGCTATTCCAGGAACACCCCTGCACAGTATCGTGATCCTGAGAACTATTGGATCGGACTCTATGTAGGACCGCTTACGTTCGTGACTAACCTTGACAGGGCAGAAGAGCTTGGCCTTGATGTGCCGCATTCCTGGGCCGATCTTCTCAAGCCGGAGTACAAGGGCTACATAAGGATGGCGAATCCTAATTCCTCTGGAACCGCGTATAATGTCCTGACGACGATGTGCTACGTCCTTGGCTCGGAAGATGCGATGATGGAGTACATGACGGAGCTGGACAAGAATATCGATCAGTATACGCGCTCTGGATCCGCTCCTGGAAAGAGCGTAGGAACGGGTGAGATACCTGTGGCTATCGGCTACGCGCATGATCAGGTAAAGCTTAAGGAGGCTGGTGCAAACATCGAGATAACGGCTCCTGAGGAAGGAACAGGATTCGAGCTTGCCTCGATGTCGCTTGTTAAGGGCGGCCCTGATCCGGTGAATGCGAAGAAGCTCTATGACTGGATCATTTCCGATACTGATGCGCAGCAGATCTTCACCGAATGGTATGTCGTACTTGTAGCAAATGGCGCACCAAAGCATCCTGATGCGCTTTCGATCGATCAGATCAAGACCGTCAATCAGGATTTCGCCTGGGATGGTGATCCCGAGACAAAGAGCCGCCTGCTCGACCGCTGGACAAGCGAGATCGGAAACAAGCGCGGCTGATCGCTCCCTACCTGCCTCCGGCCGGAGGCAGGCATCTATGGATAAGAGATGTTCAATAAGAGAAGACTGATCCAGTTCGCGGTCATAGCCGTTCTTTTCTGTTCTGCCGTACTCTGGATCTACAGCCAGCTTGCATCTTCGTTCTCAGCGTATGTTGATGAGCGTAACTTCAAGGAGATAAGCCTCTTCGCGGAGACCGCTCCTGATGAGATAACCGCCGATACGGCTGCTCCATGGCTTTCATCTGTCTCATCTATGATTCCTGGCGCGAGAAGCGCCTATCTCATATACGATGAGGAGATCTTCGACTTCAGGCCCTTTGGCGGCTCCGAGCCTCTGATAGCGCTCTATGAGGCGGAAAGTGGATCAGACGCCTTCATCCGGGCCATGGATAGCTGCTATTACCTTGAGCCGATGGTGATGCCGACGCTCTACAGCGTCGATTATTCAGCCGATCCTGATGCGACAATAGCGACGCCAAGCGAGAGCCAGCTCTATTTCATACCAACATCCGATGAGAGCGGCGCTTTCGTGACAGGTGCTGTGATGATTGCGGTTCCGGATATCGCATCCTCAGGATTCGAAGGCCTGCTGCGCACGCTGCTGGCCGGAGGAACGCTCCTGTTCCTCCTGATCGTATTCATACTCATGTTCACGCGTGATCCGATGACAGGCTTCCTTGTGCTTGGCCTTTTCGTGATCGTGGGGCTCTTCGTGGCATTCCCGATCTTCGAGGCCGTGAGGCTGTCGTTCATCGTGGATGGACGCTTCTCATTCGCAACCTGGCGGGCCTGCCTGTCTCCTACATATCTTGAGGCGCTTTGGGGCTCCTTGAAGCTTGGCGTGCTTACCGCCTCTATCTCCACCGTGATAGGCTTCATGTTCGCATTCCTGATAGAACGGACATCATTCCGGCCGAAGAGGCTGATGACGACGCTCGCGACGATGCCTGTTATATCACCGCCATTCTCGCTCTCTCTTTCCATAATCCTCCTTTTCGGAAACAATGGCCTGATATCCAAGCAGATACTCCATCTGGATGCCTCGATATACGGGTTGGGAGGACTTGTGCTGGTTGAGACGATAGGCATGTTCCCGATCGCGTTCATGACGCTCTCCGGAGTGCTGAGGCAGATAGACTCCACAGTAGAGGACGCTGCACTGGATCTCTCCGCTACGAGATGGCAGGCATTCCGAACGGTCACGCTTCCACTGGCTATACCCGGCATCCTCTCTGCCTGGCTTCTTGTGTTCACGAACAGCCTGGCAGACTTCGCGAATCCGCTCCTTCTTTCCGGTGATTATCGCGTACTCTCCACGGAGGCCTATATGATCGTTACCGGCAGGAACAACCTAGGAGCTGGATCCGCGCTCTCGTTCCTCTTGCTGCTGCCTACGCTTACCGCGTTCCTGGTACAGCGCTTCTGGGTATCGCGAAAGAGCTATGTGACCGTTACGGGAAAGCCATCCACTACGCTTACCGATCTTACCAACCGTCCTGTAAGAATCGTGCTGGAGGCTGTATCCTGGACGATAATGGGCTTCATACTGGTTCTCTATCTCACGATCGTTGCCGGCTGCTTCGTCCGGAACTGGGGTATCGATTACTCATTCACCCTCGATAACTGGGGAGAGGCGCTGGGAAGAGGCTGGACCGCCATACGTGATACCGTCACGCTTGCCGCCATAGCCACGCCTATCGCAGGATTGCTGGCTATGATCGCCGCGATGCTTATCGTGCGTAAGAAGTTCCCGGGAAAGAGGCTTCTTGAGATACTCATCATGACCCCATACGCCATTCCAGGCACGCTGATCGGCATAAGCTATATCCTTGCGTTCAATAAGCCTCCGATCCTTCTTGTCGGTACAGGCGCCATCATCGTCATAAACTACGTCATACGTGAGCTTCCCGTAGGTGTGGAGAATGGTATCGCGGCCCTTCATCAGATCGATCCCGCCATAGAGGAGGCCGCGTCCGACCTCGGCGCGGACGTGAACACGGTATTCCGTACGATCGTGCTGCCGCTGGTGCGTCCCGCGTTCATATCATCGATGAGCTATACGTTCGTACGTTCCATGACTGCCGTATCAGCGATCATCTTCCTCATAAGCGCGAGATGGAATCATCTTACGGTATTGATCTTCAATTTCTCGGAGAATCTGAGGTTCGGCCTGGCCAGCGTCCTCTCGACGGTTCTCATCGCCATAGTGCTGGCCGTGTTCTTCCTCATGAATGTCCTTGTCCGTGACGAGGGCCTGACTGAGAAGACGATCTCTGCGAGGTAGGAATGGAAAAGAAAAGCGTATCGGTTACGCTCGACCATGTGACTAAGAGATTCAAGAACGTGAAGGGGAAGGCGGATGTTATCGCCGTCAATGACTCCTCGTTCGTCATAGAGCCTGGTGAGCTTGTAACGCTCCTAGGGCCATCTGGCTGCGGTAAGACGACGACGCTCAGGATGATCGCCGGCTTCGAGCTTCCGACAGAGGGGCATATCCTCATAGGCAACGAGGATGTGACCATGCTGCCACCTAACAAGCGTGATACCGCCACCATGTTCCAATCCTATGGCCTCTTCCCGCATATGACGGTATTCGACAACGTCGCATATGGCCTGAAGCTCCGTAAGGTGGATAAGGCTGAGATAACCAGGCGCGTTGAGGAGATGCTATCGTTACTTGGACTCGGTGATATGGGAGACAGGGCGCCGTCGAAGCTTTCTGGAGGGCAGCAACAGCGCGTGGCTCTTGCCCGTTCCCTTATTGTCGCGCCCTCTGTGCTGCTTCTGGATGAGCCCCTTTCGAACCTCGATGCGCTGCTGCGTGAGCAGATGAGGGTTGAGATAAAGAAGGTGCAGAGGGCAATGGGCATCACTGCCGTCTATGTCACCCATGACAGGACAGAGGCCATGTCGCTTTCCGACCGGGTCATCGTCATGAAGAACGGCGTCATAAGGCAGATGGGGTCTCCCTCCCAGATATATGAGGCCCCTGATTCCAGATTCGTCGCGGGGTTCGTCGGCAAGGCCGCGTTCTTCAATGTCGAGGTGAAAGGGCATGATGGGGAGAACTGGATGTGTGCCCTGGGCAATAAGGTCGTCCCTGTCACCCATGCCGCCTCTGGCGTGAAGGAGGGGCGTGCCGTGATAATGGCCAGGCCTGAGTCGCTGAAGGTACTGGGAAAGGGCGAAGGAAAGATCGATGGCCGCGTCAAGCTCAACGTATACCTAGGCAGTGCCGTAGAATCCTTCATAGATACTCCGTTCGGGGAGGTTCTGGCTGAGATAGATGATCCATATGTAAAGACGATCTATCCCGAAGGGAGCGAGGTGTCTATAGACTTCAGCCCTGACAGGGTCCGCCTGCTTTCTGAAAGCGAGGAGTGAGCGATAAGGCGGGCAGGGCTTTCCTCTCGCCTCCATTGGTCATATAGTCTCATGTATGCGCGTGCTTATTGCTGATGATGAGAAGGATCTTAACGACGTGCTGACACGCACCCTCTCCGATGAGGGATACGCGGTGGACAGCGTCTATGATGGCGATAGCGCCCTTGAATACCTCGAGGCGGGGCCGTATGATGCCGCCGTGCTTGATATAATGATGCCCGGGATCGACGGATTCGAGGTGCTGCGTCGCTACAGGGAAGGGGGAGGCCGTACTCCCGTCCTGCTGCTTACCGCGCGGGATGGCGTCGATGACAGGGTGCGTGGCCTTGATAGCGGCGCTGATGATTACCTTGTAAAGCCGTTCATGTTCCCTGAGCTTCTTGCGCGCCTGCGTGTCCTGATGCGGCGGCGTGATGGCTCTGAGCGCTCCTCCGTCCTCCGCTGCGGTCCTCTTTCCCTCGATACCGCCTCTCATCGGGCCGAGCGATCCGGACGCGCGATCGATCTCAGTGCCAAGGAGTATGCGATACTCGAGTATATGATGCGTAACGTAGGCTCCATACTCTCCCGTGAGAGCATCCGCAGCCACATATGGTCATGGGATTATGAAGGGGAGTCAAATGTCGTCGATGTCTATATAAGGTATCTTCGCAAGAAGATCGATGACGGCGAGGAGAAGAGGCTCATACACACGATACGCGGCTCTGGATACATGCTCTCGGAGGATGATGGGTGATGCTCTCGATCAAGAAGAGGATAGTCCTCTGGTATACCGTCTGGATGGTCGCGATCATCTCGCTGATCCTCGCGGTCCTTTCCTCCGGAAGCGGTACGCTCGTGGAGAGACGAACCAAGGCGCTCCTCACAGGAATGGTCCATGAGCGGGCGGAGGAAATAGAGGTCAGCCAGGGCCGGATAAGCATAGATGAGGATATCTCGTTCTTCGAGGACGGTGTGTATATGGCCGTATATTCCTCTTCAGGCAACCTCATCGCCGGACGGATACCTAGGGATGTGCCCCTCGGCGATTACCCTGAGAACCAGGTGCTGGTGGTCCCAGGGGATGATGACGGCTCATGGTATGTCTACTGGATACAGCTATCATTCGCCTCAGACAGCTCCGCGCGCATAATCGGCGCCATCCGGGCCCAGGATATGTCGATATTCTTCTCAGCCTTCGCCAGCCTCTCCTTCTGGCTGATCGTGGTCATAGCTGTGCTGTCCTCGATCGGCGGGTATATTATCGTGCGGCGTTCTCTACGGCCTGCGGAGCGCGTGGTCAGGACGGCAGGGGAGATCGCGGTGGGAAGCGACCTCTCGAAGCGGATCGGCCTGGGGGAGGGCTCCGGTGAGATACACCAGATGGCCGCGGCCTTCGATAAGATGCTTTTCAGGCTTGAGGCGGCCTTCGAGCGCGAACGGCAGTTCACCGATGACGCTTCCCATGAGCTGAGGACCCCGATCTCCGTCATACTCGCCGAGTGCGGCTATGCCAGGGCTCATATCGATGATGAGGAGAAGACCTCGGAGGCCATAGGAACCATCGAGGCGCAGGCCGGCAGGATGTCGAGGCTCGTGTCCGCGCTGCTCTCCATCGCCCGCTCGGAGAAGGGAACGCTGACTCCCGTCAGGACCGATGTCGATCTCTCGGAACTTGGGGCGATCGTGCTTGAGACCATGGAGGACAGGGCCGGGGAGAAGGGGATATCCCTATACGCTGATATAGAGCCGGACGTTCACCTTTATTGCGATCATGACATGCTCATGGCCATGATGGTGAACCTCCTTTCCAACGCCATAAGCTATGGCCGTGAAGGCGGCATGGCGAGGCTTTCCATCAAGGATCATGGCACAGATGTCATGATAAGCGTCAGCGATGATGGCATCGGAATCGCTGAGAAGGATATCAATAGGATATGGGACAGATTCTATCAGGTGGATCCCTCACGACGGAGCGGGGGGGCTGGACTCGGCCTTCCTATCGTCCGCATCCTCGCGGAGAGCCACGGTGGAAGCGCTGCCGTCGAGAGCGTGATAGGAAAAGGATCGGTATTCACCGTTCAGCTTCCGAAGGAGCCTTCACCCTCGACGAAGTGAACCTCTGATTCCTCCCAGTACCTCATGTAGGTCCTTCCGTCCATGCCGTCTAGGTTGAGCTGGTACATGCGGAAGACCACGGGGATTCCCTTAGGCTGCCATAGCTCCTGATAGGAATACCTGTAGCTCATCCCTATGTTCCTCATCACTCGTCCGCTATGGGGATTATTCCTGTCATGCGTTGCCGTCACGTAAGGTATCCCATCTTCTCCGAGGCTCTGGATGAAGGCCCGCCCGGCCTCGGTCGTCACTCCCTGATGCCAGAACTCATGGCGGATGGCATAGCCCAGATCATATGAGTCATCCATGCCGATCTTGATGTATCCTATCGGCACGTCATCGGATCTAAGGCATATGGCGTAGGTGTACTCCCATCCCTTACGGTAGCGCGAGAGATATCGTTCCTCAAGAAAGCGCCTGGCATCATCCATATCCCTTGCCGTATGCCAGGGGAGGAAGGTGTTGGCCTCCTCGTCGCCGTATATCCTATAGACGGCATCCAGGTCATCCTCGGTGAAATGCCGGAGGCACAGTCGCTCGGTTCTGATTATTCTTTCGGAAATCATGCTTTCTCATCTTCCTTTAATCTTCACCCTCTATGATAGGGCCATAAAAGGAAAGATAAAGGAGAAACGATATGAGGATTTCCAAGAGGATCATGATGACGGCAGCGGCCCTTGCCGCAGGAACAGCGCTCTTCGCTTCCATCGGGGCGACAGAGGCGGAGATGATCGCGATCGATCATTCAGGGGCAGGCAACGCCAGGTTCGTCCATACCGAGCGTGACAGGGATAACGGCAGGCGTCTCTGGGAGGTCGGCTTCTATTCCGGCGATACCGAGTATAGCTATGACATAGATGCTGATACCGGGGATATCGTGAAGTATGAGTGGGAACTCGACTGGTGGGATCTGGATGGAGAGGATATCTCAGAGAACGGGGCCCTTGCCGCGGCGCTTGGGGACTCCGGGGTCGATGAATCCGACGCTTCCTATATCCGCGTGCGCAGGGACTGGGATGATGGCGCGTCGATCTACGAGGTCCGCTTCGCCGATTCCTCCGCGATCTATGAGTATGATATCGCATCGAATGGCACGATGGTGAAGAAGTCCGTGGAGTATGTCGAGGGGACTACGCGTAGCGTTATGAGCGTGGATGAGGCCGCCGCGATCGCCCTTGAGCGCGTGCCTGGCGCCACCCGTGATGATATGCGCATCCGCCGCGGCATGGATGACGGGCGCACGATCTACGAAGGCAGCATCTACTATGATGGCTATGAGTATGAGTTCGAGATCGATGGCCACAGCGGACGCTTCTTAGACTTCGAGCGTGAGCGTGAGCGCTGGGACTGGTAGTCCATGAGGATGGGGCCGGGCCGGAGAGAAGGAGTGCCGCCCGACCCCATGACATCAAATAGGCAGGACGATCATACGGTCGTCCTGTATCATCATAGCATATTAGTTAGCATTTGCTAACCCATATTGACATATATATTGTTTACAATTAACGTTTCTGACAGAATATTACTCAAGTGTAGGAATACGCCACGATGTACGGAACGATAAGCCAGCTGTTGGATAAGACGACAGCGGAGAACCCTGATGCCATAGTCCAGCTTGGAAAGAACCGGGCCGGATCGTTCATCCCCAGATCCTATTCGCTGCTGCAGCGTGAATCGCGCGGCCTTGCGCTTGCGCTGAAGAGGCTTGGGGTAAGGCGGGGTGATGCAGTGGGCATCATCAGCGATAACCGCTCGGAGTGGTTCGTGGCCGATCTCGCCATCCTTTCTCTCGGCGCTGCGGACGTTCCTCGTGGCCGTGACGCGATGCCATATGAGATAGAATACATGTTCTCCGTGACGGGCCTGAGCATAGCCTTCGCCGAGAATGATGCCCAGCTTGAGAAGATAATCGCGCTGAAGCCGTCTCTTCCGGCCCTTCGTACCATCATACTGATAGAAGGTGAGAATAAGATCGATTCCGTCGACGTCGAGGTGCGGCTATATTCCGATCTTCTTGAAGAGGGTCTTTCCCTTCTCGATGCCGAAGGTGGCAGGGAGGAGATCGAGCATGAGATAGCCCTTGGCAATGAGGAGGATACCGCGACCATCATATTCACCTCAGGTACCACGGGGCTTCCCAAGGGCGTGATGCTGTCTCACAGGAATATCATCTACCAGCTTCACGCCGTCGACAAGATCATCGTCTTCGAGAAGGGGTGGACGGCGCTCTCCGTGCTTCCTATATGGCACGCGTTCGAGCGTATCATCCAGTACGTCGTGCTGTTCAAGTGCTGTACCGTGGCATACTCCAAGCCTATCGGGAAGGTCATGCTTACCGATTTCCAGCGCGTCAATCCGGAGGTCTTCTGCTCCGTGCCGAGGATCTGGGAGACGGTGAAGGCCGGCGTGTACCAGAACCTGAAGAACAAAAAGCCGATAGAGAGAAAGGTCTTCTCCTTCTTCCTCGCCGCGGCCAAGCTCAGGAGGCATTTCGAGAATGTCGCCTATGATCTCTATCCGAGGCTTGGCAAGCCTAACAGGGTCAGGATGAAGGCCGCCATGATTCCCTACGCCTTCTTCTCCCTTATCTATAAGCTTGGCGATAAGATCGCCTTCTCGCAGATCAAGGAGAAGCTTGGCTCATCATTCGTGGCTGGTATCTCCGGCGGTGGCTCGATGAGCCGTGATGTCGAGGAGTTCTTCTCCGCCATCGGCATCAAGCTCCTTGATGGCTATGGTCTTACGGAGACGGCGCCTGTTATCGGCCTCCAGCGCTATCCCCGATCCATCGTCGGCTATATGCAGCCGTTCGAGGGCACGGAGATAAAGGTCGTCGATCCTGAGACGGGAAGGGAGCTGCCTAAGGGAGAGAAGGGAGAGCTTCTGGTACGTGGGCCGCAGGTGATGAAGGGCTATTACAACGATGAGGAGCGCACGCGCCGCGTGATCGACCGCGATGGCTTCTTCCATACCGGTGACCTGGCCATCATCGAGGCCCGTGGGGATTTCGCCATCGTGGGGCGCGTCAAGGACACGATCGTCCTTTCCGGAGGCGAGAACATAGAGCCTGTACCTATCGAGAACGCCCTTATCGCGAGCGAGTATATCGAGAGCGCGGTGGTCGTCGGGCAGGACAGGAGATACCTTGGAGCCCTTATCGTCATAGATAGCAAGAACGTCGAGCGCTTCCTGAAGGACAGCAACGTGCCATACTTCAACAAGACCGACCTGACGGATATGGACGAGGTACGGCATCTGATCGATGGAGAGGTCCAGCGCCTGGTGTCCCGGGCCAACGGCTTCAAGCCATATGAGCAGGTATCGAGGTTCGTGCTTCTCTCCAGGCCATTCCAGATCGGCCGTGAGCTTTCCGCAAAGCAGGAAGTGAAGCGCGCGGAGATCCAGAAGCTCTATAAGGATGAGATCGAGAGCATTTTCATCTGATTTGGTGTATGCTTCACCCATGAAGGTTCTTCTGGGAATGTCCGGAGGGATAGACTCCTCCGTTGCCGCATATCTTCTGAAGCAGTCCGGCTATGATGTCGAGGGTGTCACGATGCTCATCTGGCGCCCCGATTCGCCGTATCCTGCGCCTGTGTCATCTACATCATGCTACTGCCCCGACAAGAGCGAGGATCTTGAGCGTATCGGACGTATCTGCTCCGAGCTTGGCATCAGCCATACGACGATCGATTGCTCCTTTGTCTTCGAGCGTGAGGTGCTTTCCAACTTCCGCTCAGAGTATATCTCGGGCCATACGCCTAATCCCTGCATATGGTGCAACAGCCGCGTGAAGTTCGGCGCGATGCTGGACTATGCCCGGGATATGATACCATTCGATCTCTTCGCCACCGGCCATTATGCCCGCATCACCCATGATGAAGAGAGCGGACGCTTCGTCCTCAGGCGCGCCAGAGACAGGGCGAAGGACCAGTCGTACTTCCTCTCACGCCTCTCGCAGGAGCAGCTTTCGCATACGCTCTTCCCGCTTGGGGATTACACGAAGGCCGAGATAAGGGCGCTCGATGAGAGCCTCGGCTTCCATGAGAAGGGCTCTCCTGAGAGCCAGGACTTCTATGGCTCCGATTACTCCGATCTCCTGATGCTCTCCGATAAGGACGGTGAGATAGTCCTGCCTGACGATACGGTGCTTGGCCACCACCGGGGCTACTGGCACTACACGATAGGACAGCGGAAAGGGCTGGGAGTGGCCTATCATGAGCCGCTCTATGTGACAAGTATAATCCCTGAGGAGAACAAGGTAGTCGTGGCGACCGCTGAAGGAAGCGCCTCTTCCGCGCTTTCGGCCTATGACGTGGTCTATGGCGCCTCCGATCATTTCGATGACAGGGAGTATACGGTGTGCATACGCAGCATGGATAAGGGAACGCCCGCCCATGTAGAAGCGACGGATGAGGGCTTCTCCGTGCATTTCTCAAGGCCGGTGAGGGGCATAGCTCCCGGACAGAGCGCCGTGGTCTATGATGGCGATGCCGTTGTCGCATCGGGGTTCATATCATGAGGCTGCGTAATGCCGATAGAGCGGAGGCCGTGGAGGTCTTCCGCATGATAGAGGAGCGTATCGCATGGATGGAGAGCTGTGGCAAGAGGTCGTGGAACAGCTCCGATTACCTTTCGATATTCCCCATTTCGTACTTCGAAATGATGGCTGACGAAGGCCTCTTGTACGTCCTCGTCGAAGGCGATGATATCCTCGCCGCCGCTGTCATCCTCGAGTCCGATGACAGATGGCCTGAGGGCGGAAGCGCCCTGTATATACACAATCTCGTGGCTCGGAGCGACAGCAGAGGGGCAGGACGGAAGCTTATCGAACACACCGAAGAGCTTGCGAGGAAGCGTGGGAAGGCCGAGATTCGCCTTGATGCCGCCACTGATAACGCATCCCTCCTTTCCTATTACCACGCTCAGGGATTCACCGATTCAGGCTTCTGTGCTGTCGGAACATATGAAGGCACGAGGCTGAGAAAGCTGTTATACTGAGAGAGGAGGTTCCCAATGAGAGTAATAATAGAGTCCGATTACGACAGGATGTCGCTCTGGGCTGCAAGGTATATAGCGCGCAGGCTGAAGGAACATGCGAGGAGCGGCGAGAGCCGTCCGTTCGTGCTGGGCCTTCCCACCGGATCTTCCCCGATCGGGACATACAAGGAGCTTATAAGGCTCAACAAGGCTGGATTCATCTCATTCAAGAACGTCGTGACGTTCAATATGGATGAGTATGTAGGGCTTCCTGAGGATCATGAGCAGAGCTATCACACGTTCATGAGGGAAAACTTCTTCAGCCATGTGGATATCCCGGCGGAGAACACCAACATGCTCGATGGCAACGCCGCCGATGTGGAGAAGGAGTGCCAGCGCTACGAGGAGAAGATCGCGTCGTATGGCGGCATAGACCTCTTCCTCGGTGGAATAGGGGCTGATGGGCATATCGCGTTCAACGAGCCGTTCAGCTCGCTCTCATCGCGCACGAGATGCAAGACGCTCACCTATGACACCAAGGTGATGAACTCCCGCTTCTTCGATGGCAACATAGCGGCAGTGCCGTCTACCGCCCTTACCGTCGGCATCAAGACGATAACCGATGCCAAGGAGGTGATGATCCTCGTCAACGGACACTCGAAGTCACGCGCCCTGCAGCATACGATAGAGGGCGGGGTGTCGCAGATGTGGACTGGCTCGGCGCTTCAGCTCCATCCTCGCGCGATCATCGTCTGCGATGAGGCGGCCTGCGATGAGCTTAAGGTCGGTACATACCGTTACTTCAAGGACATAGAGAGGGGTAACCTCGAACCGATGTCTATCTGAGATCGATGACCCTGCTGAGCGTATCAGCAGGGTTTTCCCAAAGATAATCCTTATTATTTAATCATAATAAGAATCTTATTACGGAATATAAAGGAAGGGATTTTTATCCCTTCCGCAAGCTTACAGGAGAGAATCCGCAGCTTCCGCGAGTTCTGCCATTGCCGCATCATCCGGCGCTTCCTGGCATATCACGGGATCATGTGCGAGGATCGCTCCATCCGCCTTGCATCTTTCCTCCCAGTTCCTCATCCATTCGCCGTCGCCCCAGCCGTATGAGCCGAAGAGGATGATCTTCTTGCCGTTCAGGCTGTTTTCTATGGATGAGAACATCGGTTCGAACACATCCTCCTCCAGCACTTCCTGTCCCATCGCTGGGCATCCGAAGGCAATCGCATCATAGCTTCCGACTACGGCGTCGCTGAATGATTCCGGCGCTATCCTTTCGACCTCGGCCTTGCCTTGGAGAGCGTTCTCCACCGCATCTGCCATCGCCTCGGTATTACCGGTCCCTGAGTAATAGACTAACGCTATCTTCATATATTCCTCCTAAAATCGTTATCAGGCTGTGATGCAGAGTCGTTCCAGCGGCACGCCTCTGCGGTATGATCTGAGATATACTTGGCGGCATTTCTCATAGATTCCCTGTATATGAGCCGCCTTCTCTATGTCGCTATAGACCTTCCATAGCCCTGAGTATGCGTAGCCTCTGCCTCCATTCCTGATGAAGCCTTCGACATCGAGCGGCGGATAGGAGAGGAAGAGTCCGACCTCATGGGGGAAGTCGGTGGAGCGAAAGCGCTTCCTCAGGTGGGTGAGAAGCTCATCAAGGGTAGCGCCCTCTGGATAGCCAAGCATCTGTAGGAGCCTCTGCGCCGTCTCGTCCTGCAGTTCCTCCCAGAGCCTCTTCCTCCTATATACCAGAAGAAGCTTCTCTTCCTTGGCGTTTGTCAGCGTCAGGAAGGACAGGCCCTTTCCCTCCAGTTCCCTGCGTGAGAAGCTTCCTTTTCCTGAGAGGCTTCTCAGGGATATGAGCGAGCCTCCCTTCATTGCGGCGAGGGTGGGAGAGGAGTGGGTAACAAGCAGATCTGAGAGTGTCATCATCGCCTCCGTTAGCATATGCTAACTGAAATATAGCATATTAGTTAGTCTTTGCTAACTACTTTTGTGCTTTTTCCTGAGGATTTTCCCTGCGATTGTGGGATAATCACAGCGGAAGGGATTGTAGAGAGTGAGTAGATGAATAGAAGAAGAGTAGGGGTGATTGGCAGCCTTAACGTGGATTATGTCTCATACGTAAGGGATAATCCGAGAAAAGGCGAGACGATACTGGCTGATGATTTCTCCATCGTTCCCGGCGGCAAGGGGGCGAACCAGGCCTTTGCCCTGGGCCGGATAGGCTGTGATGTTTCCATGTTCGGCCTTGTGGGCGATGATGATAACGGGAAGCTGGAATTGGCTAATCTCGAATCTGCCGGCGTTGATATCAGCGGCGTTGAAAGATGCGAGGCTCCTACCGGGCTGGCCTTGATCACTGTGACGGAGGATGGGGACAATAGCATCATCGTCGTGCAGGGGGCGAACAGGAAGGTAGATAAGGCATATATTGACAGGAGATTCGCCGAAATCTGCCAGTGTGATATCCTCATATTCCAGATGGAGATACCCCTAGAGACCGTCCTGTATGCGGCGAGGAGGCTCAAGGAAGCGGGCAAGGTTGTGATCCTAGATCCTGCTCCCGTTCCTGATGATTTCCCCGATGAGCTACTCCTGCATGTCGATTACGTCAACGACCTTCAGGACAAGCCTTGGGCTTGGACGTGAGCGTTTTACCCACAGGCTCCGTTTCCGGTCTGCCTGTGGCACCCCATCCATACGGCTGATTGACTGCAGCCTGCCCGGATTGCTGGACCCAGGTAATGTAGTTGTCGCGGATGTTGATGGCGGCATTCGTGTCGGCATGCATCCTGCGGCCGCAATGCCTGCATGTGTATCTGTTCCCCTTCCTCGAAGCCTTGTCTATCGTCTTGCACACCGAGCATTTCTGGCTCGTATAGCGCGCATCCACGAACTCGACCCTTATGCCGTTCATCTGGCACTTGTATGTAAGCTTGAACTCAAGGTCGGAGTACGACCAGTTGGATAGCCATTTCCTCATGGTCTTATTACTCTTTCCTTTCAGTCTCAGCATGCTCATGGATGACAGGTCCTCAAGGACGTATGCGGATACATCCTCATCAGCATTGGCAAGCCTCTTGGAAATGCGGTGGTTCTGATCATGGACAAACCTCTTCTCGCAGCCGGAGATGGCCTTAAGCCTCCTCTTCGCGCTGCGGGTGCCTTTCTCCTGCAGCTCAGAGCGCACATGGTCGTATTTCCTCTTGACCCGCCTTATATCCTTCGCTCCATAGTGGACACCATCAGAGGTCGTCACGATGTTATACACACCCCTGTCCAGTCCCACTATCTTCCCATCATTGTTCTCTTCAATTACAGCATCGGGGCATTCGTAGATGAGATTGACGAACACCCTTCCTTTCCTGTCCATCCCTATGTTCGCTCCCTTGGGCTTCCATCCGTCCGTTTCAGGATAGCGCTCAATGAAGAACTCCGGAATCGTTATTATTGTCCTTATCCTCCTGTCACATGTGCTGAAGGTGAGCTGGGAGCCGCGGAGCGTGATGGTGCGCACGTCATAGCGCATCGTACAGCCCTCCCTCATCGATGGCCTTCTCATCCTCTCGGCCTTCTTAGGATGCTTCTGCCTCAGCTTCGTCCTCTTCACGTTCCAGGTCTTGACAGCCTCCACCGCGACATCACGGGCGCACTGTATGAGACCTGTAGGAAGAGTCGGGCACTCCTCCTTCATCCTCTCATACTGCTCCCTGTGGAGAAACCCCTTGGATGTGCTGTTGTTGTTGATAAGGCACTCTGCCGACATGTTGAAGGCCCTCGCATACTGCTTCCTCGTCTCCACCACGGCGGAGACCTCCTTGTCAGTGAGCCTAGGGAAGACAGTGATCGACCTTCTCATATCCAGAGTTTACAGCAATGCGCCAGGTAACGCAACACGTTACCGGATGTTCTCCGATCATCCCCGAGGCAGGAAGGATGCATGTTCTGGGATCAGGAACCAGGGAAAGCGCGAAGAGGTGAACATGTCGAAGCCAAGCATGATAGAATCCTAATGATAAGTAAGCGAAGGGGTGCAGGACTGATTGCCATTGCCGTCATCGCACTGTTCATATCACTCGATCCGCCAAGGCAGTACTTCCTGCCCGGGCCGATTGCCCTTGACTGTCTTCTCTTCTTCGGATGGTGTTTCCTTTCACATCTTGGGAGTCTTGGACTTTGCCGCATTCATCCTGCAGGACAAGCCTGGCAGGTTTTCTGGAGGCATACTTTATAAAGCCGAACGAGACCGAACTGGCGCGGCTGTCTGGATCGCAGGGAGATGGATTCTCCATCGAGGAAGCCTGCCATAGGCTTATCGACAGAGGCGCTCGCTGCATTCTGGCCAGCGCGGGGCCTGATGGCGCGTTCTGCATGGACCGAAGCGGTGTCTTGAGGCATTTCCCCTCCTATGATGTCGATGTTGTAGACACCACCGCAGCCGGAGACAGCTTCACGGCTTCCTTTGCCTATGGCATCGCAAGCGGATTCTCCTTCGATGACTCTGTGAGGCTTGCTGTGGAGGTATCTACGGCTGTCGTGCAGAGGAAGGGAGCCCAGTCCTCCATACCTGAGAGAGGCGAGTTACTGACTATGATAGAAAGGCTCGGTATCCATTAGGAAGGAATCAGGGATCGCCATCTGGCAATCCCTGACCAATTGCTTATTTGATCGTTATCAGATCATACTCCATCGTTCCGAGCCCTATGCTCTGGGCGTACTCTAGGCCCTGCTTCCAGCTCGTGGTCGGGTGGATGTCATCGAAATGGTCATGGTGTGTATGCTCAGATTCCGAGAGCATCGTGTTCGGGTTGACCGGCATCCTGTTCACCGCGTCGGCACAGGCCTTGTCGAGTGCCACTGGGTCGAATGAGGCGAATATGCCGATGTTCGGCACGATCGGGGCATCGTTCTCGTTGTGGCAGTCGCAGTTGGGTGAGATATCAGCGGCAATCGCGATATGGAACTGCGGGCGGCCCTGGACGACTGCCTTCGCGTACTCCATCATGCGGCAGTTAAGCTCCTCGTTGGAGTTATCCGCACCAGCCGTGATCGCGTCCTTCGGGCAGATCGCGATACAGCGGCCGCAGCCTACGCACTTATCATGATCGATACGGCACTTCCCGTTGATGAACTCCTGAGCTGAGTGCGCGCAGATCCTCTCGCAGCGGCGGCAGCCTATGCAAAGCTCCTCCTTCACCAGCGGCTTTCCTGCGGCGTGCATCTCCATCTTGCCCCGCCTTGAGCCGGAGCCCATGCCGATGTTCTTCAGCGCCCCTCCGAATCCTGTGGATTCATGGCCCTTGAAGTGGGAGAGGGAGATGAGGATGTCCGCATCCATTATAGCGCGGCCGATCTTCGCCTCATGGACGTATCTGCCATCTACCGGAACCTCTACCTCATCATTTCCCTTGAGTCCGTCCGCTATGATCACATGGCAGCCGGTCGTAAGGGGCGTAAAACCGTTCTCATCAGCGCTCACCAGATGCTCAAGGGCGTTCTTGCGGCCACCGACGTAGAGCGTGTTGCAGTCCGTGAGGAATGGCTTTCCTCCAAGCCTCTTGACCTCATCAGCGACGCATCTGGCCCAGTTGGGGCGGAGGAAGGCGAGGTTTCCCGGCTCCCCGAAATGCATCTTGATCGCGACGAAATGATCGTTGAAGTCGATTGTCTCTATTCCGGCCGCCCTCATCACCTTCCTGAGCTTGTCAAGGAGGCTGTTGCCGAAACCCGTCCTCATGTCTGAGAAGAATACATCGCTAGCCATGTCAGTTCCTTATCCCCATCTCCTCGGCGACCTTTATCAGCAGCCTTGGAGTATCGGTCATTATCGTATCGACGCCCATCGAGTAGAGGCGCTTCATCTCCTCTTCCTCGTTTATCGTCCAGACCATCACTATAGCCCCTCGCTTATGCATCTCGCGCACGAAGCGCTCCGTCACGATCGTTATCCCATACTGCCTTACTGGTATCTGGAAGATGATCTTCCTGTCGAATGAACGTGGCAGCGCTCCTATCTTGCCTCTCAGCACCAGAGGTACCACTTCCTTGGTCGTGATCGACGTGAGGATATCAGGGGCGGCAGCTCTCAGGCGCTTCAGGTTCTCGTAATGGAAGGATGCGACGCAGATGCGCTTCTCCGCCTTATGGGCCCGTATCACAGAAAGGAAGCGCTCGACTATATCGGGCTCCTGGCTCTTGAGGTCTATGTTGAAGCGCTCATCAGGACAGGCCTCAAGCGCCTCTGAGAGCGTTGCCAGCCTTACCCCTTTTCCCCTGAATGGATAGCTCCTGCCTCCATCCGTGGTGAATGTGTATCCGGCGTCGTATCGCTTCAGCTCCTCAAGCGTATGGCTCTCTATCGTCCCAGAGCCATCGGTGTTCCTCTCAAGCGTCGGATCGTGCCATATGACGATCTCCCCATCCTTCGAGAGATGGACATCCGTCTCTATCACATCGATACCGAGGGAGACCGCGCTCCGGAAGGCCTCGAGCGTGTTCTCGGGGAAGTAGGCCGAATCGCCGCGATGGGCAACCACGCGCGGCATGGGATCGAGGAAATCAGGACTCATCATCTGCCCCCTTGTGCCGTGCGATAAGCTCGGCCTTCCTGAATATCTTTTCGAATCTCTGCATCTCGCTCTCTGAGAGCGCGGCCCTCTCGCATATGTCCACCAGAAGCTGCTCGGTCCACTTCCTTTCGTCTGCGAGCTTGAAATAGCCCATTGCCTCCAGATGGTCCGCCATCTCCTTGCCGGCTCCACGGATCCTCTCATGCGATACCGCCGTCATGCCGGTCGGGTACTTCGCCGCCCCCTGGAAGAGGGCGTAGCAGATTATCTGCACGGCCTGGGAGAGATTGAGCGATGGAAAGCGCTCGGAGGTATCTATGGTGACGATCGAGGAGCAGGCCGCGACCTCTTCATCGGTCAGTCCGTCGGACTCCCTGCCGAAGACGATCGAGATATCACCATCTGGCAGTGCCTTGAGCTTCTCTGCAAGCTGCTCCGGCGAGTAGGCGCTCATCTTGCGGAACTTTCCCCTGCGTCTCGTGGCTCCTACCGTGAAGATACTGCCGCTCAGGGCCTCTTCAAGGGTGTCGAAGCGCTCTGCGTTCTCCCACACGTCCGAGGCGTGGAGAGCCAGCGTCCTGACCCTGTCCTCATCATATTCGCGCCCGCCGACTATCACCAGGCGCTCTATTCCCATCGTCTTCGCGGCGCGGCACGCGGAGCCGATGTTCGCCCCGTCCTGCGTGTCTACCAGGACTATGCGCACCCGCTGAAGATATCCATCTCTTTCCATGGCGCTGATTGTATTCCGTATTGCGTGTTTTTACCATAGCGAGGTATAATCCCCTCCATGACTCCGGCACCATCCGATAGCACAATGAAGATCATCAGGGATGTCCTTATATGCATCGTTGCTGTTCTCTTCTTCGCGGTCATGAAGGTGACTGCCTCGATCATCGTGCCGATGGTCATCGCGTTCTTCATCTTCATACTGATCAACCCGATGCTCTCACGTATGGATAAGCTGCGCGTGCCGCGTCTTCTATCGATGCTGATCGTGCTTCTGATCGTGGCCGCTGTCTTCGTCCTCTTCCTCTATATCTTCTTCGTCATGGTGAATATGCTCATGCGCCCTGACACTGGGATATCGGCATACGCGGCAAGGGTCGCGCAGCTCGATATGGCGGCCTCGGCCTGGCTGGCTCCGTATCTGGATGAGAACCCGGAGACCTTCAGCCTCCTCAGCTGGCTCAACATAAACTGGTACTCGGTGCTTATATCCGGCCTCTCGTCGGTCTCCAGCAAGTTCATCTCGGTCCTTTCGGACGCGCTTCTGGTATTCCTCTACCTGATGTTCATAATCCTTGAGAGGCAGACGGTGATGCCGAAGCTCCTGGCGGCGCTTCCTCGCGGTAAGGTCCAGAGGGCCTCGCAGATGGTCGAGAGGATGAACAGGCAGACCTCGCGCTACCTGCTGACGAAGGTGATAATCAGCGTCGCGACCGGTATCATGTTCTACTTCGCCTCGATCATCTCCCATCTGGACTTCGCCCTCGTGTGGGGAGTGCTTGCCGTCATACTGAACTTCATTCCCACCATCGGCTCTATCGTCTGTACCGCCGGCACGATAATAATGGCGATAATACAGTTCGCCCCTGATTGGGGGAATATCATATATGTCACGCTGCTGATGATCTCCATCGAGATGGTGCTTGGCAACATCATCGATCCGAGGCTGCAGGGCGTGCAGCTGAATATCTCGCCGCTGGTCATACTCGTGTCCCTCGCGATCTGGGGCTATGTCTGGGGAATCCCCGGGATGTTCCTTGCCGTCCCGCTTACATCGATCATCCAGATCATCTGCGCCAACGTGCCGTCCCTGCGTCCCATCGCGATCATGCTCTCGGAAGGCCGCTATTATCGTAAGGACTACGACAGGAAGCGCAAGCGCAAGAAGCTGGTCCATGAAGAGACGGGGGACGTGGAGATGCCGGAGGCCATGTCCGATCATATCGAGGACAACGGCGGCCTCTGATCAGTCGCGCCAGGATATCGCGAGGCCGGCAAGCATCAGCACCGAGCCGATGATGAGCGAAGGATAGAGCCTGGAGTATACCACCCAGTCGAGGATTGCTGCCGTAAGTAGCTGCCCCGCGGACATAAGCACCGATGACACGGCTCCAGGAAGGCGGGGGATCACGGTATTCGATGACACGACAACCACGCATGCCAGCGCGCCTCCACCGACGATGGTCAGGAAGGGGAGGGATGGCAGTGCCGAGAGCGCCTCTGCCGTGGCTTCCCCTCTCGTGATGAAGGCGAAGAGCGCTATCCCGATAAGCCCTGATACCACGTTCTGCCGCGCTGAGAAGAACGCGCCCTTATAGGAGGCGAAGCGTGCGTTATATGCCATCTGCAGCATGGTGATCACGCCGGCAAGCACCGCTATGAGCGCGTAGCCTATCCTTATCTCCTCGCCCGAGAAGAGCATCATGATCGCTATCGAGAAGGCTGTGATCGCCAGTGAGGCTATCCTACGTCCGCTTATGCGCCTTCTCTCCATCCACATCCATCCCGTGATATCCAGCACGGTGCCTGCCAGGCATTGCCCGAACACGGCTGCGGCCATTGCTATCGTCGCGCCCGTGGCCCTAACGGAGAAGTAGTTGCACGTTATCACGACAAGGCCGAAGAGACCGCCGAACCAGAGATACCAAGGCGCCTTACTGCGTTTGGGATTGACCGTCCCGTTCTTCCTGAAGGCTATCATTATCGCCGATAGAGTGATGATACCCACCGCCTGGTTCACCAGTATAGAGGCGCTGTTGGAAGTGGCCTCTCCAAGCTCGGTATTGAATATGACCATGACGGAGATCACCGCTCCGGTGAGGAACGCCATGATCAGGCAAAGGCTTCTCTTCATATGCCGGAGGATAGGGGGAAAGCCAGGCTTATGCAAGCGCGATGTTGACTGACTGCCCCTTCTCGCATCAGAATCTCCGGAGGAGGAGAACATGGAGATAGTCTGCCTTGACCTTGAGGGCGTGCTTGTGCCTGAGATCTGGATCGCATTTGCCGAGAAGACCGGTATCCCGGAGCTACGGAGGACGACGAGGGATGAACCTGATTACGATAAGCTGATGGCCTACCGCATCGCGATACTCAAGGAACATTCGCTCCGCCTTTCCGATATCCAGGACGTGATCGCGACGATCAGGCCGCTGGAGGGAGCAAGGGATTTCCTTGATCAGCTCAGGGAGATGACGCAGGTCGTGATCCTCTCAGACACGTTCCAGGAGTTCGCCCTGCCCTTGATGAGGCAGCTTGGCTATCCCACGATCCTCTGCAACAGCCTCCGCGTCTCCGCAGACGGCATGATAGAGGGCATCAGGATGAGGTGCGAGAACGGTAAGAAGAGGGCGATAGAGGCCTTCTCCTCGATCGGCTTCCGCACCTTCGCATCCGGTGACAGCTATAACGATCTTGCCATGATCCGCAAGGCCGATGGCGGCTGCCTCTTCCGCGCTCCTGAGAACATACTGGAGAGCGAGAAGGACCTTGTGCTGACACGCACCTATGACGAGCTTCTCTCGAGGATAAGGAGCTTCATCGAGAATGGATAGGAGACGCCGCTTCATTGTCTCTATCGTCATGCTGATAGCTGGCATGAGCGTGGGCTTCCTGCTTCTTGGCACTGTCTATGACGGTCCGAGGTGGGTGGCGCTGCTGGTGTTCATCGTCTATCTCGTGATAACCACCCTGGTCATCCGCTTCTCCTCCCGCTATGCCCGCTCGCTCAAGGAAGAGGAGAAGCGCTGATTACTACATTTTCCTCTCCATTGTGTAAATGTCGCATCGCGATGCGGTTTTTACTTGACTGAACCATCATATCTGTGCAGATATATTGCTATCATTTTGGTTAAGGGGGTTAATGGCGATGGATGCTTTTACCCAGGAGATGGAAGCGAAGCTTCTTGCGGAGCGTGACGCGCTGATGAAGAAGCTCAGCAATGAAGGGGATGATTTCCGCAGCGAGGCCCAGGCTTCGTCGGGAAGGGGCGATAGCAGCGATCTGGCGTCCGATGAGGGAACCTACAGGAAGATGGAGGCCCTGAACGCGATGGATGCCAAGAAGCTCAAGGCGATAGAGGGAGCGCTGAAGAGGATCAGCGAGGGCAAGTACGGTATCTGCCTGCAGTGCGGCAAGAGGATTCCGGAAGGCAGGCTCCGCGCTATTCCAGAGGCAGTGCTTTGCATCGACTGTAAGACCGCCAATGAGAGGATGGCTGGCGGTAACTGATAAGAGAAGAGCTGTCGCGTCGGTGCGGCAGCTCTCTGTTTCTCATTGATGAGGATTCATCTCATATAGGGATTGGTATTCCTCTCGTATCCTATCGTGGTCATTCCGCCATGTCCTGGCAGTACCCGTGTCTCCGAGGGTAGGGCTCCTAATTCCTTCAGCGATGAGAGTATCATGGTGTAGTCACCGCCGAGGTCGGTCCTGCCGATGCCGCCTTGGAAGAGCGTATCGCCGGAGAACAGCACTCCGTCCTTCTCGGAATAGATCGAGACAGAGCCCTCTGTATGCCCCGGAGTCTCCATGATGGAGAAGGGGCCCTCATAGCATCCGTATCCCATGATATCCTCGGGAATGCGTATATCCCTTATATCCTCAAGGAACGCCTGATCGAATGACAGGAGCATCTGCCTCAGCGTCCTCCCATCATCCTCAAGGTACGGCATGTCCTTCTCCGAAAGGTATATCCTGATGCCAGGGAAGGCCTCCCTCAGCGCCGCGAGTCCGAATACATGGTCATGATGGCCGTGCGTCAGGAGGACGCTCTCTGGAACGAGGGAGCTTTCCCTAAGCTCATCGATCACCGCGTCTGCCGGATACGGGGCGTCTATGATCACGACGCGGCCGTCATCCTCTGCGATGTAGCAGTTGGTGGCATATGGTCCCAGGGAAAGCGCCTTTATCCTCATCAGTCCTGCTTCTCAGCCTCTTTCGCTCCGCCCTTCTTCTCCGCGAATGAGACAGATGCGGTGCGTCCGTTGATATCCATGCCTGAGACCTTCTCGATGGCCTTCTGGCAGTTCTCCTCGCTCATGGTGACGAACGAGTACTTGTCATGGATCCTGATCGCGTAGATATCATCGCGGGTGATGCCAAGCACGCCCTGCAGGAGCTTCGAGAGATCCTTCGCGTAGAGATGCTTCATCTTGCCCACGTTGATATAGATGGTCTTCGCCCCTTCCGGGATGACACGCTCCGGCTTCGGCTCCGCCTTTGCCTTCTCCTGGGCCTGACGTGGCTCGGATGCGGTCCTGGGCTTCTCTGGCCTGTCTGGCCTGCTTCTTCTCTCACCCTTCTTCTCCGGGGCCTTCCTGCCCTCGGCTGCCAGCATCAGGAGGTATGCTGAGAACGCGCTCCTAGTGAAGAACGGAACGCTCTTCCTGATGATTCCCTTGAGCCTCTCAAGCTCTTCCGGCCTCTCCTTCCTCATGGCTTCGAGGAGGCTGCCGATCCTCTGCTGAAGATCCTCGTCTGAGAGGCCCTTCATCTCTTCTTTCTCCATTCTTTTCTCCATAATCACCCGATCGGGTTGGAAATATGCCCTAGATGGGTATTGGGCAACCGTGGAGTTTCCGGCAGGAAAGGTCCGGACTACCACGGTCAATGAAAGAATGATTGAATGGTGCTTGTTTGTCAATAAACACCCCATATGTGATACACTCTTATCATGAGCGCGAGAGAGGAACTTCTGAAGGAGAACGAGGAGAGCATACGCGAGTGCGAGGCCAGGATAGCGGCACTGATGCTCTCACTCGGCAGGAAGGGCGTCGAGAACGCTTCCTCCCTCTCTCTTTCAATCGGTCAGCGCCTCCTCTCTGAGTGCTATGATAGGATCGCGGAGCGCCGGAAGGCTGAGGAGAGGCTTTCCTCCATAAGGAGCGCCTCTGCAGAGCATGAGGGCCGGCGTGAGAGTCTCGCGGAGAAGGATAGGGAGAGAGGCAGGCTTGATGAGCGTCTTGCTACCCTTGAATCCCAGCTCGGCGCGATCATATATGAGCGCTGCACATTCTCCCTTCTGGATAAGTCCCGCTATGAGCGCGTCTACCATGACATAGAGAAGGACGGTAAGAAGAACGGGGGGCTTCTCAGGAATGTCGGACAGCGGCGGCGCTTTGCCCGTTATGCCCGCATCGCCGAATCCGATGACTCCGCGACTGGCCTTGACGGTAGCGCGACACGCACGCTTTCAGAGATAAGGGAGATCAAGGAGGAGCTTGCGAGGCTCGATGGAGAGAGGAAGAGCCTTTCTACCATCATCGCTTCCAAGCGCCATTCCTACCGGGCCATGTCCCATGGAGGCATAGAGAGGGCGGAGAAGGCCCTTGCCGAGTGCGTAAGGCGGGAGAACGAGGCGATGGGGGGCTATGGCTCCCAGCTCTATGACAAGGGCGCGCTCTGGATCGGCGATGATACCCCTTCTTCCATGCTTTCCGATCTCCAGTCGATCCTCAATGAGAAGCGGCTCTTGGATAGGCTCCTCTCGGAGCGCGCGCGGCTTGGGCGTGAGGCGAAGGCCGATGATCTGAGGGCGCTTCTGGAGAGCGAGGAGGGGAAGCTGAGGATACTCCGCCGCGAGCGTGAGCGCATCGATGGCGAGATTGCGGAGATCGAGCGTGAGGCGGAGAGGCTCAGGGGGAATATCGAGAAGCTGCAGGGCCTATCAGAAAGGGGCGGGCGAGGAGAAGCTGACACGCTCCCCGCTCAGGGGATGGATGAATGAGATCGAGGAGGCATGGAGCATCAGCCTCTCTCCTTCCTTCCTCGTGCCATATAGCCGGTCTCCTTTTATCGGATGTCCTATATACCTCGAATGGACCCTCAGCTGGTGGGTGCGCCCTGTCTCAGGGTAGAAGCGCACGCGCGTGTATTTCCTGCCATCGATGACCTCGATACCTATCCTCGTCCATCGCGTGACGGCTCTCTTTCCCTGCTTCCAGTCTATGATCTGATAGGGCCTGTTCTCCACATCAAGGCGCATCGGAGCGTCGATCGTTCCCTCATCCTCGGTAATCACTCCTTCCAGAAGCGCCTCATATTCCTTCTGTACCGTCTTCGCCTCGAACTGCATCGATACATCCCGGTGCGCTTCCTTGGTGAAGGCCATGACCAGGAGTCCTGATGTATCCATATCGAGGCGATGGGTGTGGCACACCTCCGGGCTTGACGGGAAGAGACGGTGGAACCTGTATGCGGCACTGTCCCTCTTCTCCTCTCCGCGGCCTGGGACGCTGAGCATCCCGGCATCCTTGTCTATCACGGCTATCGCGCTGTCGGCATAGAGGAAGCGGAGTCCTAGCATCCTGGGCAGCAGGAGACCGCATCTCTCCTCGCATGGGGCATGGAAGGAAAGCGTGCCATCATCGCCTATCGTGAACTCCGCGAGTCCCGTCATCTCCCAGTCGTTCCGGAGCGCGGTGTTCATCAGCCTCAGTCCAGCGCAGTCCCCCGTTCCTGTAGGAGCCTTGTCAGGCAGGCCGATCGTGCTTCCGTCCCAGCAGGAGAAGGAATAGAGGCCCCTTATCCTCTCAAGGCTGGCCTCGGTAAGCGCCTTGCGCTCCGCAGCAAGCTCCGTCTCACCCGCGGCGATGCGCTCTGTCAGCTCATGGATGCGCTCGTCGTTCAGCGTGGCCGCCTTGGCGTATTCGTTCTTAGAGAAGCATGGATTGACATAGCCTGGAGCCGTTGGAGAGCCATTGATCAGTCCGGAGAATGACCGGAGGATACGTTCTCCTCCTCCATTCGTCCTGACCGTCATCACCGCGAATGTCGGCCTCTTGCTGATTGCGGAGAGCCTGCGCTCCTGAGATGGGGGGAATGAATATGAGTCGGCAGAGAGCATCTGGGCGGCCATCTTCCTAGCCTCATCCCGCGCTGCCTCTGTCTCAAGGAAGGCTATCATGGGAAGAGGACCGGATCGGAAAGCATGTCGAGAAGGGTGGGATAGACGGCATCAGCCTGCTTCTGCAGCCTTGTCACATCACCGGAGCCGGTGAGGACGGCAACGGTGTATCCTGCCTTCCCCAGATGCGCGAATTCCATGTCGACGATGGTGTCGCCGATGATCGCGACCTCCTGGCTTTCCAGCCCCTTCTCCTCGCAGAACTCCTTTATAGCCTCAGGGTTCGGCTTTGGGTGAGTGGGACTGTCCTTCGTCCTGATGAACGAGATGTAATCGCTTATGCCCATCTTCTTGAGGAAGATGGACGTGGAGCGCAGTGTGTCATTGGTGACGATGCCGAGGATGTAGCCGCGCTTGTACGCCTCCTTGAATACCTCGCGGACACCGGGGAACTCCATGCTCTCTATCCTTTCCTCAAGTCCGAGATCCGTCTTCTTCATGAACGAGAACATCGCGCGGCCCACCATGAACGGGCTGAGACGATAGCGTATGCAGAGCCTGAGGATGCGGAGCGTGGCGGTTATCTTCCTGTCATGGCGGAAGATTATGCCATTGGGATAGGTGTTTCCCTTGTCATCGACTCCGAGTACCTTCATGAAATCAAGGGTGCATTGCCGCCTTCTTTCCTCCGACAGGTGCGCTGTCGACAGTCCCCTGGAGATGGCCTTGAATAATATCGGACCCCAGACCTCCCCGTAATCGAAGAGGGTGCCATCCTTATCGAATATTATTCCCTTGATGCCATCCATATATCCTAGCATATGAAAAAACAGGCTCTTAGTCGACACCGGCATAGCTTGGTCGATCGGCGTATTTAGGCTATCCTCAGGGCATGGCGGTCGTTGATGATATCCTCTCTGTCTATCGTGCGCTCTCATCAGGGCTTGATGGCCTTGTCGCTGAGAGCCCTGTCCTGACGTATAACGTGCTTTCCTATGCCTGGGGCAATCACGAGGCCTATCTGAGGATGGCGGTCGGGAAGGGCGCGCGTACGGTGATGCTCGGCATGAACCCCGGGCCGTATGGCATGGCTCAGACAGGGGTACCTTTCGGAGCTGTGAGCTTCGTCCGCACCTATCTTGGGATAGACGGGAAGGTGGGACACCCTGCCAATGAATCCCCGCTGCGTCCTGTGCTTGGCATGGAGACGCGGCGCGATGAGGCCTCGGGCAAGGCCGTATGGACGATGGCGTCGCGCTATGGCAGCCGTGATGGGTTCCTTTCCCGCTGCACCGTGCTTAACTACTGTCCTCTGCTCTTTCTGGATGAGAAGGGCCGTAACCTGACGCCTGATCATCTTCCACGCGCTTTCCGTACCAAGGTCGAGGACCTTTGCTCATCATCCCTGTCATCCATCCTCTCTCTCCTTGATCCCGTCTCCATAATAGCCCTTGGACGCTACGCTGAAGGGAAGGCTAGGGAGTGTTCATCGGTACCCGTGCATTACTTCCCGCACCCATCGCCGCTTAATCCATCATCCTCCTCATTCTGGAAGGGGATGGCCCTGGAGGAGTTCAGGAGGATCACCGATGCGTCTTAAGGCCTATGCGAAGGTGAACATCGGGCTGATCGTCGGAGGCAGGAGACCCGATGGATACCATGAGATAGAGAGCTACATGGCACTTGTGGATCTCTCTGATACGATCGATGCGGAGATAAGGCCTTCTTCGGTTCTCTCCGTGGATATAGAGAGGAGCGTCCCTTATCTTGAGGAGGGATCGGTGGATCTGATGGAGAAGGCTGCCCGCATATTCTCAGAGCGTTTCTCACTGCCTTTCTCGCTTTCTCTCAGGATAGACAAGAGGATACCGTCGCAGGCAGGGCTTGGTGGAGGATCCGCGGATGCCGCGGCAATCCTGCGCTTCCTCTTCGCGGAATATGGTATCAAGGAGGGGCTGCTGGAGACCGCCGCGGCAGTGGGCTCTGACGTCCCGTTCCTAGCGTCGGGCTACCGCACCGCGCTCGTGCGTGGCAGAGGGGAGATCGTGGAGGAAAGGGCAGGACTACACGGTAGGCCGATCATGATCTTCATTCCGGAGGCGCGCAGCTCCACTGGCAAGGCCTATGCGCTCCTTGATGGCACGGAACGCCCTGAGCGCCATCTGCCGCCGCTCTCCTCATCGCTTGATAAGGCTTCCTTCCCCAATGACTTCGAGCTGGTGCTTCCGACCTCTGTTCCTGCCGCTGTTTCCGATACGGGCGCGTTCATCTCCCTGACAGGATCCGGCAGCGCATGGTACGCGATACCCGCTGAAGGCATGGTCTTCCCTGATATCCCCGGCGTTCTCGCGTGTACCCTCATTTAGCCTGATTATCCATCTATCCTCCTCCCTGGATTGGCAGAAACGGGGACTCAGGGCGTATATAGGGAGAAAAGGAGGATGAGATGCGCTACAATGTATGCGTGAAGCCGATGAGTACCCTATCGTCATTTGAGGCATATATGAGGAACGGGCTCTTCTATGTCGACAAGACGGAGTTCGCCTACAATATGCTCAGACAGAGGAGCGCCGTGCCGTTCTTCTTCCTAGCCCGTCCACGGCGATGGGGCAAGACCCTTATGGTATCGACGCTTGAGGCTGCGCTGAGAGGGCGCAGGGAACTATTCGACGGTCTCTTCCTCGGGGCCTCGGATTATGGTTTCGAGCCATGTCCTGTCATCCGCCTCGATATGTCGCAGCTTACGGTAAGTGACCCTATCGAAGAGACGCGTTCCCATCTCACATCGATGATAGCAGAGGCTGCTGCGGCATATGGGGTAAGCATAGATCCTCGATCAGCCCCTGGGAATGCGTTGCAGATGGCGCTTTCAGGCATAGCTGCTAGAGGCAAAGGCTGTGCCGCGATACTTATCGATGAATATGACACGCCGTTGCAGGATTCGCTGTACCTGAAAGGCGGAGAGCCTGTGAGGGATATGATCAGGGATTTCTATGCTAGGCTCAAGCCATGCTCTGACCTGATCAGCTTCCTCTTCATCACCGGTGTCACAAGGATGAATAACCAGTCTATCTTCTCCAAGCTGAACAACCTCCGTGACCTTACGTTCGATCCTGATTACTCATCCATTGCCGGCTATACGCAGATAGAGCTTGAGAGGTATTTCACCGAAGGCTTTGATGAGTTCTCTGCGGTGACTGGCCGGGATAGGGAGTGGCTTATAGGAGAGCTGGAACGATGGTATGACGGTTATCGGTTCGCCGATGGAGCTGAGAGCGTATATAATCCTGTCTCGATAAACAGCTTCTTCGATATGTCATATGGACGCATGAGGTTCGGATCATATTGGGCCTCGACTGCTTCATCTCGGATGATATATGACCTTGCCAGGCGTCATCCCTTTATGTTCCTGCCGGGAGAGACGAAGCGTATTAACGAGGGGGTGCTGCAGAATTTCATGATCGAGGATTTCGCGTCAGATGCGTTCCTTAGCGAGGAGCAGGTATATGGATATCTCTATCTTGCGGGGTATCTGACGATGGATCGGCATGCGGGCCGTGATATCCTCCTGAGGATACCTGACCATGAGGTGGAGCTGGTTATCTGCGAGGTGCTTGCCCGGCTCTATGTCGAGGAAACGCATCCTTCGATAGCCGATGGGTTGAGAAAGGCCTTATCCTCCGATGATATGGATGCCTTCTCCTCTGGCCTTCGTGACCTTCTGCTCATTCCTCCATATGATGCCCGCGTGTCGCTGGAACGGTACTATCAATCGCTGATCTATGTCGTGCTTAGGTTGATGGATGGAGTAGATGTAAGGTGCGAGGCGCATACGGCCAATGGCAGGGCGGATCTGATTGTCCAGTATGGACACCGACTGATAGTCATAGAGCTGAAGCTGAATGGCTCGGCCGAGGATGCCATAGCCCAGATAGAGGATAGGCGGTACTGGGAGGGCTCAGGGCTGTCAGGCCGTGACGTATACCTTCTGGGCATTAACATCGATGATTCGGATAATCTCTCGATAAGCTGGATCGGAAAGAGGCTTTAGGCCTGGGATTATTGCAAGATCAGGCTATATCTGCTATTTTCGCTCTTGCGTTGGGAAGTAGCCAAGTGGTTAAGGCACGAGATTTTGATTCTTGCATTCGAAGGTTCGAGTCCTTCCTTCCCAGCTTCTTTCCATGCCTTGCAGAAAAGTCCTTTGTCAGATATCATCGTTAGCCGTGCTTCGGCACTTTATGGTAATCGGCATGGCCGATGAGAGTATAAGGAGAAGAAGATGGGCGAGAAGAAGTTTCTTGGCGCAAGGCTTAGGACAGCTGACTTCGGTTCAGCTGGTTCGAGAAGGCTCCTCAGGAATGGTGAGATCCCTGGAGTCGTGTATGGAAAGGATCAGCCGATCCACGTCATCGTCAATGCACGTGAGTTCGCTGCGAAGAGGTCAGGCTTCGGTGAGTCTACCCTCATCTCGCTCAATGTCGCTGATGAGAAGTCCCACGATGTATTCGTGAAGTCCTATCAGGAGGATCTTCTCAAGGGTGTTGTCCAGCATATCGATTTCTTCGAGGTCACAGCTGGCCAGGCCGTAAGGACCAACGTCCGTATCGAGCTTGTCGGAAATCCTGTCGGCACGAGGAATGGAGGCGTCCTGGAGCAGCTTATCCACGAGGTCGAGGTGGAGTGCCTTCCTTCCGATCTCCCGGAGACGATCAGCGGCGATATCTCAGCGCTTGATGTCAACGAGTCGTTCCGCGTGAACCAGCTCAATGTTCCTCAGGGTGTAAAGATCCTGGTCGATGGAGATGAGACGGTCGCTTCGATCAAGTATGTCAAGGAAGAGGCTCCTGCGGCAGCTGAGGATACGGCTGCGGATGCAGCGGCTACCGACGCGGCAGCAACCACCGAGACGAAGTAAGATGGTCGTATTCGGTCTTGGTAATCCCGGGGCCGGATATGCACGCACAAGGCACAATGTCGGGTTCGACACTGTGGAAAGGATAGCAGCGCTGAAGGACATGAAGCTCCGGAAGCGCTGTTTCCGTCTCTATAGGCGTGCATCGTCCGGGAGCCTTACGCTCGTGGAGCCGCTTACCTATATGAACAGCTCCGGTGACGTGGTTGAGGAGAATCTCAGGCCAGGCGAGGAGATGGTGGTCATCGTCGACCAGATGGACCTGCCTCCTGGACGCATCAGGATACGCAGGGGCGGAGGCTCGGCCGGCCACAATGGCCTGAAGTCCATAATCGCGGCCCATGGCCCTGATTTCATCCGTGTCTATGTGGGCATCGGCAGGCCAGAGAAGGGGACCGCGGTGATCGATCATGTGCTGACGCGCTTCAATGATTCCGACCGTGCCCTAGTGGATCAGGCGGAGGAGAGGGCCGCGGAGGCCGTGCTACGGCTTGCCGGAGGGGAGAGGTTCGAAAGTGTCGTCCAATGGGCTAATTCCCTCTGATGTCATCCTGCCTCCCGGACGCCTGCTGCTGGCGTTCTCCGGCGGTGATGATTCCCTCGCGCTTCTCTCTATCCTCTCCGAGATCGCTCCAGAGAGGACTGAGGCGCTATATGTGAATCACGCCATCCGGGGAGAAGAGGAGCTGGAGGCTGAGGAGGAGCTTAACAGGTGCAATGCCGCCATCCTTGGCATTCCTCTTCATATCGAAAGGCTCGGTCGCGGACGCGTGGAAGAGCTTTCCCGGGAGAAGGGCATCGGGATCGAGGCTGCTGCCCGTTCGCTTCGCTACGAGGCGCTTCGGCGCTATGCCTCTGAGAATGGCTTTGACCGTATCCTTACGGCCCATCACCGCGATGATCAGGCGGAGACGGTGGCGATGCGTATGCTCGCTTCCGCCCCGTTCTATGCCTGGAGCGCGATAGTCAGGGATGATGGCGTGCTTTGCAGGCCCCTCCTGCCATACTGGAAGTCGGAGATCCTCGGATACCTTGCCTCGACAGGTCTTACGCCTTCCGTTGACTCAACCAATGATGATACTGCTTATAGCCGCAACAGGATCAGGCAGGCCCTTATGCCGGCCCTTTCCATAGAGGCGAAGGATATGATGGCTACGATTGCGGAGAATGTCGCGGTATTCAGGGAAAGACATAGGATAGAGCCATCGTTTTCCGGATTCTATCTTGCGTATAACAGGAAGGATATCATCTCGTCGCCTCGCTTTGCCGCCGAAAGGGCGGTCTATGAGGCCAATGCCTCGCTCGGCTCTTCCCTGCGGATATCCCGCAATGCGATAGATTCCATCCTTGCCAAGGCTGCAGAGGGGCGCGGCAGCCTGTCCGTGGGCGATCTTGGGTTCGTGTTCACGAAGGATGAGATGAGGATATATCCATCCCTTCCCGATTTCGCCGTGCCGCTAGAGGATGGGGCGATGGTAGCCGATGGCCTGATGCTGAGGATAGGGGACGAGGGCGATGGGCTTACGCTCCGCATACCGCTTTCATCCCTCTCCGCTCCTGCGTTGATCCGCAGTGCCCGCGAGGGTGACGTGATCGCGCTCAAGGGTGCGGATAAGAAGGTCTCGGAGCTGATGAAGGATCAGCGGGTCCCGTATGCTGTCGTCATCGAGGACAGGAACGGCATAGTGGCGTATCTTGCCAGGCCGTTCGGAGGGCGTGACAGGCTTTCAAGGCGCTTCTTAGGTGCCTCTGGAGAGTCCGTTGCCCTTGCCCTTATCTGATAGCTACGGTATATTTTGCTTCAAATGGACGAGAAAGATAATAAGGAGAATGAGGTAAGGCCCGATGGTGCCTCACCTTCTCCAGAACCGGAAAGGAAGCCTGAAGGCCCCGAAGGAGGGCGGAAGCAGGACGAGAAGCCCAAGAAGAACGTATATGACCAGTATAGATACTGGGGCTCTGGCGGACAGGGGGGCGATGGCGGCTCCTTCAAGGGAGGCGGCAAGCGTAACCGTCTTGCTCTTATCGCGCTCATCCTTCTCGTTATTTCCTTCGTATATGTATTCATGTCCACCCCTACGGGCGTGGAGGCTGAAGAGACATCGTATACCATGTTCCTCGATCAGGTGGAGCGGGGCAATGTCGCCTCTGTCACGATCGTTGAGCATAGCGTCATCGATTACACCCTCAGCAACGGCATGGCGGCCACCTGCCGCATCCCGTATCCTGATGGTACGCTCCTCGACAAGCTCGCGGAGAAGGGCATAGATGTCAGCGGCGCGGTGCAGCCGACCCCGATATGGTATATCGTCATACAGCTCCTGCCATGGGTCGTCTTCGTGGTGATGATCTTCATGATCATGAGGCAGACCGGGGCAGCCGGCGGCGGAAGGATGATGTCATCATTTGGCAAGAGCCACGCGCAGATGTATGGCAAGAACGACAAGAAGGTGACATTCCAGGATGTCGCAGGACAGAAGGAGGCCAAGTATGAGCTTCAGGAGGTCGTGGACTTCCTCAAGCATCCGGACCGCTTCGTGAAGATCGGTGCCAGGATCCCTCGCGGCGTGCTTCTCGTGGGTCCTCCGGGAACAGGTAAGACCCTCCTTGCCCGTGCTGTCGCAGGTGAGGCCGGCGTGTCGTTCCTGCATACCTCAGGCTCGGATTTCGTTGAGATGTTCGTCGGCATGGGAGCGGCGCGCGTGCGCGATCTCTTCGCGGAGGCGCGGAAGAACGCCCCATGCATAATTTTCATCGATGAGCTTGATGCCGTAGGACGTGCGCGTGGCGCAGGACTGGGCGGCGGACACGATGAGAGGGAGCAGACGCTTAACCAGATGCTCGTCGAGATGGATGGATTCTCCTCCGATCCCGGCGTCATCGTGATGGCTGCCACCAACAGGCCCGATGTCCTTGATCCGGCGCTTCTCAGGCCGGGACGCTTCGATAGGCAGGTCGTGGTCGAGCTTCCTGATGTGCAGGAGAGGCTCGATATCCTCCGTATCCATGTCAAGAAGGTCCAGGTTGCATCTGATGTCGATCTTGAGAGGATCGCGAGGGCGACCCCCGGATCCTCTGGCGCGGATCTTGCAAACCTCGTGAACGAGGCGGCTCTCTTCGCGGCCCGTGGCAACCGCTCTGTCGTCTCGATGGATGACTTCGAGAAGGCCAGGGATAAGATACTCCTCGGCGTTGCCAGGGAGTCTGTCTACATGACCGAGGAGGAGAAGCGGGCGACTGCCTACCATGAGGCTGGCCATACGCTCCTTCATTACTACCTGAAGAACGCGGATCCCCTCCATAAGGTGACGATCATACCGCATGGACGTGCCCTCGGCCTGACGATGAGCCTGCCGGAGAAGGACGCCTATACGAAGAACAGGTCATTCCTCGAGGATAGGATAAAGATCTGCATGGGTGGCTATGTCGCTGAGGATATCGTATACGGCGAGACGACGACAGGAACCAGCAACGATATAAAGCAGGCGACGCAGATGGCCAGGCGCATGGTCACGGAGTGGGGCATGTCCGCGCTGGGCTTCGTCTCGCTCTCCGATGATGATGAGCCCTTGTTCCTCGGCCGTGAGATAGCAAGGCACAAGGACTACTCAGAGGAGACGGCGAGACGCATCGATGAGGAGGTCGGTAAGATCCTCACGAGGTGCATGGACGATACCAGGGATATCCTCACGACGCACCGTGATCAGCTCGATGCCCTTACCGAGGCGCTGGTGCAGAAGGAGACGCTGGATGATAAGGAGATCAGGGAGATGCTTGGCTTCCCGCCGATGCATCATCTCTCCGATCTTACGTAGGTGAGCGATGGATACTTCTCATAAGAGGAATTTCTGCATAATCGCGCATATCGATCATGGAAAATCCACGCTGGCGGACCGCTTCATAGAGCGAGCCCGCCTCGTCGTATCCAGAGGGCCGCAGCAGACGCAGATCTTGGATAACATGGATATCGAGCGCGAGAGAGGCATAACGATCAAGAGCCAGGCGGTGACGATTCCATACACCGCCGCCAACGGGGAGGAGTACGAGCTTAATCTCGTCGATACCCCGGGACATGTCGATTTCACATACGAGGTCTCCAGGGCGATATCCTCATGCGAAGGGGCGCTGCTGCTGATAGACGCCTCACAGGGCGTGGAGGCGCAGACGCTTGCAAATCTCTACCTCGCGATGGAGCATAACCTGGAGATCATACCTGTGATAAACAAGATCGATCTTCCTTCTGCTGATATCCCGTCATGCCTAGAGCAGATCGATCATGACCTCGGACTCGATCCTGACTCGACCTGCTTCGTTTCCGCCAAGACCGGAGAGGGTGTCGATACCCTCTACGAGGCGATAGTCAATCAGATACCGGCTCCGACGGGAAGTGCTGACGATCCGCTGAAGGCGCTCATATTCGATTCCCATTACGATCCGTACCGCGGGGTCATCGTGCATTGCCGCCTCTTCTCCGGCCGCATGAAGCCTGGCGATGAGATAAGGTTCATGCACTCAGGCGCGGAGTACAAGGTCGAGGATGCCGGACGCTTCCAGCTCCAGCTGGTGTCGAAGCCTGAGCTTTCTGCAGGGGATGTCGGCTACTTCATCGCTGGCATAAAGACGATCTCGGATATCCGCGTCGGTGATACGGTGACGCTATGCGCGAACCCTGCCGATGAGCCTATGGCGGGCTTCAAGGAAGTAAAGCCCGTCGTATTCTCCTCCATCTATCCCGTGGATTCCAATGATTACGAGGAGCTTCAGGAGGCCATAGAGCGCCTCAAGCTCAACGATGCATCGCTCGTCTATGAGAAGGATAACTCAGCGGCTCTTGGCTTCGGCTTCCGCTGTGGATTCCTTGGCATGCTCCACCTTGAGGTCATACAGGAGAGGATAGAGAGGGAGTTCGATCTCTCGATCGTCTTTACGTCCCCTTCCGTTCGCTACATCGTCTATATGAAGAACGGCGAGGTGCTGCAGATAGACAATCCCCTTGAGTACCCTGAGGTGATGCGCATAGAGCGTACCGAGGAGCCATATATCCAGGCGAACATCATAACGCCGACCGAGTATGTGGGGCCGATCATAACGCTCTGCCTTGAGAAGCGCGGCGTGCAGACTGGGATGAACTACCTCGATCAGAAGAGGGTAGAGCTTATCTATGAGATGCCTCTTGCCGAGGTTCTCTTCGATTTCTACGACAGGCTCAAGTCGATATCCCGCGGCTATGCCTCGTTCGATTACAATGTGATCGGATATAGGCCCACGGACCTTGTAAGGCTTGATATACTGGTAAATGGCGATCCGGTGGATGCCTTGAGCCAGCTTGTCTTCCGCTCAAACGCCCAGCAGCGTGGAAGACAGGTCTGTGAGAGGCTGAAGAAGGAGATTCCGCGCCAGCAGTTCAAGATCGCCATACAGGCCGCGATCGGAGGTCAGATCATCTCCCGCGAGACGGTATCGGCGTATCGTAAGGATGTCACCGCGAAGTGCTATGGCGGTGATATCTCCCGCAAGCGGAAGCTCCTGGAGAAGCAGAAGGAGGGCAAGAAGCGCATGAAGATGGTAGGCAACGTAGAGATACCTCAGAGCGCGTTCCTTGCGGTGCTTAAGACGGAGGAGGATGATTGAATGGAAAGGACGATATTCGGAAGGACATCTGGAGGAGAAGAGGTTGAGCGCATCTCGTTCAGGGAAGGACGGTTCCATCTTTCCGTGCTTACGTTCGGAGCGACGCTCTATTCGTTCGGATTCGATGATGTGAATATCGTCCTGAACCATGATACGCTTGCCATGTATGAGGGCGATCCTAGCTATATGGGCGAGGTTGTGGGGCCATACGCGAACAGGATAGCAGGCGCTTCCTTTTCCCTCGATGGCAGGAGCTTCCATCTTGAGAAGAACAACAACGGCAATAACCTCCATTCAGGTTCTGCCTGCTTCGGGCAGAAGGTCTGGAAGGTCCTGGGACTCGGGGAGAACTCCGTGACGCTCTCCCTTGCCACCCCCGCCGGACTCGGCGGCTTTCCAGGTGCCCATGAATGCACCGTCACCTATCTCCTTACAGGCAGCGGTCTCCTGAGCATCGACTATACGGTCACGAGCGATGCCAGATGCCCTGTATCGGTAACGAACCATTCTTACTTCAACCTCAATGGCGGCGGAACGATAACGGATCATGTCCTGACCGTTCCCGCTGATCATTACGTGGCTGTCGATGAGTCGCTCATCCCCACATCCGTCGTTTCTGTAGATGGTACGGATTTCGATTTCCGTACTCCGCACAGGATCGGGGAGAGGAGGAACGGAGCGTATGACAACACATTCTGCATAGAGCATGGCACGCCTGTGCGCGTTGAGGGCGAGAAGGCCGTGATGGAGATCAGGACCACGGAGCCGGGAATCCAGATATACACGGCTGAGTTCCTCTCCGGCGATCATGAGCCGTTCAGCGGGGTATGCTTCGAGTCTGGACGCTATCCTGACAGCCCGAACCATCCGGAGTTCCCCGGTGCCTATACCGATTACGGCGTAGTCTATAGGTCCAATACATCGTTCCTGCTAGAGGTGAAGTGATGGAAGTGAAGCTTATCGGCATCACCGGCGGCTCAGGTTCCGGAAAGAGTACCGTCGTCAGGAGGATAAAGGAGGAGCAGCCTGAGTCCGTGCTGATCAGTCAGGATAACTACTATCGTAGCGCGCCCTTCATCTCCAATGAGAACATAACGGCCTATAACTTCGATCATCCGGATGCCTTCGATATGGACCTGATGCTGTCAAACCTGATGGATCTGAAGGAAGGCAAGGCGTGCATGATGCCTCAGTATGATTTCGTCCACCACACCAGGCTGGATGAGTACGTCCGTGTCGAGCCCATGCCGCTGATAATCATAGACGGTCTGATGATCTTCTACGATAAGCGTATACGCGACCTGCTGGATCTCAAGCTCTATGTCGATACCCCTCCTGATATCCGCTTCATACGTCGTCTGCAGAGGGATATAACCGAGCGAGGGCGTACTGTCGAGAGCGTGATAGAGCAGTACACGCAGGTGGTGCGTCCAGGACACTTCAGCTTCATCGAGCCCACGAAAGAGTATGCTGACCTCATAATCCCAGAGGGCGGCTATAATGAAAGCGCCATGCGTGTTATATTCTCCTTCGTTAAGTCGCTGACGGTAGAGTTCTGAGAGCTGATCTTGTCTTGATTTGCCTTACTTGCTAGATACATTATCATGTATATCAGTGAGGGGAAGATAATCAGATGGAATTCTATTCAGTCGATGAATTGCGAAGTAATGCTGAATCCATCTTGGAAGGACTTTCCAAGGATAATGACGTAATCATAACGAATAATGGAAAGCCTTATGCTGTGATGATGGGAATCCCTGAGGGAAGATTCGATGAGACAATCCGGGCATTAAGACAGGTTAAGGCCTTGGCTGCCCTGGAGCGTATGAGAAGCCAGACCTCCGCGGATGGTTTTATGTCTGATGATGAGATTGAGAAGGCGATAGGTGCAGCAATGGAAGCGTGAATGTCCTGGATTCCTATGCCAGATACATAGGGTAGTGCTTTAAGTAATATTGATACGGATATCTCTATCGTGTGATGGTTCCTGCTTGTTTTTAATACAAAATCAACATAAATTAAGCCGTAAATCTTTACAACAAAAAAAAATGCCATATCTTAACCGAAGAGGTGAAAAAGATGATATGCACTAATTGTTCTAAGGAAGTACCGGACGGATCGGCCGAGTGCCCGTTCTGTCATCATGCGTTGTCAGGAAATGAAGGGACAGGTTCAGTCAACCTGGATTCGCCTGAGTCTCTGGAGTCAGAATGGGGAAATGAAGGGGTTAGGATACAGGTAGCTGGATGCCTTCTGTTCGGTATCGATATCCTTATCGCGATAATCCTGCTAGTTAATTATCCAAGCATCATGAGCTTCATCCTTGCCCTGCTCATCGCCTTATTCGGCCTTTGTTCGCTATTCATTACTATTGGTTTCGGCGTAATCGTATCCAACAGTAATAAGCAGACGGCGGTCATGCAGAAGATCCTTAAGAGGGTTGAGAAGGGCTGATTCTACATTCTCCTGCCCCGCGTGCCATGTAATGCCTGATTCCGCAACATCTGGTGATATACGGGATCAGGCTTCGTCCTTATGTCAGCGCTTGTCAGGGCTTGACGCGATAATGCCTTATGGCATATGGTCATTTGTCGGATTGTTGACGCCATCCGGTGCCATCTGATAGAATAGTGCGCCGGAAGGGTTGAACCCAAATAGAGAGGTAAGAGATGGCAACACCTAAGTATAAGACATCCAAGTCCAAGGCAGCATCGAGGAAGGCTGCGAACATGAAGCTTTCAGCACCGAATCTGTCTGAGTGCCAGACATGCGGTAACCTGATTCCTTCCCATCATGTATGCCCGAAGTGCGGGTACTATGCCGGTAAGCCGGTCATCGTCAAGGACGAGGAGTAATCTATGACTGAGAATGAAGTATTCGAGAAAGTGAAGTCGCTTGTCGTCGAGAAGCTCAATGTCGCTCCTGAGAAGGTCACGATGGATGCTAATTTCCGCAAGGACTTCGGTGCAGACAGCCTTGATACATATGAGCTTGTCTATGCGATTGAGGAGGAGACCGGGATCACGATCTCCGATGATATGGCTAACGAGTTCGAGACGGTCGGAGACGCTGTCCGCTATCTTGCAAAGGAACTGCAGTAATTGCTTTCATATCTCGCAAAGGCTCCCTTGCTCTCTGCAGAGCGTGAGAGGGAGCTTTCTTCTTTTCTTAAGGATAATGACCTTCAGTTCGGCGATCTGAGACTGCTGAACCTGGCATTTACCCATACATCCTATTCCAATGAGTGCAAGGGCGCCCCTGATAACAATGAGCGTCTTGAGTTCCTTGGCGACAGCGTGCTGGGCATGGTGACTGCGGAATACCTGTTTTCCTCGTTCACGCGCTTCCATGAGGGGGAGTTCTCGAAGATAAAGGCCGTGGTGGTGTCGGAAGAGAGCCTCTCGGAGGTCGCGCTCCGTATGCACTTCAACCGCTACATACTCGTGGGGCGTGGTGAGAGGAGCCAGGGAGGAAGCCTGAAGAAGGCGATACTCGCGGACAGCATGGAGGCCGTTATAGCCGCGCTATACCTTGATCAGGGGCTTGAGACGGCAAAGCGCTTCGTGCTTTCCTTCATACCGCAGCAGGTCGAGTCATTCCTTGAGAACAAGCTTGCCTATAAGGACTACAAGACGGAGCTGCAGGAGTACCTACAGAAGAGGCGAGGCAAGGTTCCTCGGTATGTGCTTGTGTCACAGAGCGGCCCAGACCATGATCAGGTCTTCTCCGTCTCGGTGGAGCTTGGCACGAAGGTATATGGACCTGCGGAAGGCCGCAACAAGAAGAGCGCGGAGCAGGCCGCGGCCCGGATGGCTCTTATCGCTATAGGGCTTGAGAAAGGCTGATAGCCCGCTTCTCCAGCGCTTCCTTATCATTCAGCGATGGATCCTCGATGACCTCCTCCAGGAGCGCGTTGAGGATCCTTCCTATCATCGGGCCCTTGGGAACGCCTAGCTCGATCAGCCTGTTGCCGTCTATCCTTAGATCCTTGATGCTCAGCGCGCATTCCCTCTCAAGCTCCGCGTTGATCCTGTCTGTGAAGGCGAGGAGGGGCCGTGGATCCGCCTTGTGCCCGGTGGTCGCTGTCATGTCGCAGACGCGGAGGGCGAATAGCGTGTTGATGTTCTCTATCCCGATCCTCCTGATGAAGCGGCGTACGGCGCTGTCTGACCAGTCAGGGGTATATGAGAACATATGGTTGGCCACGAGATGCCTCACCGTCTCCCTTTCCTCGTTGGAGGTCTTGAGGCGGCGGAATATGGCATCGACCATCTCAGCGCTTCTCGCCTCGTGGCCATAGAACGTGTATTCCCTTGTCTCTCCCTTGGCTCTCGTATCGACCTTGCCAAGGTCATGGAAGAGAGCGGCGAGCTTCACCGTCAGTGGGCAGCCGTTGTCCCGCGCCGTCTCCAGCGAGAGCAGCAGATGCTCATATAGGTCCTCCTCGTGCATCCCTCCCTGCTCGAAGCGGTATGTCCTCTCAAGCTCGGGAAGGATCTCATGCATAAGTCCTGTGCGACGCATCGCCTCCAGCCCCTTCCTGGGATCCTTGCCGTCTATGAGGCGGAAAAGCTCCTCCTTGATGCGTTCTGCGGATATCCTCCTGATCGTGGGGGAGAGGTCCTTCATGGCCGCTTCCGTATCCTTCTCGATATCGAAGCCGAGCTGGGAGGAGAAGCGGCAGGCCCTCATCATCCTGAGCGCGTCCTCCTGGAATCTCTCCTCAGGAATCCCTATTGCCCTGATTATCCTATGCCTCAGGTCCTTCCTTCCCTCATGGAGGTCTATTATCCTCCCGTCAGGAAGCTCCGCGGCGAATGCGTTTATCGTGAAGTCCCGTCGCTTGAGGTCTTCTTCGAGGCTCTTTACGAATGTCACGGACTCAGGGTGCCTGCTGTCCTTGTAGTCGCCTTCGGTACGGAACGTGGTGATCTCATAGTGGCGGTGATGATGGATCACGGTGACCGTCCCATGCTTGATGCCGGTATCGATAGTGCGGCGGAACATGCGCTTGACGTCCGCGGGCTCGGCGTCGGTGGTGAAGTCATAGTCGTGGTTCTCCTTGCCGAGAAGGAAGTCCCTGACCGCTCCTCCTACCAGATACAGGGAGTAGCCGCCTTCCTTGAATATCCTGCCTATTTCCTTGATCTCGCTGTCGATCCTCATCCGCATGAACCTAGGATAGCAGAAAGCGGCATGTTGTTCATGCACTGGCGTATCCTTTAGGCGTTCACCTCCTTGAAGGCTGAGGCCTCTTTTCGGTATATTAGGCAGGTAGGAGCCTAACAATGTTCAAACCCGTTAACAACAAAGTCGATTTCCCTAAGATGGAAGAAGATATCCTTCGTTTCTGGGAAGAGAGGGACATATGCAATAAGTCGATCGAGCAGAGACCTGCCGATAACGAGTACGTATTCTACGACGGTCCTCCGTTCGCGACCGGACTGCCGCACTTCGGTCATTTCGTTCCTGGAACGATAAAGGATGCCATCCCGCGCTATCAGGCGATGAAGGGAAAGAGGGTCATCAGGCGCTTCGGCTGGGACTGCCACGGGCTTCCTGTAGAGGCCGAGGTTGAGAAGACGCTTGGCATCAAGGGATACTTCGCTGTCATGGACTATGGCGTGGCGAAGTTCAATGACGCCTGCCGTTCGATTGTCCTCAGGTATACCAACGAGTGGAAGCACACGATCTCGCGCATGGGGCGCTGGGTCGATTTCGAGCATGGCTACCGCACGATGGACAAGGATTACATGGAGTCCGTCTGGTGGGCCTTCAAGACGCTATACGAGAAGGGACTGATCTATGAGGGATACAATATCCTGCCGTATTCACCGCTTCTGGCGTCTCCGCTTTCCAACATGGAGGTCAGCCTCGGCGGCTATAAGGATGTCACGGATCCTGCCGTCACCATCCGCTTCAAGGCCGATGGGGAGGAGAACACGTACTTCCTCGCATGGACGACCACTCCTTGGACGCTTCCCTCGAACCTCGCTCTCGCGGTAGGTCCGGATATCGACTACGTCAAGGTGCTTGATGAAGACTCCGGCGATTATTACTACCTCGCCGAGAACCTGATCGGCAAGTACTACAAGGACGGCAAGGGGGCTAAGGTCGTCGCCAGGATGAAGGGATCTGAGCTTAAGGGCCGTACCTATGAGCCTCTGTTCCCGTACTTCGCGGATCTCAAGGCGAAGGGCGCGTTCGTCGTCGTCTGCGGTGATTACGTCACCACCGAGGATGGCTGCGGCATCGTACATACCGCTCCTGGCTTCGGAGAGGATGACTACAACGTGCTGAAGGGCACCGGTATTCCTGTCGTATGCCCGATCGACGCCGAGTGCCGCTTCACCGATGAGGTTCCTGACTTCAAGGGCCTCTTCGTCAAGGATGCTGATAAGGGAGTCATACAGTGGCTCAAGGATCATGGCAAGCTCGTGAAGAGGGAGAACTACCTCCATGCCTATCCGTTCTGCTATCGCACGAAGATGCCTCTGATCTACCGCGCCATGAGCTGCTGGTTCGTGGATGTGCAGAAGATCAAGCAGACGATGCTCGAGTGCAACAGCCAGATCGAATGGGTGCCTGAGCATATAAAGAACGGGCGCTTCGGCAAGTGGCTTGAGGGTGCCCGTGACTGGGCTATCAGCCGCAACCGCTTCTGGGGCAATCCTATCCCGGTATGGAAGTGCGATGGCTCTGATTATATCGAGGTGATCGGATCGGTGGCCGAGCTTGAGGAGAAGTGTGGCAAGAAGGTCGAGGACCTCCATAAGCAGTATGTCGATGAGCTTACATGGCCATCCCCTGACGGAAAGGGCACGATGAGGCGCATCCCAGACATCCTGGATTGCTGGTTCGAGTCCGGCTCGATGCCGTACGCTGAGGAGCATTACCCGTTCGAGAACGAGGAGAAGTTCAAGAATATCTTTCCTGCGGACTTCATCAATGAGGGTCTCGATCAGACGCGTGGATGGTTCTATTCGCTTACTGTCCTCGCTGCCGCCCTCTTCGGCAAGCCCGCGTTCTATCACTGCATAGTCTCCGGGCTCGTGCTGGCCTCTGACGGAAAGAAGATGAGCAAGAGCGCGCGCAACTATACCGATCCTATGGAGATCATCAACAAGTATGGCGCCGATGCGCTCCGCTTTGCGCTCGTGAACTCGACAGTCGTCAAGGCTGATGACCTGAAGTTCTCGGATGAGCTTGTAAAGGATGTGCTTAAGGGCCTGATGATCCCTCTCTGGAACGCGTATTCATTCTTCGTGACCTACGCGAATATCGATGGATATGAGCCTTCTGAGACGGAGTATTCGAAGCTTTCCAACCAGCTTGACCGCTGGATCATCTCCGCGCTCAACAGCTTCGTCAAGGATGTGACCGAGGGCTTCGATTCCTATGATATCCAGGAGGTGACGTCCTCGCTCCTCTCATTCATCGATGAGCTGAACAACTGGTACATCAGGCGCTCGAGGAGGAGATTCTGGAAGAGCGAGAACGACAGCGACAAGAAGGAGGCGTATGATACGCTCTACCGCGTGCTGATGACCTTCGTGAAGACCGCCGCTCCTATCATCCCGTTCATCACGGATGAGATCTACCGCAATCTCCGTACCGAGGATATGCCTGAGTCGGTCCATCTCTGCGATTATCCTGTCTACAACGAGGCGGAGAGGGATCTCGAGCTTGAGAAGGAGATGAGCCTCGCGATCAAGACGATAGCGATGGGGCGCGCGCTCAGGTCCACGTCGAATATAAAGATAAGGCAGCCGCTTTCCCGTCTTGTCATCATCGACCGCAGCGAGGGCGACAGGAAGATCCTCTCGGAGTACTCCTCTATAATCTCAGAGGAGCTTAACGTGAAGAACGTGGATATCCGCGCCGACGAGAGCGCTATAGTCACGTACTCCGCGAAGGCGAACTTCAAGGTCCTTGGCTCAAGGCTCGGAAAGAGCATGAAGGAGGTCGCCGCGATCATCCAGGGCTTCTCTTCCGAGGAGATCGCCTCGATCCTCGATGGCAATGCGAAGAAGATAAGCTACTCGGCAGGAGAGATCGAGATCACTGAAGGCGATCTTGTCGTTCAGAGGGCTGAGAAGGAGCATGTGAAGGTTCTTAACGAGGGTGCTGTCACCGTTGGTTATGATACCGAGATCACGCATGACCTCCTGCTTGAAGGTATCGCGAGGGATATCGTGCGCTTCGTGCAGACGGCGAGGAAGGATCAGGGCTTCGAGGTTTCAGATCATATCAGGCTGACGGTGAATGGCAGCGCGCTGATCAATGAGGCCGTGGAGGCGTTCAGGGATTATATCTCCGAGGAGACGCTCGCGCTTTCCCTTACCATCGCCGACAACGCTGGCGCTGAGACCGAGATCGCCGAGGAGAGCGTTAAGGTGCTGGTGGAGAAGGCATGAGGAAGCTCCTCCTCTCGATTCTCATAGCCGTACTTCTCTCTTCATGTGTCTATCGTTCCCCGTTCGAGGACGGGGAGCTGTTTTCCTCGATGGGAGGAGAAGGGGACCTCGTGGTCACGGTCGACCTTGAGAAGGCCAGGGAGGAGGGACTTTCTTCCCTTATCCCTCAATCCGTGATAACCGATCGTTCGGACAGGCTCTCCGTCTCTATATCTCCAGGGGCGGTATATGGGGCCGCGGAGGGGAACTTCGGCTATGCTTCCGTCAATGCCTTCTTCGACTGGGTTCCCGATTGGAGGAGGAGCGAGGGAGATCTGCGCTATTATCAGAGCCGTTCCACTGGCCTGGAGGCGGCTGTGCCGGAATCAGGGGTGCTTCTCTTCTCTACGGAGAGCTATCTGGATGCCTATTCCGCTCTGATAGAGCGCCGTGTTCCCGTGATTGCCGATGATATCGTGCCGCTGATGGCCTCTTCGCTTGCATCTCTCTATACGAGGAACGCGGAAAGCGTCATTGACCTTGGCTTCGGCATCACGGAGGATGTCGCAGACAACATAGAGGAGATCGTGTTCCTCCTTGATGCCCACGATGGTTCCTTCTATATCTCCGGCTGGATCGATATGGATTCGCCGTCAGCGGCGCGCGCCCTTGTCACGCTGCTTCGCAATGAGCTTATCAAGGGAATGAGGGAGCGGGGTGAGAAGCCTGACTTCAAGGCGCTATCATCGCTGTATTCCCAGGATGGGGACAAGGTACGCCTGTCCTCTGTGAAGGTTGAAGATGATCAGGTTGGAGCCGTTCTCTCCACCCTGGAGGAGTTTTGATATGCCGCTATATGAATTCAGATGCAGGAAGTGCGGTAAGAGGTATGAGGTCATCAAGGGTTTCTCCGAAGATGCCGATCATGATATCTGCCCGGATTGCAAGGGCGAGGCCGAGAGGGTGTTCTCCGGTGCTCCTGCCGTTGAGTACCATGGCTCAGGCTATTACTGCACCGACCATGCGTCATCGCATGAGAGTTCAGGGGGAAGCAAGGAATGAAGAAGATAATACTTACCGGCGACAGGCCTACAGGACGCCTGCATGTCGGTCATCTGGTAGGCTCTTTAAGGGAGCGCGTTAGGCTCCAGGACTCAGGTGAGTTTGATGAGATCAACATAATGATCGCCGATGCCCAGGCCCTTACGGACAACGCGGAGCATCCTGAGAAGGTGAGGAGCAACATCATGGAGGTTGCCCTCGATTACCTTGCTGCCGGGATAGATCCTGAGAAGACGACGATCTTCATCCAGTCGATGGTGCCTGAGCTTACCGAGCTGACGTTCTACTATATGAACCTCGTAACGGTCGCTAGGGTACAGCGCAATCCGACGGTCAAGGCAGAGATACAGATGCGCAACTTCGAGGCATCAATCCCCGTCGGCTTCTTCTGCTATCCTATAAGCCAGGCTGCCGACATAACGGCATTCCGCGCGACCCATGTGCCTGTGGGCGAGGACCAGCTACCGATGATCGAGCAGTGCCGTGAGATCGTCCATAAGTTCAACACGACCTATGGTGAGACGCTTACGGAGCCCGATGCTGTGCTTCCTTCCAATGCCGCCTGCCTCCGCCTTCCCGGCATCGATGGCAAGGCTAAGATGTCGAAGTCGCTTGGCAACTGCATATACCTCTCAGAGAGCGAGGCTGACCTGAAGAAGAAGATCATGTCGATGTATACCGATCCAAACCATCTGAGAGTCGAGGATCCTGGCAAGGTCGATGGCAATCCTGTCTTTATCTACCTCGACGCCTTCTGCCGTCAGGAATATGTCGATCAGTTCCTTCCTGACTATGCCTCTCTCGATGAGCTGAAGGAGCATTATAAGAGGGGAGGGCTAGGGGACGTGAAGGTCAAGAAGTTCCTTCTTTCCGTGATGCAGGAGGAGCTTCGTCCCATCCGTGAGCGCCGCGAGAGCTGGGAGAAGAGGATCGATGATGTCTATGAGATCCTCAGGAGTGGCTCAGAGGCTGCTGAGAAGAAGGCCGCATCCGTCCTTGCCGATGTACGCGGAGCGATGCAGATCGATTACTTCACCGATCGCAAGCTCATAGATATGTACAGGAAGTAGGGAAGGCAACCAGAGGCAACGGGCACCGCCGTAAAAGGCGGTGTTCTCCTTTCTGCCAACGCATGCCAGATCAAGGCAGAAAACCATATACCCCATAAATCATTGAATAACCAACAAAGGCAGAAAAGGTTACGCTAAAATAATCAAAAACATCTAATTGCAATAAATACAATAAGTTACAATTTGATAATCCTCTTAATAGAAAATCCATAAAAGAATAAAAAAGCACTTGACAAAAGCCTACGGGGGGAGGATTTTGGAAATTATGAAGAAAATCATGATTCTTATGCTTTCGCTTGCCGTATTATTCAGCTTTGCGGCTTGCGATAACAGTTCGAACACGCCGGACACCTCGGAGGAGGAGCAGGGAGGTACTGTCTCTGAGCGCTATATCTCTGAGTATGCTACGATCATCGAGAACATGATCAAAGGCGTAAAACTCACTGGCAGTGAGTATTATGCAGTTGAAGCTGTGGACTATGCTACCGCCAAGGTCGGAATGGATGATATCTTTACAGCTGAAAACATCCTTCTCGGTGCAGATGATGCTTATGCAATCAACGCTGAGGATGGATATGCCGCTAATGCTGATTACACCCAGATCTCAAGAACGGTGACCATTGATACGACCATGCCTGGCTTCTCTAAGGATACGGTTGTTACGCTTACCCTCAATGGTATCGTGACGAATCCTAATGCTGCAAGCAGCGAGGATAAGACGGTTCAGTATGAGACATATACATATGCGTTTGAGACGCCTGTTTATGATCTTTCTGGAAAGGTCGTTCTCCTCACTGGTTCGATCAAGGGCTATGTGACAGGTTATGGCATGACTGTTAAGGCTGATGGCACGGCGGCTACCGTAAGTGCTGCTACTCCGCAGTTCATTCTTCCTTCAACAGAGAGCGCTGGTGATATTACCTCAAAGGTTGGAGATAACACCAATCTCACGTCTGCAACCCTACTGAGTGTCCTTAATACGGAGGATTATACATCTGCTGGTATAATCAGTTACAAGGGCTATGTTGATGGTAAGATCGGCAATTCAACCACAGGCTATACGAAGGATATTGCAGATTATGTAGCACTTCTTACAGGTTCTTCTAATAGTATCTTCGATCTGCTCGTAAAGGCTGATGGGATAAATATCAATGCTGCAACGAAGCCAGAGGGACTTGCTGTAGAGTATGATGGATCTAAGACAAGCGGTACTGCGACCATTACATGGACTATTCCTGAGTCGGCAACTGCTGAGGCTGTCGTGATTGCTGGTGATTCTTCTAGTGGTAAGTATCTCGAACTTGCTCCTGGTGATCCACTTACGATAACCTTTAATAGCAAGCCAAACACTGATGCTACTGATAGCTTTGACGTAGATACCTTTACAATCAGTGGAACGTTCAAGGCTTATTCTGCTGCGGATACAGCTGAGACGAAGTTTGCAGAGATCTATGATGTGACAGTCAACGGAAAGGTCACTGCAGATGACTCTAAGAAGATAACGGTTGCTGATGCAACTGCTGTCCTTACTGTTGCTACACCTGTGATGACGATTGAAAAGGATTCCGCAGCTACTGCTGATATCGAGGTAGGACCGGCTATCCAGAAGACCGGTGACAACCTTGGTAAGTTTGTTGAGGAAGCTGTCACGATCGAGTGGCCTCTTCCGACGGCCTGATTAGGTTTATGACTTTGGGCTCTGCGATGAGCAGGGCCCATCTCGATAGGGAGGCTTGATATGGATGGTAAGTCCGTAGGAAGGCCGAGAGTCCCTAGCGAGAAGAAGCGAGAGTGCCTAGAGCTGTTCGAAAAGGGCAACGGGTACAAGAGGACGG
>CASFZR010000004.1 GCA_949299185.1 uncultured Spirochaetales bacterium
ACAAGGGTATCCAGCCGCTCCTCGATGGCGTCGTGAGCTATCTTCCGAACCCGACCGAGGTACAGAACATCGCCCTTGATCTCGATGACAACGAGAAGGAGATCGTCCTTGAGAGCGATGAGAGTGCCAAGCCGGTCATCCTCGCCTTCAAGCTTGAGGATGGACAGTTCGGCCAGCTGACATACATCAGGATCTATCAGGGAAAGATCAAGAAGGGTGATACCCTCCTCAATACGAGGACGAAGAAGAAGTTTAACGTCGGACGCCTCGTAAAGATGCACGCATCTACCATGGAGGATATCTCCGAGGCCGGATGCGGCGAGATCGCGGCTCTCTTCGGAATCGACTGCGCTTCCGGTGATACCTTCTGCGATCCATCCCTCAACTACTCCATGACGAGCATGTTCGTCCCGACCCCTGTTATCTCGCTTGCTATCGAGCCTGTGGATAAGAAGGCCGCTGACAACATGGCAAAGGCCCTCAACCGCTTCACGAAGGAGGACCCGACCTTCCAGACCTATGTCGATCCTGAGTCCAACCAGACGATCATCAAGGGAATGGGAGAGCTTCACCTCGATGTCTATATCGAGAGGATGAAGAGGGAGTACAAGGCAGAGGTCAAGGTAGGACAGCCTGAGGTTGCTTACAGGGAGGCCATCAGCCAGAAAGCAGAGTTCAACTATACCCACAAGAAGCAGACCGGTGGTTCTGGCCAGTATGCGCGTGTCGCCGGTTATATCGAGCCGATCGTGCAGACCAATCCGGATGAGCCGGCCAAGGACTATGAGTTCGTCGATGAGGTAAAGGGCGGAGCTATTCCTACCGAGTATATCCCATCCTGCGACAAGGGCTTCCAGACAGCTCTCAAGAAGGGTACCCAGGTCGGATTCCCGGTAATCGGTGTCCGTGTCGTCGTTAACGATGGCGCCTGGCATCCTGTCGACTCCTCTGATATGGCGTTCCAGACCGCTGCTATCGGCGCGTTCAGGGAAGCTTTCGAGAAGGCGAAGCCGGTTATCCTCGAGCCTATCATGAAGGTTGAGGTCGAGGGACCGTCTGAGTTCCAGGGAAACATCTTCGGCTCCATCAACCAGAGGCGCGGTATGATCATCTCCTCCACCGAGGATAACAACCAGTGCCAGGTCATCGCCGAGGTTCCGCTTTCGGAGATGTTCGGCTACTCGACCGTCCTCCGCTCGCTCACTCAGGGTAAGGCAGAGTTCACGATGGAGGTCGCCAAGTACGGCCGTGTTCCTCAGTCCGTCTCCGATGACCTCAAGAAGGCCTATCAGGAGAAGAGGAAGAAGGAAGCTGGAAAGTAATACGCTCCTTTCGGAGAAATGCAGGGGATTGCCTTTCGGGGCAGTCCCTTCTTTTTTAATCCGGTTTTCGGTATCATGCGATAAGGTGCTAAGGAGGCATGATCATGCTGAGGCTTTCGGGTCATGGAGTATATCTGGTAGATGGTAACAGGGTAATCGAGGAAGAGAATGCCGCAGAACTGAAGGGCGTGCTTGGCTCTCTTCCCGATAAGGCCGCGTCCCGGAAGGGAACGATGTCCTATGGCATACTCAAGGCTCATAATACGGCAGTAGGAATGGATCAGCTGGCTATCAGATTCGATTCCATGACCAGCCATGACATAACCTATGTGGGCATCATACAGACCGCGAGGGCCTCCGGCATGACGGAGTTCCCGCTGCCGTATGTGCTGACGAACTGCCATAACTCCCTCTGTGCCGTGGGCGGTACGATCAATGAGGATGATCATATGTTCGCCCTCTCCGCGGCAAGGAAGTACGGAGGGATATACGTCCCTACGAATCTTGCTGTCATCCATAGCTACAACAGGGAGATGATGGCAGGCTGCGGCAGGATGATCCTAGGCTCGGATTCCCATACCCGCTATGGCGCGCTGGGAACGATGGCCGTGGGCGAGGGCGGAGGAGAGCTTGCCAAGCAGCTTGTCGGACGTACCTATGACATGGCCTACCCTGAGGTAGTTGCCATTTATCTTACCGGAGCGCCTAGGAACGGGGTAGGCCCGCAGGATGTCGCGCTCAGCATCATCGGCAGCGTTTATTCCAGCGGATATGTGAAGAACAAGGTGATGGAGTTCGTAGGACCTGGAATCGCCTCTCTTCCTGTCGAGTTCCGCAATGGCATCGATGTCATGACTACCGAGACCACCTGCTGGTCATCGATATGGGTGACAGATGATCGTGTCCATGACTATCTTGCGCTTCACGGCCGTCCTGAGGCCTATAGGGAACTCTCTCCTGAGAGAGTCGCCTACTATGATGGATGTGTCTATGTCGATCTTTCGAGGATAGAGCCTATGATCGCCATGCCGATGCATCCCAGCTATACCTATACGATCAAGGAGCTGCAGGAGAATCCTGGTGATATCCTCCATGAGGTAGAGGCACGTGCCAACAGCCAGATTGCCCGTACCGCGCATCTTGATCTGATGAGCAAGCTTCATTCCGATGGCTGTATCTATGTCGATCAGGGTATCGTGGCAGGATGCTCTGGCGGAACCTTCGATAATATCGCGGCAGTGGCTGCGATCCTCGATGGACAGAGCTGCGGTAACGGGACATTCACCATGAGCGTCTATCCTGGCAGCATGCCTACATATCTTGAGCTTGTGCGCAATGGCTCGGTGGCGAAGATCGTGGAGTCAGGCGCTATCTTCCGCGAGTGCTTCTGCGGTCCATGCTTCGGTGCCGGAGATACTCCTGCCAACGGAGAGTTCTCCATCCGCCATACGACCAGGAACTTCCCGAACAGGGAAGGATCGAAGCCCGGTGAGGGGCAGATGGCCGGTGTGGCCCTGATGGATGCCCGTTCGATCGCCGCTACGGCGCGGAACGGCGGACGCCTTACCGCCGCCACGGAGCTGGATATCGAGTACGAGATGCCGCAATACCACTTCGATGGCAGTATCTATCAGAAGCGTGTCTATGATGGCTGGGGCCGGCCTGAGAGCGGCGCGGAGCTGAAGTTCGGTCCGAATATAAAGGACTGGCCGCAGATGCCATCCCTCAGCGATGATATCCTTCTTAAGGTCGTATCGTATATCTCCGATCCGGTAACGACGACTGATGAGCTTATCCCATCAGGGGAGACATCTTCCTACCGTTCGAATCCGCTCAGGCTGGCTGAGTTCACGCTCTCTCGCAAGGATCCAGGATACGTTCCTGCTGCCAAGGCCGTGCTGGCGATGGAGAGGGATCGTGAGGAAGGAAAGGGGATTGCCCCGGAAGCCTCCGCTGTCTATGCCGCATTGAGAGAGGCTGGCGTCGAGGCTGATCCTGATACGACCGTGATCGCAAGCACGATCTACGCCAACAAGCCAGGCGATGGCTCTGCCCGTGAGCAGGCCGCGAGCTGCCAGCGCGTTCTGGGAGGAGGCGCGAATATCGCCGTGGAATATGCTACCAAGCGCTACCGTTCGAACTGCATAAACTGGGGCATGCTCCCTCTCCTGGTGAAGGATCCCGCTTCCGTGGCGAAGGAGGACTGGGTATTCATCCCGGGAATACGTGATGTGCTGCTTTCAGGGAAGGAGGAGGCCACGGCCTATCTCGTGCATGGGGGCAGGGTATCCTCTCTTCCTGTTTCCCTTGGACATCTGACGGAGAGTGAGCGGGAGATCCTGGTGGATGGCTGCCTGATCAATTACTATCGCAGCGGCAGCTGAGCGAAGCGGCATCGGAAGATGCCGTTTTCCCTCACTTTACTTGATATGTGTAATGAAATAATCGAAAAATTCTTTATTTCTTAACCATTTAGTATCGAATAATTCATGCGAATGTTGCATCATGGCCTAGGATGAGACTGATAAGCCATATAGTGATAGCAAGACATATAGCGGAGGAGTTCTCCTTCTCATGGCTGGCGCGCAAGGCGTTCATCGCCGGATCGGCTGAGCCTGACTGCATCCCTGTCACCTACTTCAGGGGATTCAGGCAGGGACGTGGCGTCAATGGCCATAGCTGGGAGAATATCTCATCGTTCATAGCAGACCTGTCGGCAAAGGCGCTGTCCTCCGAGCTTCCTGTCCTGATGTACTTCCATCTAGGGCGTCTCTGCCATTACCTCGTGGATTCCTTCACCTATCCCCATAATTCCTGCTTCTCAGGGACACTTCCTGAGCATATGGAGTACGAGCATGAGCTGCATAGGCATCTTGAGCGGAGCCTCAGCTTCTCGCAGCTCCCGTATGTGACTGGCAAGGAGTTCTCCATGTCTTGGCTCATGCGTCTTCACGATGAGTATCTCGGCGGAACCCATGGCATCAGGCACGATATCTCATATTCGCTCTATGCCCTCTGTGCCGCCGTGAGCGCCGCGCTTTCCACTCCTCTGGCTACCGACAGCCTCGTCCTGAGTTCCGATCCTGCGATCTGAGATCCAACGGTATTCTATTGCCCATATGAGGATGCTTCCGCCTCTATGATCTCCGTGTCGATTTTTGCAAAAAAACGTGTGTTTCGCTTATCGGCATGATAGAATGTATCAAAGATCTAGGAGGTGCTAATGGATATCAAGGAATTGAATAGCGTAAGCCCGCTTCGCGTGTTCGAGGAGTCGATCAACGGAGGACTGGGCAAGGGCAATCTCGGAGTGATCGTTTCCAGACATGGCCTCGGAAAGACCGCATGCCTGGTTCATCTTGCGACAGACAAGCTCTTCAAGGGCGAGAGCGTCATCCATGTCTCGTTCTCCGGAAACGTAGAGCATGTCATAAACTGGTATAAGGAAGTCTTCAGGGAGATCGCGGAACTCCAGTCATTGGACGATGCCGCTATGGTATATAACTCCATCCTCTCAAACAGGGTGGTCATGAACTTCTCCCAGGAGCAGGTTCCGGTAGAGAAGGTCCTCTCTTCGCTTGAGTCGCTCATCAACCAGGGTTCATTCAAGGCTGATGCCATACTCTTCGATGGCTACAAGCTTACCGTTGCCGATGAGGATGATATCACGAAGATCAAGGAATTCGCGAAGAAGATGAATCTTGAGGTATGGTTCAGCGTATCTCCGGTACGTCCAGATGTCGTATATGATGAGAATGGCGTGCCTAATACACTTCTTAAGTACTATGATCTGATCGATGTCCTTCTTGCACTCAAGTACGATGAGAAGATCGATAAGGTCGTGCTGACCGTCGTCAGGGCACATCATCAGAACGTGCCTAAGCCGATGAAGGTCAACCTCGACCCCAAGACGATGCTTATATCGAAGTAAGCTGAGGCCGCCGGAAGGCGGCTTCTCTTATCTTAGCAGGACGATAGCCTCGGCCTCTACCGCTTCGCCACGCCCTACGGCTCCAAGCCCTTCCGCGGTCTTGGCCTTGATCGTTATGCTCTCCTTCCCGATGGAAAGAAGGGTTGCGAGGTTCTCCCGTATCCTGTCCTTATATGGACCTAGCTTAGGCCTTTCCAGCGTCACTATCGTGTCGATATTCTCTATCCGTCCTCGGGCAAGCTCTCCGACCTTCCTCGCTATGACCGCGGAGTCCATGCCCTTCAGGCTTGGATCCGTATCAGGCCACAGCTCACCGATGTCACTCATCCCAAGGGCTCCTAGGATGGCATCGGCGATGGCATGGATCAGCACGTCGCCATCGGAGTGGCCATCCTCTCCCTTCTCAAATGGTATGACTATGCCTCCAAGGATAAGAGGGCGGCCTTCTATCAGCCTATGGCTATCCTTGCCCAGCCCGATCCTCACTCCTCATCTCCTTTCATCATCAGCTCCCTCATGCGCTTGGAGGCCTTGGCGCTGCGCCTTCCTTCCTCCCTCTCGCTGAGGTATCGTTCTGCCTGTTCCTTCGCATCCGGGATGTCATCGCTGAATGTGATCTTCCTGTTCTCCGGGCTTCCGATCGAGAATGTGGACTTGTAGCCCGCCCACATATGGACCTGCACATCATCATCGGCCTCCGGCAGGGGGAAGCGGTCATAGGCATCGAATATCTCATCAGCACGGAATATCTGCGGGGTCTGCACCGTCACGAGCCCTTTCTTCTCTATGCTCTCCGAGAACATGCCATCAACGCCGATGCGCTTTACCGCGTCGGTAACGGGAAGCACGGGCACGGCCCCTCCTGCGATCGTGGCGGCAGCTAACGTGCGGATGATCGCGGCGCTCTCTATGAACGGCCTTGCCCCGTCGTGGATAGCCACGTACTCGAATGAGGCAGGCATCTCCCTGAGCTTCTCAAGCGCAAGCCGTACTGATTCCTTCCTAGTGACTCCTCCCGGAACTATCATGAGAGGCACTGTTGCGATATCCATGATATCCTCAAGCGCTACTGCCGTCTCATCCTCGCTTCCTGCGGGACAGGTCACGACCACCGCTGATAGCGTAGGTATCTCATAGAATGGCCTCGTTGCCTTGTAGAGGACGCTATGCCCGTCGATAGACAGGTACTCCTTCTTCACGTCTGCGCCGAGATCCTTAGTGAATCTTGATGATGCTCCGGCTGCCGTTATGACAGCCGCAATCCTTGGTATAGTCATTTCTCAAGTCTAGAGAAGATCTTTTTCTTCACTTCCTCCGTGCTTATTCCTAGCACAGAAGAGGATTCATCAACAAGGAGTGTCAGGGCGCTGTCATATAGCTTGCGCTCCTGTACCGGCAGCTCCTTTACCTTGGATCTCCTGTAGAGTGAGTTCACGACGTTGGCAACGGCTGTCATGGAGCCTTCCTTCATCAGCTCCTGATTCATCAGCAGCCTCTGCTTCCAGTCGACCTTGCCCATCTCGCGCTTGGTTGATAGGGATGAGAGCGCCTTCTTCGCCTCGGTGATAGAAGCCAGATGCCTCAGGCCTATTTCCGAGGCCTTTTCCACAGGCAATAGCACGTCCATCTCCGATGAGGCGATCTGGACCCTGTAATACTCACGGGAGTTCCTTTTTTCCCTGGCGAGTATGCATCCGACGCCCTGAAGAGGGTACACGACATTGTCGCCGATATTGAAGATCGCGTTTATCTCCGTGCTATTCATGTACTTATTCTATCAGAGGTTTTCGAGGTCCGGTGAAAAAAACTTAATGAATCTGAAAATGCCTTCTGAAGCGATTATTTGCGTATCCGGTAGTGCCGCAGGCCCTTGTTGCGTTTATAATGTAACCATGGACAAGACAAGGAAAATCGGCGTGCTGATGCACATAACATCGTTGCCGTCTGAGTATGGCGTAGGCGATCTCGGAGAGAGCGCATACGGATTCGTGGATCTTCTTGCGGAGGGCAAGGTAGCGCTCTGGCAGATGCTTCCGCTTGGCCCGACCGGCTATGGAGACAGCCCATATGCATCCCGTTCGGCCTTCGCCGGCAATGAGCTTATGATATCGCCCAGGTCGCTGTATCTTGATGGCTATCTGGATGTGGAGGATGTACTCAGGAAGGCTCCTGAGACAGAGCGTGTGGATTATGGCGCGGCTCGGGAGCTGAAGATGCCTATGCTCCGTAAGGCAGCTAAGGCTTTCCTTGCGGCAAAGGGCGCGGAGCGTAAGGCATATGACAGGTTCGTTGAGGAAGAGGCCTGGTGGCTTGATGATTATGCGATGTTCCAGGCGATCACCGATGAGATAGGGGACTCCCGCTGGTTCTCCATGTGGCCAGAGGCCCTGCGCAACAGGGATGGCAAGGCGCTGGAGAAGAAGCGGAAGGAGCTTGCCAAGGAGATCGAGATCTACAAGGTACTGCAGTTCTTCTTCCGCAGGCAGTACATGAGGCTCAAGGCGTATGCCAATGAGAAGGGTATATCGATAATAGGGGATATCCCGATATTCATCGCTCCAGATTCCTCCGACGCCTGGTCGGAGAGGAAGCTGCTGCTGATCGATGAGGATGGGCAGCAGGAGGCCTCTTCAGGGGTGCCGCCTGACGCTTTCTCCGCTACCGGACAGCTCTGGGGAAATCCTCTCTATCGCTGGGAGGAACATAGGAAGACGGGTTTCAGGTGGTGGATAGAGAGGTTCCGTGAGAACTTCCGACTCTTCGATATCGTGCGTGTCGATCACTTCCGCGGCTTCGAGGCCTGCTGGGTCGTTCCAAAGGGTGAGGTAACGGCGATGAACGGAAAGTGGGTGAAGAGCCCAGGGCAGGAGCTGTTCGATGCTGTCCGCAAGGCGCTCGGAGATGATCTTCCCATAATAGCCGAGGATCTTGGCGTGATAACGCCGGAGGTGGAGGAGCTTAGGGACCGCAACGGATTCCCGGGAATGAAGATCGCCCAGTTCGCATTTGCCTTCGACAACGGTAGGTGGCAGACAGGTAATCCATATCTTCCCCATAACTGCCAGAGCCTTTCGGTGGCCTATACGGGAACGCATGACAATAACACCACGAGAGGCTGGTATGATGAGCTTGATGATGGCATGAAGGACTATGTGCGCCGCTACCTCGAATGCTCTGACGGCGAGGTCGTCTGGAAGATGATACGTGCATTGATGGCCTCCCATGCTATGTGGGTGATATTCCCGATGCAGGATGTGCTATCGCTGGGAGCTGATGCCCGCATGAACGTGCCATCCACCTGCGGCTCCTCCAACTGGTCCTGGAAGATGGGCAAGGAGGATCTTCATACCCCTGCCATGGCCACGCTCCGGTATTACTCCGAGCTTTATGGGAGGGCGGAGATTTGAATATCGTACTCCTGAAGCCAGAAGAGCTTTGCCTCCCTCCTGGCGATGAGAGGTATGAGCATATAACGCGCATACTTCACATGAAGGAGGGTGACAGCTTCCGTGCTGGCATCATCGGTTCTGATATGGGGACTGCCACGATAATGAGGCTGTCCTCCGAAGGGATGGAGTTATCATTCAGGGCTGAGCGTGATGGTTCCGCGCTCTATCCCCTGACGCTTATCTGTGCCCAGGTGAGACCCATCTGCATGAGGCGCATACTCCGTGAGGCCGTCTCCCTGGGGGTCGAGCGCATCGTGCTTCCGGTCTCCGATCTTGGGGAGAAGAGCTATCTCAACGCCTCTCTCTATCGTGATAAGGAGTATGAGAAGATCATCCTCGACGGGGCGGCACAGGCCGGCATGACCGGGGTGAGCTGCGTCACGCTCTGCCGGTCTGCCGAGGAGGCGATCAAGACGGTGACCGCAGATGAGCTGGTACTGCTTGATAACGCCATCGGAGCCGTGCCATTATCAGGGATGGAGATGAAGGGTAAGAGCGTTGCTATCGCGGTGGGACCGGAGAGAGGATGGTCTGCCAGGGAGCGCGCCCTGTTCCTGGATTCCGGTTATAAGAGCGCCCTCCTCGGATCGAGGATACTGAGGACGGAGACTGCCGCAGTGGCAGGCGTGGCGCTCGCCCTTTCCCGCATGGGATATGTTTAGGAGGATCTTATGCATGATATAGTAGAGGCCGCTGAGGCCATCCTCGATAAGGAGTTTCCTGTCCTTGACCATGGCTTCGTACGTCTTGTCGATTATATGGGATCTGACAGCCGCATCGTCCAGTCGGCACGTGTCAGCTATGGGGCAGGCACGAAGACATACAGGCAGGATAAGGGCCTGATAAACTACCTTCTCCGCAATGACCATACATCACCGTTCGAGCAGGTCGTATTCACCTTCCACGTCAAGATGCCTATATTCGTCGCCAGGCAGTGGGTTAGGCACCGCACGGCGAGGATGAATGAGATATCGGGGCGCTATTCGGTGATGAAGGATGAGTGCTATGTGCCTGACCGTGAGCATATCGCGCTACAGAGCGAGGATAACAAGCAGGGACGCAAGGACGAGCCTGTGGACAGCGAGACTGCGGATAAGGTCCTTTCCATCATGAATTCCGATAACGAGAGGGCCTTCGAGAACTACCATGCCCTCCTTGATATGGGCATCGCTAGGGAGATATCGAGGATAAACCTTCCTCTCTCCCTCTATACCGAGTTCTACTGGCAGATGGATCTGCATAACCTCTTCCATTTCCTCCAGCTCCGCCTTGATGGCCACGCGCAGTATGAGATCAGGTGCTATGCCCGCGTGATACTCGATATCATCCGTACCGTCTGTCCGATAGCCACCGAGGCATTCGAGAACCACAGGGTAAGCAGCATCACCCTCTCTGGACGCGAGAAGGAGGCCGTGAAGGCCATGCTTGAAGGAAAGGAGAGCGGACTGGAGAAGCGTGAGATGGAGATACTCCAGGAAAAGCTGGGTAAATGAATTAAGTGATCAAGGCTGGGAATCGTTCTCGGCCTTATCAGAGATTCAGACGGAACTTCTCTCTTTTGGGCGTGAAGAGATCATAGGCGTCATGGAAGTTCCTGAATCCGTATCCCATGTATTCCGGGCAATCCTCTCCCGCATATATGATCGTTCCTGATGCCGCCCCGTACTTCCTCTTATAGAAATCGATTCCCTTCAGGAAGTCCCTGCTTATGCTCATCGAGGATTTCACCTCAAAGAGGTTCATACCCTCTGGCCTTTTGTGGATGATATCTACCTCAACGCCATTGCTGTTGCGGAAGAAGTACAGGCCATCGATGATATTACTGTCGTACTCTGCCTTCAGCGCTTCCATCACGATCAGGTTCTCGAATACCTGTCCCATCAGAGGATCCCTGTTCATCTGTTCTGGTGTCTCTATCCCAAGGAGATAGGAGACGATGCCTGTGTCGCAGAAGTAGAGCTTCGGCGTCTTGACTTCCTGTCCTGTCCTTGAAGAACACCATGGTTTGAGCATATAGATGATATGCGTGGATTCAAGTATCGATAGCCATCCTTTCAGTGTCTTCACGCTTATGCCGGCATCAGCGGCCAATGATGATTCATTGACAAGCTGCCCTATACGGGAGGCAAGGAGATGCAGTAGCTTCTCGAAGGCTCTCATATCATGCACCTGATTCTGCATCGCGATATCCCTCTCAAGGTATGTCTCGATGTAATTCCTGTAATACTCTGATGGAGCGATGCCGTCATTGGCGAACATATATGGCATATTCCCAGCCAGTAGCTGAACATCACGGGATAGCCTGATTCCGCTCATGCTCAGTTCCTTCAGGGAAAGGGGAAGCATATTGAGTATAGATGTCCTTCCTGCCAGTGATTGTGATACTGCCTCCCTGAGTGATACCTGCTGGCTTCCGGTGAATATGTATAGGCCTTTCTTATCTGTCCTGTCTATCCGGACCTGTACCGTAGAAAGGAGTTCTGGAACCCTCTGTATCTCATCGATTATCACTGGTTCGGGGAAACGAGCGAAGAATCCTTCAGGATCATCAGTGGCAAGCCTCCTGACGTTGATGTCCTCAAGGTTGGCATAGCTGAAGTCCGGGAAGAGGCTTCTTGCTGTCGTTGTCTTTCCGCATTGGCGAGGCCCATATATGGTAACCGATGGGAAATCATGCATCGATTGGATAATCTGCTGTTCGATCAGTCTTCGTATCATCAGTTAAATACTATCATCAATTTACGGAATTTACTACTATTAGTACTGAATCTCCGTAATATTCTGGCTGGATTACCTTATTAGTAGAAAAGCTCCATCGCATGGAGGACGATGGAGCATTGAGCTTATCGATAGTTGTATTAGAAGAACATGCTATTGAATTCGTCTTCTTCGTTGATGTCCTGTGCCAATCCTCTGAGGTTGACTAGGACATAATCGGGCAGATCAAGGCCTTCAGCATAGGCCTTCATCCGTTTCTCATGCTCTATATCCCCTGGCATCATGATCTTGCCTCCCTTTGCCTTTGGTGCGCTGAGGATTTCGTTCGTGATCTTGTCCAGCCTTTCCTGGAATTCCTTGTTGCCAGCCAATGCCTCTACGTTTATCGCCATGAAGGCATGGCCTTCATTGGCAAACTTCGGCGTATCATTCAGCCAGCAGTTTATGCTGCTTAGCGAAGCTGCCCCGGAGAGAGCAGATACGAGGATCTCGACTAATAATGCAAGCCCGTATCCCTTATGCATGGACATCGGTAGCAGCGCGCCTTTCTCGGGATATCCAGAAGGATCATCGGTTGGGATACCATTCTCGTCCACAAGCCATTTCTCCGGTAGCTTCTTGCCGACAGCCTTCATGGAAAGTATCTTCGTTACGGCTATCGAGCTAGTGGCGATGTCAAGGAATATCGGTTCCTTGTTGCCATTGGGCACGGCATACGCAATAGGATTAGTTCCCATTATCGGGCCCTTTCCCCCCGGTACTGTCATCCAAGGATCCGTGTTCGTCATTGCGAATCCTATCATTCCGGCCTTTGCTGCCATTATAGGATAGTAGCTAAGAGCGCCGATATGACTTGAATTCCGTACTCCTGTGAATCCTATTCCCTGGGTCTTCGCTTTTTCGATCGCGATTCTCATTCCCTCCGCCGCGTTTGTAGTAGGCATCGCATTGTTGCCATCGATTATCGCTGCCGCAGGAAGATCAATGAATATCTCAGGCTTTGCATGTGGATTGATCCTGCCATCCTTTATGTTATTCATTAACTGGCGGATCTGCCTGGTTCCATGGCTGTGGATTCCCCGCGTGTCTGCAGATGTGAATATATCAGCGGCGATCCTTGCGTCAGATTCTGATAATCCATTCTTTATCATTGCAGATCTGCACCATGCCTCAAGATCATCTGGCTTTATATGGCGTCCGATGAGATCAGAAACATCGATCATAGTCATTCCTCCTTCTGAATCAGCGGTTTACCCGCCCCGTAGAATTTCCTTTCATAAGAGATTCGGCTTCAGCCCTTGTCGTATAGTTGAAGTCTCCTTTTATCGTATGGCAAAGGCATGATGCCGCTGTCGCGAATGCGATCATATCATTTGGATTTGCTGATAGTTCCTTATCATTCATCGCGAAAAGAAGTGCTGCAGCAAATGAATCGCCTCCGCCGACCCGGTCTATGATATCCGTGATCCTATACGGTTCATAATTCCCGTTGTCCATGGGCGCTAGATATGCCTTATCGTCGGATTTCCTCCAAAGCATAGCTCCCCAGTTATTATGATTGGCTGATATGCTTTGACGTAGGGTACATGCAACGTATTCCACGTTTGGATATAGCCTTGATATGCTTCTGGCGACATCTGGGTATTTCTCTATATCCAGATTGCCTGCCGCCACATCGGAGTTGCCTGCGTTTATGCCAAGGACATCATGGGCATCCTCTTCGTTTCCGATTACAAGATACGCATGATTAAGCATTTCACCGATGACTTCACCGGCAAGGGTTGTCGCAGGAGTACCGGGCCTCCATTTCCAGAGCTTCTTCCTGAAGTTCAGGTCAATTGATACCTTGATGTTCCTTGCGCTTGCTTCCTTGACGATCGCGATTGAGGTCTTTGCCGCATTTTCTGATAATGCCGGTGTTATCCCGGATATGTGCATCCATCCGACATTGTCGAATATGTCGTCCCAATCGTATGTATCAGGGGTACACATTGATATCGAGGACCACCCTCTGTCATACCATACCTGGCTGGGCCTTTGGTCTGCTCCGGTCTCGGTGAAGAATATGCCCATTCTTCCCTGATCGGTTTTTACGATCTTCGATACATCGATATCAAATCCTCTCATCTGGCGGATGAAGGTATCCGTCAACGGAGATTCCGGCAATGCAGTAACATATCTTACCTTGCCACCAAGAAGGGAATATGAGGCAGCGACATTCGCTTCCGCGCCAGCGAAGGTGAATCTTAGATTACCTGGTACCGCTTGGGTCAGCCTCATGTATTGTTCACAGGGCTCTATGCGGCCCATCACCTCACCGAATGTAAGAAGGAGCTTATTGCTCATGCGTTTCCTCCTTTGCCTAATGCCTGCATTGCTTCATGGGCATTGCGTGTTATCTCATCCCACTGCTTTGAGCTGATCAGCTTGCGGGGAGCGATCCATGACCCCCCGATGCAGAGTACCTTCGGATGGTCCGAGTATTCCTTGCAGTTGGCTTTATTCACGCCTCCTAACGGTATGTACGAGAGTCCAAGATGTGCGTATGGGGTACTGATAGCATTGAGATATGGAATCCCGCCAAGATTCTCTGCTGGAAATAACTTCAGGACACGGCATCCCATTTCCGCAGCGGCTTCTATATCCGATGGGGAAGAGATCCCTGGGGCTATCGGGATTCCCTCATCGGTCGCTTTCTGGACGATCCGCCTGTTGAATCCTGGTGTTACGATTAGATCGGCATAGCCTTTTATGGCGTCAACCTGATCTACGGAGAGAACTGTCCCTACGCCTAGTATAACGGAAGGGAATTCCTTTTTGATTATCCTTACTGCCTCTATTGATGCAGGCGTCCTCAATGCAAGCTCTATGGCATTGATACCCCCCTCAGTAAGTGCTTTCATCACGGGTATGGTATCCTCAATGTCGTCTATTACGACGACTGCCATGATCCTTGCTTGCTCAAGCTTGGCTTTCAATGATTCAGGTATTAGCTCTTTCATTTTCAGATTCTCCCGAATTTCGCCAGAAGCTCAGGGACCGTTGCTCCTTTCAGTATTTCCTGCCTGCAGTCTTCCTCATTCCTTGCCTGTGCAACAGCCTTCTCATATACGCTTTCTGCCTGATCATATGGGACAGCGACTACGCCGATTTCGTCTGCGACGATTATATCGCCAGGGTTCACGACGACTCCTGCGCATGAAACCGGAGTCTCAAGCTCAATCGGCTCATAGATCTGAGTAAGGGCGCTGTGTGCCTCTCTTGGTGATACCGAGCATGATACGATAGGGAAGCCAAGCATCCGAGCTTCATCGGTATCTCTGGCGGAACCCCATATCACGACGCCTTTTGCTCCAGCGTTACGAGCCAGCCCTGACATCAATCCTCCCCAGATTGAAGTCTCTGTCTCGCCGAAAGCATCAATAACCACGACGTCGCCCTCTTTGACATACTTGAAGATCTCCAGGCAGTCACAAAGGAATCCCGGCTGGATCTTCACAGTGAATGCAGGTCCGGTGAATGATTTGATGACACTGCGCATCTTCATGCTGCTGTGCATTATCCCATCGCGTTCCAGGGAATCTCCAACCACGCATGAAAGGCTCATTACTGATTCGAGTTCCGAATACTTCCTGACGATCTCGGGATCGATTACCGGTCTTTCCTTGACGATATGCTTCATTTCATAACCTCCACCTTTACTTAGATGGAAGCACACAAAATCCGTGTTGTCAAATTTTTTTTAAAACTCAGTTTTATTTTTCTATCAAATCATTTCTGATTATTATTTATGTAGATGCATGAGTTTTCTGCTATACTTAATAAAAAATCTAAGAGGTAATCCATGGGTGATAAGGCTGGGACTCCGCGTGAACCTGGCGAGGTTCAATCTGTTATAAAGGTTCTCAAGATTCTTGAGGCGCTTGCTGAGAATGATAAGATCTCGCTTACTGACCTTTCTGCATTGGTCAAGAGCCATAAGAGTACTGTATATCGTTTCATGTGTACTCTTATTGACGCCGGATATGCCAGAAGGGATGAGAATGATCTTTACTCGTCTACATTGAAGCTGTTTCAGCTTGGCATGTGTACGTTCGGCCGTATCGATATCGTGGATGAAGCCATGCCAGTATTGAAAGAGCTCGCATTCTTGTCAGAGGAAACAGTGCATCTTGCGATACTTCATTATGGACAACTTGTTTATTTACATAAAATTGAATCAACACATAACCTCAGGGTAAGTATGCAGTCAAGGATTGGAAGCTCTGCTCCTTTATATTGTACTGGAGTAGGTAAGATACTGCTGGCGTTCCAGCCTCAGGATGTCCAGGATGAGTATCTCAGGACTTGCCAGTTCATGCGCTTCACACCTAAGACCATATGCACCAGGCTCGGAATGGAGGCTGAGCTGTCAAAGATACGTGAGAATGGGTACTGCTATGATGATGAGGAGCATGAAGCCGGCGTGAGGTGTGTCGCTGCGCCTATCCGCGATTACCATGGCAACGTCGTGGCGTCTGTCAGCATATCAGGTCCCACCGTCCGGCTGGATGATGAGAAGATGAAGTCATTGGTTGATGTCGTAGTGCGATCCGCGAATAAGATTTCTCAGAATCTGGGATGGCAATCTAAGTAGATTTTCAAAACTCAGTTTTATTTTTCCTTGACTTTGCGATTTTGTGTTCTAGAATTTGAAGTACAAAAGGAGAACACGTTTATGGCAAAGAAGGTTTTTCTGGTACTGACCATCATGATCTGCTTGGTTGGTTTCATTTCTGCATCCGGAAGTTCAGAAGGAGGTAGTTCTGACCCGATCGTTATTGGTGTCGTCGGTGCAAGGACTGGTGATAATGCGGGTCTTGGGGAGATGCAGGGATATGGTGCTCAGCTTGCGGCGAATGAGATTAACGCGGCTGGTGGAGTCCTTGGTAGACCTATAGAGATCATCCTGGAGGATTCTCAGGGTATTCCTGCGCAGGCTGTCGCTGCGCTTAATAAGCTCATCTATCGTGATAATGCGGTTGCCATCGTTGGTGATAACCAGTCTTCACCATGTCTGGCTATGCTTCCTGTGATCGCGAAGGCTGGGATTCCTATCCTTCCTCATGGAACGGCCTTGAATATCTGCCAGCAGGGAAACCCGTGGGTATTCAGGACGCGTGCGAATGATGATGTGAAATTCGGAGCCCTCGCGGAATTCCTCGTAGGAGAAGGGTATAGTCGTATTGCGGTCCTGCATGATTCAGCAGACTATGGAATAGGTGGAATCGGATCTATCAGGACAGCCCTTGGTGATCAGGCCGATTCGCTTATCGTTGCTGATGAGACATTCACTCCTGGTGATAAGGATTTCTCATCCCAGCTTCTGAAGATAAAGAACAGCAATCCGGATGTCATGATCATTATCGGACCTATGACGGATATGGGCCTTGCGATGAAGCAGGCGCGCCAGATGGGAATTGATGTGCAGTTCGCAGGCGGTGCTGGCATTGAAGGACAGACTACTCTCGATGCAGCCGGTGGTGCCGGAGAAGGCCTTATCTTTGCAGCGGGTTTCATCTCTGCTAATCCTGATCCACAGGTAGTATCGTTTGTTGAATCGTTCCTTGAGATAAGCGGTGGTAAGTCTCCTGATGATTTCGCGGCGACTGGTTACGATGCTGTTTATATCATCAAGGAAGCCATTGAGCTTGCAGGTTCAACGGATGGGGATGCCCTTCAGGAGGCGCTTAGGAACCTTGAGTACAAAGGTGTCGAAGGTGTCTTTGATTTCGATGAGGTTGGTGAGGGCCTCCATTCTATGCAGTATGGCACGATTAAGGATGGTGTCGTCGCATACTTTGAGTGATTCTGTGAATCCCGTGATGGAGGTTAGCTAATGAGCATAGTGTCGGTAATAATACAGCTGATAGTCAGTGGCCTGGCCATCGGAAGTGTTTATGGACTTATTGCTATAGCGCATTCGATGATATGGAGCGGAATACGCGTCGTTAATTTCGCTCAGGGTGAGATCCTTATGATCGGAGCTTCTGTATCATTGATGTATGTAACGGGTGAATGGGGAGCAACGCTCCCCTTCATACCCGCGGCGATAATAGGAGCCGTGGCGGCTGCGATAATGGGACTCCTGATTTATCTATTAGTCATGAGACCTACGACTAAATCCGGATTCCTGTATGTAATCGGCGGATGCGTTGGAATGCAGATGCTGCTTCAGAATACCGCGATTCTCATCTGGGGAGCTACTGGCAGGCCTTACCCTGCTATATTCCCTATGGAGCCTGTAAGCATTGGCGGGGTGTTTATCGTTCCTCAGGATATATTCATCCTTCTGATAAGCTTGGCATCTGCCGGAATATTGTGGCTGTTTCTTACAAGGACTAAGACAGGGACTGCAATGCGTGCATCATCCCAGAATAGGTCTGTGGCTGGTCTGATGGGAATAAATCATGTAAGGACGGATGCCCTTACTATAGTAATAGCAAGCGCCCTTGCCGGTATTGCTGGTATATTGATCGCTCCTAAGTTCTTCGTTACCCCTACTATGGGTGCATCTATTAATTCAAAGGCGTTCACGGCGGCTGTACTTGGTGGCTTTGGGAATATCCCTGGGGCGATTGTCGGAGGATTGCTCCTTGGAGTGGTCGAGAATCTTGCAGGAGGCGTATTCACTTCCCAGGCAAAGGATGCCGTATCGTTCATCATTCTTATCCTGATAATGATGTTTAAGCCAGGTGGCCTTTTTGATGCTGGCCCAGGGAGGAAGGCATGAAGTCAGTTAATTGCATTCAATTCATCAAAAAGCATAGAATCCTGAGCCTGTTTGTATTCTTCGTGATACTTGTGTTAGGCATAATCGGTATCGGGGACCCATATATGTCGCATGTCCTCATCATCGGAGGAATATATGGATTCCTTGCTATCGGGCTCAACGTTGTCACGGGATTATGCGGACAGATAAATCTTGGTATGGCTGGTTTCTATGCCATAGGGTCATATACGTCGGCGCTTCTGTCCACGAAACTCGGAGTTCATTTCCTTGTGGCATTCCCTGTATCGATAGTATTTGCTGCTATTGCAGGTTTGATCATAGGTTATCCTGCCCTTAAGGTCAGAGGCGGTGTTTATCTTGTACTGATCACTACGAGCTTCGCAAGTATAATCCAGACCATACTGACTCAGTGGGTAAGCCTCACGAATGGTCCGATGGGAGTTGTTGGCATAGAATCTCCCAGTTTCCTCGGCCTTACGATACAATCGCTGGATTCCTGGTTGATACTCACGTATTTCCTTCTTCTTGTTGCGATGATAGTCGGAATGAACATAGAGCATTCCAGGATAGGAAGGAGCCTGAAAGCCGTTAGGGAGAGTGATACGGCAGCTCAGAGCCTAGGAGTGAATCTTGCATATTATAAGATACTGGCATTCGTCATCTCAGCCGCGTTCGGTGGAGCTGGTGGGTCTCTGTACGCATATTATATGACTACGGTCAGCCCTGATATCTATAATATGAATCTTAGCGTCCAGACTCTCACTATGATTGTTATAGGTGGCGTAGGTTCGATTCCCGGTTCTATCCTAGGTGGAATAATAATTGCGGTTCTCCCTGAGATGCTGCGTTTCCTTGGGTCCTTGCAGATGGTCGTATATGCATTACTCATAGTCATGGCAACCATACTCCTTAGAAGGGGGCTGCTAGGTACAGGCGTAGATGCGATCAGGTTTTTCAAGAAGGCTTTGAAGGGAGGAGCATCCAATGGCTGATAGAAATGATTTTATCCTTGAGGCAAGAGGTATAACGAAGAAGTTTGGTGGTGTTACCGCATTATTGGATGTCGACCTCCAGGTAAGGAAAGGAGAGATCCGTGGTCTTATCGGACCTAATGGCTCAGGGAAGACTACGATGTTCAATGTGCTTACTGGTTATATCCCTCAAACAGAAGGACATCTTGTATTCGATGGTGATTCCATTGATGGCTTCTCCACGCATAAGCTAGCGAGGAAGGGAATTGCTAGGACGTTCCAGCATATAGAGCTGTTCAGAGGCCTTACGGTACTTGAGAATGTTGTGGTAGCTGTGCAGTGCCGTGAGAAATCTCAGCCAATCAGCGTGATGCTTAGTCTGCCTGGTATAAGGAAAGATGAAGTTAAGTTCCGAGAAAAGGCTGAAAAAGCCCTTGAATTCGTTGGGATCTCTGAGTTTAGGGACCATGAGGTGAGTGGATTGGCTTATGGCCAGCAAAGGCTTGTCGAGATTGCAAGGGCACTTGCGACAGAGCCGCAGCTTATCCTGCTTGATGAACCTGCCGCTGGAATGAATCCAACTGAGAAGCAGAACCTTGCTGATCTTGTCCGTAAGATCCGTGCTAGTGGCATTACCGTAATCATAATCGACCATGATATGAAGATGGTCTGCAGCCTTGCGGATCAGATCACGGTGCTTGATTGCGGCAAGAAGATCGCAGAAGGATTGCCTGTGGATATACAGAATAATCCTCAGGTCATAGAGGCTTATCTTGGGAAAGGCGATTCATCAGGTATTTCCGTTGATGAGGGAAAGAGATCCGCTTCATATACGGAAGATGTGCTTGTCTTGGATAATGTCAATACATATTATGGTGCAGCGCACATCCTTAAGGATATCTCGATAACCGTACGGAAGGGTGAGTTTGTTGCCTTGATCGGAGCAAACGGAGCAGGAAAGACGACGTTGCTACGTACGATCAGCGGAATGCTGAAACCAAAGAGCGGTACGATAACATATGAAGGCAATGATATAACGACTGCTCCGGATTATAAGCTTGTCGCTCAAGGTATGGTTCATGTCCCGGAAGGCAGAGGTATCTTCCCTCAGCTTTCCGTAAGAGAGAATATACAGATGGGCGCGTATCTGCGGAATGATAAGGCTGGTATCGAGGAAGATCTCGAACGTATGCTGGAGCTGTTCCCACGTCTCAAGGAGAGGATAACCCAGTTTGGAAGTTCCCTGTCAGGCGGCGAGCAGCAGATGCTTGCAATCGCAAGGGCGATGATGTCTCGGCCTAAGCTGCTATTGCTTGATGAGCCTTCGATGGGACTGTCTCCGAAATATACCGAAGAGGTCTTCAATGTAATAAGCAGGATCCATAAATCGGGACAGACCATCGTGCTTGTTGAGCAGAATGCTAAGGCTGCCTTAGCTGTTGCAGACAGGGGATTCGTGATTGAGGTGGGTAGTATCGTCCTAGAAGGCCCTTCTCAGGAAATACTTGAGAATCCAGCTGTCAGAAGTGCATATCTGGGAGGATAAACAAGGTTTTATCATAGTTCTCTTCGCTTCAAACGCTGCTTGTATATAGTGCAGACAGCGTTGTTTAAAGGGGTCAGGCCGAAGCTATCTCTCGGCCTTATCTTATACCATAGATATCATCAATGGAGAAAAGCCTTACATCATCATCTTCTAGCTGCTTCAGATCATCCTCGAATCCGGATTTCGAGAAGAACCAGTAACGGTATCTTCCGAAGCCTCCCATCTCTGCGGCATAGCTTCTCATGAGATCAAGCTCGACTTTTCTCGTCTTCTTCTCCCTGTATTTCACAGAGCCTATCAGCGCATCATCACCTATAGCAGACGTAGCGACTATATCTATCTCGATTTCCTTCTTCAGCCGCCTGCTGCCTCCCCACCAGGTTCCTACATCGCTCAAAGGGAAGGGAAGCTCTGCATATCGTTCTATATACTGCATCGCTATCCTCTCGAATACCTTGCCCATGTAATCGTTGATCAATGGGGTTACTAAGGAATCATATGCATTCCCCATCCGGCCCGATACTATCGTTGACATGTTCCTTGCTACGAAGAAGGAGTAGAAGCGGAAGAAGAGATCGCTTATCTGCCATACTCCTTTCCTTGAACTTTCGCCTAACGGAATGATCTTGTCTACGATACCGACTTCCTTCAGCTTTGCCAGGTATTTGGGAAGGACGCCGACCTGTATTCCTGCACGGCTGGAAATCTCGGAGAGCTTCGTGCAGCCTGAAGCGATTGCCGTCAGTATCGAATTATATGTTGAGACTTCTGTGAATTCTTCCTTGAGATAGCTCTCCCTTTCATTGAATAGTACGGAATTCCTGTCGAATAGCTGATAGAGAAGATTCTCCTTTACTGAGAGAGTGTCATCGAAAAGCTCAAGGTATCTTGGGATGCCTCCCGTGATTCCATATACCAGCGCCTTATCCTCATTGCTGTAAGAAGGGACGAATCTTCCGGAAATAAGATAGTCGAATGGAAGAAGCCGGAAGATTGCCGTAGCCCTCCCATACAGAGGGCTCTCCTTACCCAGTACCTCATCTTCCATGAATGACATAGATGACCCGGATATGATGAGGAACAGCCTCGATTCCTTTCCTTCATGGTCAATAAGATTCTGCAGTATAGAAGAGATGGCATTACCGTCCTGCCTGGCAAGATACGGAAATTCATCCATTACGAGTAAGAGCCTTTCCTTTTCCGCAAGGCCTGTGATTGCCCGGAGGGCCTCGGTGAATGAGCGGAAGCTGACACTGTACCCCAGCATCTGGCTGATCTGCGCAGAAAGCTCAGAAAGGTTATCTTCAAGCGACGCCTTCTGACAGGCGAAGAATATGCATCTTCTTCCCTCTGCGAAATTCGTTATGAGCGTGGTCTTTCCGACCCTGCGCCTGCCATAGATTATGGCAAATTCGAATCTATCGCTATTCCACATCCGCTCAAGCCGCTTGATCTCCTCGTCCCTTCCTATGAACATCTCATCCTCTGGAGTAAGTATAATACCGCAATATTTAATCTTTCAAGATTTAATCTTAGAAGATTATAAGTATTATCTCATGGAATCGCCTTTCCCGACTGTTCTTTGAAGTAGCTTTACCTGAGTCATATTAGATAAGGTATCGGGCACTTAGCAATAATTCTTAGAAGTTAAGCTATTTTCCTTCATGCTTCTAAGTTTTTTTGCTAAGTAGCTTCTACAGGAGAGGACTATATGCGGAACACTATGGAAAAGGTCGTGTCCTGCATGTCAGCATCGACGGTCCTTCGTTCATATTGGACAGGACGCTTGAGGCGATGGAAGGAGCGATCATACGAGATCGGATTGCAGGAAGGATTCGGCCTTGAGTATCAGCCGGGCGATCTTCTCTGATCCTGCTATGTATGACGCATGATCCTCGCCGCTGAGGATTAGAAGGCGGGAGCGGGGTATAGAACGGGCGATGAGCCTTGTGTCATCAAGCTTAACCGCATCATGCTCTCCTGCCGTGACTAGCACGGGGCATGTTATCTTCCCTAGCTCTTCAGGTGTGATGGATGGCTCCTCAAGCATCAGGCGGAGCAGGGTATCTTCTGTAGCCTCATAGCATTTCCTTATCTCCTCCTGCATCTCCTCTATTAGCCCGTCAGGGGTGGTGTTTGCCCCTGAGGAGATTATAGATCTTGGGATATCAGGGTAGATGAAGGCAAGCATCAGGGCCGTTATCGCTCCATCGGAGAAGCCGCAGATGATGGGTTTCCTGATTGACAGTGCATCGATGAATCCTCTTATATCCTCCATGAACGTCCTGTAGTGGATATCATCGCTTTCCTCGCTCTCTCCATGTCCTCTCGTGTCGATGGCGTAGACCGTGAAATGCTCTCTAAGGATCCGTATTGACGGAGCGAATATCGTATGATCCTCTCCGTTGCCATGAAGTAGGATGAGTGGTGTGCCACTCCCTTCCATCTCATAGTAGAGCCTCGTGCCATTGGTTTCCACGAACATCTAGCGTTTCCTCATCTTGGCCATGTAGCTTCTCTTCATATCCTCTTCGAAGACCTTATCGCAGGGATACTCCCTTCCAAGCACCTCAGGCCACAGCGAAGGATCCTCCATGCAGAGATAGAAGAAGACATTGTTGTGGAAGAGGGGGGAGAATGAGTCATATACCGTGCGGAACATCAGCCTCTTCGTCTCCAGTGGATACGAGAACTTCCCCGCAGCCTCCTCAAGCTCCATCTCCAGCACCCGGCTCTCCGCTCCGCGCTGCCTGAGCTTCTTCAGCACGGCCTTGGTGAATGTGAGCGTGCCTATGCTTATCGCATAGATATCATCGGGCGAGAAACGGCGTTCGATCTCCTCAGCGACCCTCGGATACTCCTCATCCCAGCCCTTGAAGTAGACCATCGGGTGGATATGGAAGCCCACGAGGCTCCCTTTGTCCCTGGCCCTTTCCGCATCGGCAAGCCTCTCTTCAAGCGAGGCTGTGAGATGCTCCTCCTTCGCTATGATCGTAGGCGCGTTGAGGCTCCAGGAGAAGAACATGTTTCTCGGATAGCCATGCTGGAACACGTCCCTGCCGCTCTTTGACTTCAGCTCTATGATCACGTCAGGGTGAGCCTCCGCGAATGCGGTGAGCGCAGACAGCGTTCCTTTGTCATCGCCAAGGAGGAGCGAATCTGATGCCTGTCCTGTCCCTATATGCCATACCGATGGATCGATCTCCATGGAAAGAAGCCTGTCTCGGAGATCCTTGATCGTATGGATCTCGCCTTCTGAGTAGAATGACTGGACCGAGCAGTAGGCGCAGGAGAACGCGCATTGCTCTATGGGGTCCATCGTGCGCAGGTTGCAGCACCTTGTCTTCTCCCCATCGACAGGGCAGGGACAGCGACCTAGGATGATCGGCTTATCGATATCGCGGATGCCATGCTTGGCGCGGGGAGGGGAGGATGGCGCGAATGATGAGTAGTCCGTCTCCGATCCCCTCAGCTTCCCCATGTACTCCCTCATGGCCGCAAGGTATGCCTCTCCCTTGCGTCCATCCTTCCTGCTGTCGATAGCAGCATAGTCCGCCAGAGCGGTGAACGAGCCTTCCATCCATTGCCTGAGGTCGGCCTCATCCTTCACGATCTCAAGCTTCTGGCTTTCCGTGAAATGATAGCGTGAGAACAGCGCATCGAGGGAATCCCTCACATCCTGCGGTAGATAGCTGAATATGTCATCAAAGGCCTTCACGCCACGATTATAGCAAAGAGGGATGTTGTCCAACACCCGTGAGAAGGCTATCTTAGAGCTATGTCTGAGAAAGCGAGGCAGATGGCCAGGGAGATGCCCGATAACCCAGGTGTCTATCTGATGAAGAACAGCGAGGGTACGGTGATATACGTCGGCAAGGCGAAGAACCTCAAGCGCCGTGTCACCTCATATTTCCTACCGGGCAGGAACGTGAAGACCGCCGCCCTGGTAGAGAAGATAGATACCATCGACTTCGTGATCACAGGCAATGAGTATGAGGCCCTGATCCTTGAGAACAACCTGATAAAGAAATACAACCCCCATTACAACATCCTCCTCAAGGATGGCAAGAGCTATCCTGTGATAAGGATCACCAAGGAGGATTTCCCTAGGGTGTTCAAGACACGCCGCGTCATCCGCGATGGCTCACTCTATTTTGGTCCGTATCCCGATGGATCGAGGCTGGAGGAGTATCTGAGGATGGTCGATGACAACTATCCCATCAGGCGCTGCCAGGGGCCATTGAAGCCACGTAAGACGCCCTGCCTCTACCATCATATCCATAAGTGTTCCGCTCCATGCATCGGCGCCATAGACAAGAAGGAGTATCATAGGTACATCAAGGAGATCGAGGATTTCCTCTCCGGTGATGACTCCTCGCTCATCAAGCAGGTGGAGAAGGAGATGTACCGTGCCTCGAAGGAGCTTGATTTCGAGACAGCCGCCCGTAAGCGTGATCAGCTCAAGGCGCTCACGGTGATGCAGAAGAACCAGATGGTCCAGGACTTCACCACCGATAGCCGTGATTACATCGCGATAGAGATGCGGAGCTATCTTTCGACGATCTCCATCATGCAGTTCCGTTCCGGACGCCTGATAGGCAAGGCCCTGTACCGTGCCGAATGCCTCTCGGATGAGACCGAGACGCTCATGTCGTTCCTCGTCCAGTACTACGGTGATGGCGATAACCTCCCCGGAGAGATATTCGTCTCATGCGAGATCGATACCGAGCTTATCGCGAGATACTTCTCATCAGAGCTTGAGACTCCCATATACATAACCGTTCCCAAGGAGGGAAAGCACTACAGGATACTCCGCATGGCGGCGGAAAACGCCTCGCGTGACGTTGAGAAGAGGCTCCGTGATGTGGATAATACTGCCTCTCTGGAGAAGCTGCAGGAGGAGCTGGGGCTTCCGGTGCTTCCCCGGCATATAGAGGGCTTCGATATAGCCCAGCTCTCAGGAAAGTATACCGTCGCGTCTCTGATCGTGTTCCGTGATGGCAATCCGTCCAATAAGGAATACCGCCACTTCTCGATGAAGTCCCTCGATGGACGCATCGATGACTTCCAATCGATGAGGGAGGCTGTAGGACGGCGCTATCAGAGGCTCGTGAACGAAGGATCGGAGCTGCCTGACCTGCTGATGGTCGATGGAGGCAAGGGGCAGGTAAGCGCCGCTCTCGACGCGCTCTCATCCATCGGCCTAGATTTCCCCGTGGTGGGGCTAGCCAAGGAGCATGAGGAGATCGTGTTCCCCGGTGATAGGCCATCGCTCCTGCTCGATCATAGCGATCCGGGGCTGAGGGTGCTTATCGCGCTACGTGATGAGTGCCATCGCTTCGCCACGTCATTCAACCAGAGGATGCGCAGCAAGGAAGCTTCGTTCTCGCTCTTGGAATCGATCGAAGGCATCGGACCTGAGCGTTCTCGGCGCATCATGCAGGCCTATGGCTCTGTCGAGGCTATACTATCCCTTTCCCCTCAGGAGCTGGCGAGCGGAGCGAAGATACCGCTTCCGGTTGCCGAGCGGGTGCTTCATAAGCTGAATTTCTAGATTACTATATCCAGCGGAGATGACAGGAGATCGATGGTCGGTTCCTTGCCGTTCTCGACTATTATCGTATGGATAAGCGATATCAGGGCTATCATCTGCATCTCCGATGAGGCGCTCTTGATCTCGCTGTCCATGCGTCCGAGGTATTGTATGATGCTTCTTACGTTCTCCTCGCTGTAGTTCTGCATCGCCTTCGCCATCACGGGAATCTCCTTCTTCCTTATTCCCTTCTCCTTGAATGAGGACGGGTAGGGGGAAAGGTATTCGGCATCCTTCGCGATCATATCCATCGAGAGGCCTCTTCTCTTCATCTGCAGGCAGGCTTCGAGGAGCCGGAAGCGTGATACCAGCACGCTAAGGGCTCTGATGGTACCATATGAGTCGCTCTCCGCGATCGTCTTGATGATCAGGATGGCGTGCTCAAGGTCCCGTTCAGCGATGGCCGCGAATAGCGTGTATCCATCCTCGCCGCGCGTCTTGATCGCATATGCCTCTATGTCATCGATGCTTATCTCCCCTTTCCCCGGGGAAGAGGCATGGAAGTAGAGGGCCAGGGATGAGACAAGGTTCTTCATGTCCTGGGTATTGTTCTCCGTGGAGAAGAGGATCTCATCTATCGCGTCGGGACGGATGGAGAAGCCTTCCTTGCGGAATGCGGAGATGATCCACTCCCTCTTCTTGTTCTCGAACATCTCCCAGAACATCCTTACGTTTTCCTTGCCGATGCCATCCAGCACGGCCTTGGGTATCTTCGTGCTAGACCTCTCGGAGGAGACGATGACCAGTTCAGCGTCCTCCTGGCCGGAGGAGAGGTAGGAGGTTATCGCGGCAGTGACGCTGTCCCTGGATCCTGACCTGTTCTCATACTGCCTGATGACGACATAGCGGAATGAGGAGAAGAGGGAACTCTGCGACAGCACCGAGCCTATGGCCTCTCCATCATCATCTCCGACATAGAAGAGATGGACCTCCGCATCGGGATGGGCCTTGAGTACCCGCGCCTTCTCGGCCTTCAGCCACTCGTTCTTCTCTCCTTCCTCAGGACCTAGCAGCAGGTAGTTCATAGGACCTCCTTATCGAGATGAGTATGCCATAGACGGTAACGAACATGCTCTTGCGCTCTCCCATTATCTCATTCTCAGGTATGAGCAGCGTGTAGCTGGGAAGCCGGTGGTAGCGCCTGAGTTCCATCCTCTCGTTGCTTTCTCCTGAATCCGCAAGGACGATGGCTCCATTATGCAGCCGGCTGGTGTCCCTTGTCATCAGCGCTATATCCCCGGGAAGGATGCCTCCGTCCTTCATCGATTCCGAGGTGACACGGAAGGCGAAGGAGGAATCATCGACCAGGGCCTTCCTCTCATATATCCAGGCTCCTGTCGCAGCCTCGCCTGACAGCTCCTCTGGCAGGGGTTCGGACGGGAAGAGCGGAACTGGCAGGTTCTCCCTCTCATCCCTCTCGGCAGGAGAGAGCGTGATCGATCGGGCAAGGCTTCCATCGCGGCCGATGGCGCCCTTCCTCACCAGGGCCTCCACCGCGTAGTGAGCCGCAGGAATGGAAAAGGAGAAGGCCTCTGCTATCTCCGCGAATGATGGGGATATCCCATTCTCATCGATATATCCCCTGATGAAGGAGAGGATCTCCTTCTGCCGTGCGCTCAGCTCTTTCACTTTTCCTCGAAACGCGAGGCGAAGAGTTCCTCCATGCCCTTCATCGCCTCATCCTCATCAGGACCGTCGCATATGCACAGTATGCTCGTCTTATAGGTCGCGCCAAGCGTTATTATCCCCATGATCGACTTCGCGTTGATCTTCATCGAATCCCGCTCGAAGGAGATATCGGAGGCATAGCCAGATGCCTTCATCGCGATCTGCGCCGCCGGACGCGCGTGTATTCCGGCCCTGTTCAGGACAATCAGTTCCTTACTTGTCAATTCCGGACTCCTCTATATCATCGCTGGAGAAGTACATCCTCCTCGCAGTCTCGCTCTCAAGCCACTTCAGCACGCTCTGGTCGAACTCGCGCGTCGAGTAGTATCCGAGCGTCTTCATCCTCTCGTTCCTCGCCGCGGTCTCGATGAGGATGGGGACATTGCGTCCGGGACGTACCGGAAGCACGATCTTCGGTATGGATACCCCAAGATATGTCGCCGTGAGGCTGTCACCGATCCTGTCATACTGCTTTGAGCTGTCCCAGGTCTCAAGCTCCACGGAAAGCTGCACCTGCTTCTTCTCCCTGATGGCTCCGACTCCGAAGAGGTTGGTGATGTTTATTATCCCTAGTCCCCTTATCTCCATATGATGGGCCAGCATCGGGTTCTCTCCAGATCCTATGAGATAGCTGTCGGCCACGCTCTTGAGCTTGACCGTGTCATCGCTGATTATCCTGTGGCCCCTCTCGATAAGCTCAAGCGCCGTCTCGCTCTTTCCGACTCCGCTGTCTCCCGTGATCAGCACGCCGATGCCGTAGACCTCGACAAGCACGCCGTGTATCGTCATCGATGGAGCGAATACCTCATCGAGCATGGAGTAGAGCCTGCGGGAGAAGGCGGAGGATTCCAGATCCGTCGTCAGGATTGCCGTGGCGTTCTTCTCAGCGATCTCGATGAAGTGGTCGGATGGCCTGTAGCCGCCTACGAATATCACGCAGGGGGGATGGAAGCTGAACAGCCTTTCGATGTTGGCGTAGTCGTTCTTCTTCTCGAGAAGCTCTATGTAGGACTGCTCATTGCGTCCGATGAGCTGCAGCGAGTGGCCGGAGAAATCGACGAAGTAGCCCGTGAGCGCCAGCCCCGGCCGCGATATCTTGGAATTCTGTATCGTTCTGGACAGCCCAGATCGTCCGGCTATGCATTTAAGCTGTAGGTGGTTATGTTCCTTAAGATCGAGATCAAGCAGGTCCAGGACGGTGAATTCGCTCATGCTGTGAGTATAGCACAGGAGAAATGGCGATGGACAATAGGGCCTCTGTGCGATTTTCCGTGCAGAAGCATGGCCTTAGATGGTAGACTTCACTGTGATGATCCGTGTTCTCGTGATAATACCATATAAGGAGCTGGAGGAGGGATTCCTCAAGGCAATAGACGCCTGCGAGTGCGATGGGGTGGAGTTCACTCTCGCGCATTTCTATGGAACCAATCCGGGGGATATCGACCCGGCAAGCAAGTATGACATCGTGGTCGCGCGCGGCATGACCTACTATGCGATGAGGATGCGTTATCCTTCGCTGCATATCATCGCCCTCGATACCAGCGCCAATGGCCTGATGGAGGCGCTTGACCGCGTGCTTTCCGAGTATGGACGTGACGTGCGCGTGGGCTGTATCGTGCCTGAGGCGACGATCGCCGATGAGGACGTGATCCGGCGTCTCTCGGGATTCGAAGTCTCGATTCGCGAGGCTAGGAACGAGAAGGCCATGAGCGCGATCGCCGATGAGCTTATAGCCGATGGGTATGACGTGCTTGTGGGTGGAGGCTATCTCAGGGCCTTCTGCGAGATGCGCGGCATACGGTTCTCCGGGATAGGGCTTGAGGATTCCGCGATCCTTCGCGCGGTGAAGGAGGCGATAGCCGCCGCCCGCATCATGGAGAGCGAGAGGCTGAGAGCAGGGTTCTATCGTACGATCATGGAGGAGCTTCCGTTCTCCATCCTTGCCGTGGACAGGAACATGGTGGTGCTATCCTCCAATGCCGCGGCGGATTCGTTCTTCTCCCGTCCGCTCCTGGGAACATCTGTCTCCTCGCTCTTCCCTGAAGGCCTCATCGAGGAGACGATAGAGAAGGATGTGGAGATGGAATCGGTACAGCGCCTGATGGATCAGGATGTGATAATCTCCCAGCGCCCCATCTCCTCGATAATCGGCGGGGCGGCGATCATATCGATACAGACGATCACACATTTCTCGGCAGTGGGAAAGGGAAGAAGGAGCGGAGAGGGCGGTCTTATCGCTCGCTATACATTCTCTGATATCCTCACCGAGGATATGGGCATGCGCATGCTGATAGCCAAGGCCATCAGGTACGCCCAGTCCGACTGCAACGTGCTTATCACCGGCGAGACGGGAACCGGAAAGGAGCTGATGATCCAGTCCATGCATAACGCCAGCCGGCGCAAGGATGGCCCGTTCGTTGCCATAAACTGCGCCTCCCTCTCCCCTGATCTCCTTGAATCAGAGCTTTTCGGATATGTCGAAGGCGCGTTCACCGGAGCGGTGAAGGGCGGAAAGGCGGGACTCTTCGAGCTTGCCCACGGCGGCACGATCTTCCTCGATGAGATAGGGGAGCTTCCTGTCGCCCTTCAGGCGAAGCTCCTGAGGGTGCTTCAGGAAGAGGAGGTGAGGCGTGTCGGCGGCAGCGATGTCATCCCTGTCGATGTGCGTGTCATGTGCGCCACCAATCAGGATATACCGGCGCTGGTTGATAAGGGGATGTTCCGAAGCGACCTGTACTACAGGATCAATCTCCTTACCATCAATATGCCGCCGCTTCGTAAGCGTCCCGGGGATATATCAAAGCTATTCCGCTGCTTCATCGAGCAGTTCGCCTCTGAGATGAGCCTTTCCGTGCCGACGATAGGGGATGACGCTCTTTCGCTTCTGCGCTCATACGCCTGGCCTGGCAATGTCAGGGAGCTGAGGAATGTCGCGCAGCGTATCCTGATCCTCAATGGCTCCAGGCATATCGACGCGGACGCGGTAATGGCCGTCGATATCCCAGGGCAGAAGGAGCGTCCTGCGGAGATGGCCACGGATAGCAAGCGGAAGCTGAGGAACATCGACACGCGTGCCCTTTATGAGGAGTTCGTCCAGTCTGGCAGCACCCTCGCCGAGTTCGCCGCGATGGTCGGGATATCGAGGACGACCCTCTGGCGTAGATTCAGGGACCTTTCCTGATGAGTGCAACATTTATGAAACATGTTTCACGATTTTGAAACATTGTGAAACATGAACGTTGTGATTACTTTTGGTATGCGCAATTTAATATCGATTGGGCAACTTCTCTTTCACTCATGATTTGAATGACCTGAAATCAGGGGAATAAGGAGTTTTCGTGTATTTGGCATGGAACCTGCACGAAGTAGGCAGCAGGCTGGAAGGTGCAGGCAGATGCCGATACCCAGCCAAGAAAAAAAGGAGGGATACCATGAAAAGGTATATCGCTATTGTTCTCGTAGTATTGATGGCTCTCTCATCCGTATTCGCCGGTGGAGCCGGTGAGAGCAAGGCTCGCTCTAGCATCCTTAATGTCGGAACAGGTTCCGTTGGCGGAACCGATAACGTCGTCGTCGAGGCTATTTCCTCTGTCGTCAATTCGAATACCGATGTCCGCACTTCCACTGTCACGACAGCCGGCGGCGCAGAGATCCTGTATCTCCTTGAGTCCGGTGATATCCAGGCTGGATTCGCAGGTACGGTCGACCTGATCGACGCCATCAACGGACAGAACCTCTTCGAGGGCCATCCGATCGCTCCAGAGCATATGCTTCAGTGCTTCGGATTCGTTATCTGGGATCTTCCGATGGTCGTCATCGCTGACTCTGATATCGAGTCCTATGAGGATCTTGCCGGTAAGCGTGTCGGACTTTCCCCTGTCGGATCCTCCACTGCTTCCGTCCTTAACCTCGTCTTCGATGCCTATGGCATAAGCGACAGCATCAGGCTCGACAACTTCACCTGGAACGAGGGCTATACCGCTCTTAAGGATGGCCGTCTCGATACCTTCGTAGGCTCATGGTCCAACGGTTCTCCTATCAGCGGCCTCATCGAGCTTAAGGCTACCGATGGCATCCGCCTCCTTTCCCTCGATCCTGAGATCGTCGACAAGATCACCGAGATGAACGCTGGTGTCGGCGGTGGCTACCTCACCCATGCTGAGGAGGAGTCCATCCCAGAGGGCACTGAGATCCTCTGCCCGACCAACTCCGGTCTTATCGTCGCTGACGCCTCTGTCCCAGAGGAGACGATGTACCAGTACACCAAGGCCGTTCTCGAGCATCTCGATACCCTCAAGAACACCTCTGTCTACTTCAACGGCTTCGAGGATGTATGCACGAACGTCTGCATAGAGTCCGTACCGTTCCATCCGGGCGCAGCAAGGGCGCTTAAGGAAGCCGGTTACTGGAAGGATACGTTCACCGTATACGGCGAGTGATCTGATTCACTGATACTCCATAACATGCATACCGCCGCAGGACCATCCACCTGCGGAGGTATGTCATATCGAAATTTCCTATAACAGGAGGAATAATATGGCCGAAGAAGCCGTCGTCCAGACTCAGGAACCTGAAAAGAAGAAGGAAGGCCTGGCTCTCACAATCGATAGGATCACATATGTGGTCGCAGTCATCATGGGTATCTACCATCTCGTGGCTGCTAACTTCACGATATTCCAGGCTGGACAGCATATAAACATCCACCTGACGCTCTCGCTCATCATCGTCTGCCTGCAGGGGATGAAGCTCAAGAACAACAAGATAGGCATCCGTGACATCCTGCTCTTGGTCATGCTGGCCGCCAGCATCATCACGGGCGTGTATATACACTTCCATTACACGCAGTTCATGACAGCGTTCGGAACGCCTCCGATGAACAAGGTCCTCAGCGGACTGAGCATGCTCATCCTCATCATGATCGCGACGAAGATGACCTGGGGACTCGTCATCCCTATCATCGCCGTCATCGCGCTGCTGTATGGCTACTTCGGACCGTATCTTCCTGATCCGTTCTTCCATGCAGGCCTCTCGTTCCCGCGCCTTATCACATACGTGACGACGAACTTCGATGGTATCTACGGCATGCTCGCGTCTGTCAGCGCCTATACGATCGTCCTCTTCACGATCTTCGGTGGTATGCTTGATGCCTTCGGCGCCATCAACGCCATCATGAGCGTCGCGATGAAGGTCGGAAGCAAGGTGCGTTCCGGTACTGCTCAGGTCACGATCATCTCTGCAGGCCTTATCGGCATGATCAGCGGAAGCGTCGCGGCCAACATCACGCTCACTGGCTCTGTATGTATGCCTCTGATGCTCAAGAAGGGATATAGCAAGGAGTTCACCGCCGCTACCGAGGCCGCTGCCTCTACCGGTGGAGCCATCCTGCCTCCTGTCATGAACGCCGCGGCATTCATCATCGCGTCGTGGACGGGTATCCCGTACATCAACCTCGTGTTCATCGGCTTCACGCCGGCACTGCTTTACTACTTCGGTATCATGCTCAGCGCTTATATCAGGACACTGAAGATGGGTGATGAGGATTTCAAGCAGGAGATGATGCCTGAGTTCAAGAGTTCGTTCGTCAGCCTCCTCGTCTTCCTCGTGCCTCTCGTGGTCCTGGTCGGCCTGATGGTCATGGGTGAGAGTGCCCAGAAGGCGCTTGTCTACTCGATCCTCTGCATGCTCGTGGTAGGACTTGTACAGCAGTTCCTGGAGAAGGAGGAGAATCCTCTCAAGTCCTTCATCGTCAAGATCTGCAATGGTCTCGACAATGGCGCAAGGACCTGTGCCTCCATCGCCATGGTCATGGCCTGCATGGGTATCGTAGTCGTCATGATGACCTCCACTGGACTGTCATCGAAGATCAGCCAGTTCGCGCTCTCGCTCGCCGGCGACAACCTCCTTATCCTGGCTATCGTAATCGCTATCACATGTACGCTCTTCGGAATGGGCATGCCTTCTGGATCTGCATATGTCCTTGCAGCCCTCCTTGGCGCGCCTGCCCTTATCTCCTTCGGTGTTCCTGTGGTCGTGGCACACTTCTTCGTGTTCTATTTTGCGGAGATGAGCGCACTCACACCGCCTGTTGCTATCGGAGGACTTGTTGCATCCGGTCTTATCGGAGCGAACTTCCTTAAGACGTGTCTGATAGGTATGCGCCTTGCAATCATGGGATTCGTCATTCCGTTCCTTTTCCTCTACAGGCCTGAGCTCCTGCTGCAGGGAACCGCTGGTCAGTGGGCATGGGCGGTACTGATGCTCATCGCGTTCCTCTTCTGCTTCATAAGCGCGATCGAGGGATACCTGAGGACGAAGTTCTCGATCTTCGAGAGGATCATCGCTATCGTCGGAGCCATCGGGCTTCTTGTCCCTGTCTATGTCTTCGACTTCATCGGACTGGCCTGCTTCATCGTGCTTCTGGTATCCCAGATCATCAAGTCCAGGAAGCAGGGACCGGCAGTCAAGGCTGCCTGATCGGAGGTAGATATGGCTAAGACCGTAGTCCTATGCTCGACGATGGACACCAAGGCCAACGAGGCGCTCTTCTTCAAGAAGGAGATGGAGGCTAAGGGGCTGACGGTCTGTATCGTGGACATGGGAATGAGCCGTCCAAGCCCGGAAGGCGTTGCCGTGACGCAGGCCGAGGTGGCAGGGGAGAACCTCGATAGGATCCTCAGCTCCAAGGTCCGCAGCGAGGCGATCGGAATGATGACGAGCGGTCTCAAGCGCGTGGTAAGGGAACTCTACGACAACGGCGGTCTCGACGCCATCGTGTCGCTGGGTGGATCCGGCGGAACCACCATGGCTTCTGCTGCCATGCACACGCTCCCGATCGGAGTGCCTAAGCTCATCGTCACGACGATGGCATCCGGCAACACCCTGCCGTACGTCCAGGGGGAGGATATCCTCCTCCTGAATCCGGTGGTGGATGTGCAGAACCTCAACTTCCTCACGCGCTTCATGCTCTCTCAGGCCGCATCCATCATAAGCGGTATGCTCGATACGAAGCCTCTTGAGAAGGGTGGGCAGAAGAAGGCCGTCGCCATTACATGCTTCGGTGTCACCACGCCATGCGTGGACAGGCTTTCCGCGCGTCTGGAGGCTCTGGGCTATGAGGTCCTGATCTTCCATGCCAGAGGCATCTCAGGTGGCAAGATCATGGAGAAGATGATCCGCGAGGGCTACTTCGCGGGAGCCCTGGATATAACGACGACGGAGGTGATCGACGAGGTTGCCGGAGGTATATATCCAGTAGGAGAGGAAAGGCTCCGCGGCGCGGTGGAGAAGGGTATCCCATACATCGTGGTTCCTGGAGCGCTTGAGATGATAAACCTCGGCACGGAGGACTCCCTTACCGACGCCCAGAAGGCTAGGACGCTCTATAAGCATAGTCCGGCCTCGGTGAAGATGAGGGCAGACATTGCGGACATGAAGGCCGCGGCGAGGCTCTTCGCCGAGCGTCTGAATCCATCCCAGCCAGGACTGACCGAGGTGATCATCCCGACCCGTGGCTTCGATAACGTCGATTCAGAGGGAAAGGTGTTCTGGGATCCTGCGGCCGACAAGGCATTCGCCGATGAGCTTGAGGGTCATATAGGAAAGAACGTCGCCGTCGAGAAGATCGACAGGCACATCAATGATGAGGATTTCGCGGAGGCGGTGCTGGCGCGGTTCCTCGATCTGATGGAAAGGAGATGAAATGAGATTCGATCGTGAAGAGGTCATCAAGAACCTCAATGCATGCATAGATAGCGGTAAGCTCGTACTTGCCGCCGCTGCCGGAAACGGCCTGATGGCCCGTGTTGAGGAGAAGGCCGGTGCGGACCTGATCATCGTCTACAACTCCGGACAGTATAGGATGAACGGTATCGCGAGCATCGCGGGAAACCTGCCGATAGGGGATGCCAACCAGATCGTCTATGATATGGGCAAGTACCAGATTCTGAACATGGCGAAGAAGACGCCTGTCGTCGCTGGTATCTATGGCGTCGATCCGACCAGGGACATGGAGGAGTTCCTCACATCCCTCAAGACGATCGGCTACAGCGGCGTGATAAACTTCCCGACGATCGGAAAGCTCTCGGGGCCGATCAGGCAGGAGCTGGAGCAGGTCAACCTCGGCTTCAAGAGGGAGGTCGAGAGCCTCGTGCTTGCCAAGAAGCTCGGCTTCTTCACCATGGCCTACTGCTATAACCCGGAAGAGGCCGTGATACTAGCCGAGTCCGATATAGATATCATCGTGTCCCATGTCGGACTTACGGCAGGCGGGGACGTGGGAGTGACGAAGGTCAGCCCCCTCGATGCCGCTATCGAGAAGACGGAGGCGATACTCTCCGCAGCCAAGAAGGTGAAGCCTAGCATCATAACGATGTGCCATGGCGGCCCGATCGTCTCACCTGATGACGTGAGGAAGGTCGTCGAGAAGACGATAGCCGTCGGCTTCGTCGCAGCCAGCAGCGTTGAGAGGCTTCCCGTGGAAGGAGCTGTCTCTGAGATCGTGAAGGACCTGAAGTCGATTACCCTTTAAGGACCCTGCTATGAAGAGAAGATCGATAGTCTTCTATCTGCTCCTGCTTCTGGTGCTGGTGACGGGCTTATCTGCAGAAAGGATAAGCCTGGCCATCCAGTTCGGAGGCGGGGCTGAAGGCCTTATCGCCATTGCATTGCTGATCTATGCCGTCGTGAGCTGGTGCTTCCAGCTCGCGCCGATGTCCGTAGTCTCTCTCTCGCTGCTTATCCTCATACCGCTCTTCGGGCTTATGGGGTTCTCGGACGCGGTGAAGGCGAGCTTCGGCGACAGCACGTTCGTGTTCTTCCTGGGAGTGTTGCTGCTTGGAAGCGCGTTCCAGAAGACGGCGCTCGGAAAGCGCATCGCCGTGCTGATATTCAGTATCTTCGGCAATAGGCCCCGTCAGGTGCTACTCGGTCTTATGCTGGCAGGGACGCTCCTTGCCATGTGGGTCACGGAGGTAGCCGCCGCCGCGATAATCTTCCCGCTGGCGTCAGCTATCCTCAGCCAGGCAGAGGGCAGGGCCGATTATAAGCAGCTTGCCCGGACGCTCATGATAGGAGTAGCCTGGGGGCCTGCGTTCGGCGGTGTCGCGACGCCTATCGCCACAGGTTCCAATCTCGTTGCCGTCACGTACCTTGAGCAGTATGCCGGCGTATCCATAAGCTTCGGCCATTGGATGCTTATCGGCGTGCCTATCGCCCTGACGCTCCTTGTCGCGGGGTGGTTCATACTGTCTCGGGAGATCAGCGATCCGACTCCGCTTGCCATCGATAGCTCACTGCCTCCATTCGGCAGGCAGGAGGGCTTCCTACTCGCGGATTTCGTCCTCGCGATGATCCTCTGGGTACTTGGCTCTGTGATAGGGATATCGAGCCACATGGTCGCGCTCTTTGCCGCCGTGATCCTCTTCTTCCCCGGCATCGACGTGATGAGCTGGAAGGACTCGATCAAGAGCATCAACTGGGATTCGATCATCCTCATATGCAGTGGTCTTCTGCTGGGGAATGTGCTGTTCTCGACAGGCGTCGCGGAGTGGATGGCCAATATCCTCTTCGTTCCGTCGCTGCTGCGGTCAAACGTGTTCATCCGCGTGTTCTACATCGTTATCACGGTATCCGTGCTGAAGATCATGTTCAGCAGCAATACCGTCGCCGGCATCCTCCTTGTCCCGATAATGATCACGCTATCGTTCTCACTTGGCATGGACTCCTGGTCGCTTGTCGCTCCCTGCATATTCTCCGCGGCTCTCGCGTTCATCGTGGTGACATCCAGCCCTGTGAACGTGATCCCGTTCTCATCCGGAGCGTTCACCCCTGGGGATCTGGCGAAGAGGGGAGTCGTGATGACACTCGCCGCCGCTGTGATAATAGCCGTCTGGCTGGGCTTCTCCTCGCTCTTCGGGCTTTAAAAGATAAGGCAGGCATCGCTGCCTGCCGCTTCTTGCGATAGACGATGGCTTAGATGCCCATCGTCTTTTCCTTCTCCTTCTTTGCAGCCGCCTGTATCTTATCGGCAATCAGCTCGATGCCTTCATGTAGCTCGTAGGAATCCTGTGAGACGACCTTCTCCTTCTTCCAGGAGAAGTGCAGCGTCGCATCTATGTGGAATCCGATGCCTTTCGACTCCTTCCTTGCCACGATATCGAGATCCTGCAGGTAGTCATCTGCGAATCCTAGCTTCTTCAGCTTCTTGTCAAGGAATTCCCTATCCTCATCGTCTGGGGTGAATCCTATACCTCTGAATGTCAGATTCATGGCGTTCCTCCTTGTTGCTTAGATTATAACCCAGCTTTTCCGGGAGTACAAAAGGAATCGTAGTGTACGGGGTCTATCATCGGGCCCTGTCGAATGATGAGTCTATATCCAGTTCCTTGCGGTACTTAGCGACGGTGCGTCTGGCGGCCTTTATGCCACGCTCGGCAAGCATGTCGCTGATCTTCTGGTCAGAGAGGGCCTTTCCCGTGTCATTGTCTTCGATGATCTTCCGGATGATCTCCTTCACCGCATTCTTCGAGTAGTTCTCATCTCCCGATGATGATACCTGGCTGGAGAAGAGCATCCTGATAGGATAGATGCCGAAATCAGTGTCGACGTACTTGGAGGCGGCCAGCCGGCTCACCGTCGCCTCATGGACGCCTATGGCGTCTGCGGCCTCCTTCATCGTCAGAGCCTTCAGGAACACCGGTCCGCTGGTGAAGAAATCATGCTGGCGTTCCATCAGGAACGATCCGAGGCGCAGCAGGGCGGAGCTTCTGGCGTCGATCTGGTTCTTCAGCGATACCGCGCTCGCGATCTTCTCCTTCAGGTACCTTGCCGCTTCCTTGCCCTCTGGCGTCCTATCCTTCTTCAGCTCCTCCTGCATCCTCTCGTAGCTACTATCGATCTCCAGGAGGGGAATCGCATCACGATTCAGCGATAGCGTGAGGACTCCGTCTATGGTCTTTATCGACAGCTCAGGCACGACGAGGTTGTCATACTCGCTGCTGTATTCGCGGCCGGGGAAGGGCGTGAGCGTCTTCAGGAACACGACGAAGGCCTCGACATCCTCCCTTTCGACACCGAGTGCCTTGGCTATCGTGTCGATCTTTCCCGCGCGGAGGTTATCAAGCTGCGTGTCGACAAGCTGGCTGAACTGCCTCAGCTCATCCCCCTTCATGCCCTTTGCCTCGGCCTGAAGCACCAGGCTTTCCTTCCAGTCGGAGGCTCCGACGCCGGAGGGATCGAGGGAACGCACGGCATTAAGGGCATCATCGAGAAACGGCTTCTCGTCATCTGGGAGCAGTGACTCCGGATCGGGGCCCAGGAAGCCATTGCGATCCATCGCGGTTATGAGCGTCGATGCGGCCTTGCTTACATTATCAGGAAGAGAGAGCATCCCGAGTTCCTTCAGTAGATGCTTCTTCAGGTCCTCCTTCTCTCCGACCATGCCTTCTATCCAGTTGGGCCTTTCCTCATCGCTGTCATAAGGTTCGCTGTCTGAGTAGCTGTCGCTTCTATCGGTCGCGCTCCTGTATCGCTGTGAGAGGCTGTCATATGAGGCATCCTTGTCGTGGAGGATCATGACAGGATTGGTCTCCGCTTCCTTCTCGACCTTTTCCTTAAGCTCCTGGGAGGAGAGGGTAAGCGTCTCCATGGTCTGCAGCAGCTGCGCGTTGATCTTCAGCTGCTGCTGCATGGAGATATCCAGTCCCAGCCTCTGGTTCATCACTCCTCCTTGTCGAAATCCCTGCCGAAATAGATCTCCCTGGCTCTCTCGTTATTGAGCAGCTCTTCCTTCGTTCCCGAGACGAGGATCTCTCCCTCCGAGATGATGTGGGCGGTCGTGGTTATCTCAAGCGTATCACGCACGTTATGGTCTGTAAGCAGTATGCCGATCCCGTTATCCGCAAGCCGCCTGATGATCTGCTTGATCTCATAGACGGCCTTTGGGTCGATTCCCGCGAATGGCTCATCAAGAAGCAGGAACTTAGGGCTGGTGGCAAGCGCCCTCGCGATCTCCGTCCTGCGCCTCTCTCCGCCAGAGAGCGTGTATCCATACTGCTTGCGTACCTTATCGATGCCGAATTCGGATATAAGGCGCTCAAGCATATCAGAGCGTTCGGAGCGGGAGAGCCCCTTCTGTGTCTCAAGTACCAGACGGATGTTGTCCTCCACGGAGAGCTTGCGGAAGATCGAGGCCTCCTGAGGCAGGTACGCAAGCCCGAGCCGCGAGCGCTTATGCATCGGCATCTGCGTTATGTCCGTGCCATCGATAAGCACATGGCCGCCATTGGCCTTTATGAAGCCTACGATCATATAGAACGATGTCGTCTTTCCCGCGCCGTTCGGTCCTAGCAGCCCTGTTATATCACCAGAGGACATCGAGAAGGTTACGTTCTTGACTACGTGCTTCTTCCCATAGAACTTGGAGAGGTTCTCTGCGCTCAGCTCAGCCATTTATGTTTCCTCTGATCCTTCCTTCAAGCGTGATGGAGTCCGTGTTGAGGTCGACCCTGATCACCTCCGCGCCGTACTCATCTCCGTCCCAGTATACCGTGGCGGCACCTCTCAGCTCCAGGCTGTTCTCCTCCCTGGAGAAGACTACGCTCTCCGCCTGGCACCTCATTATACCACTGTCGGTATCCTTAAGAAGCATGACGTTCTTATCGAGCTGCAGGCGCTCCTCATCGAGCCTGTACTCAAGCGACGCCCCGGTCGCAGAGACCACGTTGACGGTGTCCTCTATCTCATACCACGTGGAGATGAGGATGCGCTCCTCCTCCCTGTCGTAGTAGACGCTCTCGGTCTCTATCGAGATGCCTCTCTCCTCATCGGCTATCATGGCGTGGCCTGAGCATTCGACCCTCGTCCATCCCTCGCCTGAGAGGGTTATGGTATCAGCGGATATCCTCATCGAGCCGACATCCACGCTCGCTCCATCCGAGAGTACCACATTCTCGCGGCCTTCCCTGAGGACTATCGAGCTACTGCCTCCGTTGAATGATATAGTATCATCAGCTGCCACCGTCGACAGCAATGCCATGGAGAGGGTAAGGATCAAAATCATTCTTCTCATATCGCGAAAATTCCCTCCTCGATGCTCTGGAACGAGTATGCGTCTTCCCGGAGATCTCCTTTGAATCCTCTTCCGCGGAACTCTCCGTCATCTGATCTGACATATACGCTGCCTTCTGCTTCTACCTCTTCCGTGGAACTGCTGAATGACAGGGCCTCTGCCTCTATGAGCATCCCGTTCCGTCTCTGTTCAAGCCTTACGCTTCCCGAGAGATCCATCGATCTCGTTCCTGTGTCTATATCCGCATGATCGGCGCGGCCTTCAAGGGTCACGTTCCCCTCGCTGTCATACTGCACGAAGCTCATGTCCTCTGCTGTCGCTCTCTCGTCGGCGCTGTAGAACGTCATGCGGCTGCTGGTGATGAATATCGGCTCCTCGCCGCTCTGCCCGAGGGTGTATCTGGCTCCTTCCAGGATGATGTCCGGAACCTTGGCCTTTTCGCTCCTCTCGCCATCATCGGTGACGAATGAGCATGATGCGAGGAGTATCGACAGAAGCAGCAGGGGGAGGGCCTTCCTCATCTGACCTTCCTTATCACACGGGGCATGTATTCCTTCTTCTTCGCGTGGAAGTAGATAGCGGCTATGCCGAATCCGATCGCGACACCCGCCATCGCTCCCAGGAATCTCAGTCCCTCGCTCTCTGTGATGAGCGTGGTGATGAAGTACCCTGGAAGGAACATCAGCAGTGGCAGTCCCAGTGACATGAAGACGGAGAACAGGGTCTTCGATGATGGCATGTCTATCTCTGCCGTGTCTCCGGCCGAAAGGTCGATCTTCTCTGGATTGAGGACTTCAAAGGAAGCCTTCTTGGATGTGCAGAAGAACGATCCCTTGCATCCTTCGCACGCGCTTCTGTCGCAGCCTGCGGTTATCCTCTCGCCGTCAGCTTGCTGAATCGTTACTTCCTTTCTCATCATGTGCCTCCGGCCTTCGTATCTGGACCCTCTTCATCACGCGCTCGATGGCCGTGCTTCTGCCGCTCTCCTCATCGATCGTGACGACTGCTCCCTGTATCATGCCATCATCCCAGCACTCCTGGCTCCTTACCGGAAGCTGGGAGCGTAGCTTGCTGATCTCGGTCGCGGGATCGAAGCCACCGACTGACATGAATGAGCCGACCCTACCGTTATCGCTGATGTAGGCCAGGCCGTTCTCGCTTACCGTCTCATCCGCGCTTATCACCTTGGTGTGGGTGCCTATGAGCGCTGCCGCCTTCCCGTCGAGGAAGAAGAACATCGTCCGCTTCTCGGCGGTCGCCGCCGCATGGAAGATGACCACGGGGATGATTCCAGGTTCCTTCTCCGTCAGCTTCTTCAGCAGGAGATCTGCGGATGAAAACGCGTTCTGGAGGTTCTGCCGTGTCAGCAGCGCGTTTCCCTGCAGGCTTATGAAGAGGAACTTCCTGTCCTTCAGCGTCACGATCTTATAGCTTCTTCCTGGACATGCAGGAGGGTAGTTCGCCGGACGGAGTATGAATGACGCATGGGCGATGAAGTCCACCATATCTACCTTGTAGAAGAGCTTTTCACCGCCTGTCACCAGGTCCACGCCGAGCTTTCCAAGCTGGAGCGAATGCTGCTTGCCGATGCCGAATCCATTGGTCATCCCCTCACCATTCGCGACCGTGTAATCTATATTCAGTTCCTGCTTGAGAGCGGGAAGTCCTGCCTTCAGCGCGGCGATCCCTGGCCTTCCCGTGACCTCACCAAGAAATAGTATCCTGACCATGCTAGACAGGATACCTTATCACAAGCTGATTGTACAACGGCTGGGGAGTGCTATCAGATGCCGAACAGCTCGTCTACATCGATGGTGGTCGGATCGATTGGCTTACGGTCTATGCGGATAGAGTAGGAGGGATCGTTGCCCTGCACATGCGTCATGCTTGCCGACATCGAATGATTGCCTCCGTTCACATGGCCTGCCAGCTCCACGCTGGTGCTTTGCTTATCACCGGTTACAGTGAGTCTGGTGACAGCCTTCGTCAGCGTCGAGTCTCCGATCTTCACGTCTTCCACCAGCGTTCTCTGGAAGGTTCCTTCTTCCAGTGACCCCTCTATCTCATAGTGTGTGATATAGATCTGCGATGCACCATACAGCGTGATCAGGGCGCTGGCGTTCTCTATGTCCTCCTTAGTCGCCGGCTGCGGCTGGCAGGATGATAGGATCACCAGCATGACAAGTATCACGGAAATGACAGATAGAAGCTTCTTCATAAATGACCTCCTAAAGATTCCTCTATCCTGATTCTTGCATGGAATACCGCTGTTGTGTGGGTGAATGCCAGACATGATAGCTGTTTTCCACAGATGATGTTCCATGTCTATAGGAGAAATGAGTCACCTTCCCATCAAAGTTTTAGCAAAAAACATCACCACTGGCGAGAGAAATCAAAAACAGAGCTACGGCGTATTGATAAAAGGAAAACCTCTCCATAGGAGAGGCCTCTTTGCCCAGAGGGGGACTCGAACCCCCATCTCCTTGCAGAGACTAGTACCTGAAACTAGCGCGTCTACCAGTTCCGCCATCTGGGCAGTATGGAAAGACTATACTTTCAAGGCCATGGGAGTGTCAAGGATTCAGGAGTGTTGGAAATATGTCATCTCTGTCGCATAATGTTCATATGAAGAGAGTAGAGTACCTTATCGGCAGGAACGGCAGATCGCTCATCGGATACATCCATGAGGATTATTCCGCCATCTGCGAGACATATAGCAGACGTCCTGCGGTTCTCGTGTTTCCTGGCGGAGGCTATAACCACCTTTCCCCCCGGGAAGAGGATCCTGCCATGTTCCCGTTCTTCGCGGCAGGATACCAGGTATTCGTACTCCGTTACAGCGTCGGTGATGATATCCTTTCCTCAAGTCCGGAGTCCGAGGCCGCGGAGGCTATCGCCGTCATGAGGCGTGATGCCGATCGCCTGAATATCGAGAGCGATAAGATCGCAGTCATGGGCTTCTCCGCAGGAGGCCATCTTGCCGCCTCAATCGCAGCCCATCATCAGCTATACGGAGAGGAGAGCCGCGTGGATGCCGCCATCCTTTCATATCCCGTGATAACCATGGGCCGCTATACCCATCAGGGCTCCAAGGATATGCTTACGCACGGTGATGGGGCGCTCGTCGATTACTACTCGATAGAGAACCAGGTGGGGAAGGAGATGCCTCCCTGCTTCATATGGCATACCGCGGCAGATGAGGCCGTTCCCGTGGAGAACTCCCTCATGATGGCTTCTGCGCTGCGTGATGGCGGCGTACCTTTCGAGCTTCATATCTTCAGTGAGGGCCGGCATGGGCTGTCTGCAGGACACAATGAGACCGGCCCGGAGGAAAAGAGCGTGCAGGACTGGATAGCGCTGGCCATATCGTGGCTTTCGCGCTTGTTCCGGTTCGCGTTCTGATGCCTATGCAGAGAAGAGCCATCCTGACAGCCATAGCCATCGCACTGCTTCTGCTACCGGCAGCGGCTGATCCGTCATACTCCCTCTCTGCTTATATCTCAGGCGTATCCCAAGGTGTCGACGGCATAGGGTTCGGGCTCTTCCCGATAGGCACGACCTTCGGCTTCGAGCGCCTTTTCCCCCTTGTGCCTGGAGAGCGTGATGCCGAATTCCAGGTGGAGATGTCGTTCGCCTTCAATAACAGGACCATAGATACCAATTTCGACTATTCGACGGGGCTCCCGATCTGGTTCGACAGGAGGATCAGCAGGCTTCCCGCCGCGACATACTTCAACCCACGCGCCTCGATAGATGTCTATCTTGATCAGGGCTTCGGCGATAACCCCCTCTACGCTGATGGCTCCCTAGTCAATTTCCGTATCGGATTCAATGCCCGGTATTCGATGGCTCTGGAACGAGTCGATCTCTCCAAGGCCGGGAACGACGATGAGCCGCTGTTCGTCGATAACGGCGGCAATCCTCGGCCTCCGTTCGATGGCCGCCTCCCTGCTTATCCCTGGCTTGAGGGGAATAGGCAGACCTATACCGATTATCTATATCTCGATGCCTATCTGAACCTTGACCGTGACACCCCCACCGATGCCGAGACCGAGCATGGGCTGAGCCTTGACCTCTCCTTCGACTATGGTCCGCGCTGGCTCTTCAATGAATCACCGTCGAGGATCCAGAGCGATTTCTATCGCCTTGAGGCGTACCTTGAGGAGAAGATGGAGCTGTTCACCGTCTATCAGGATAATGGCTGGAACTGGGTGAATATGTATATAGGGCACTCCAATACCTTCAGGTATACCGGAGGCGATGTCATTCCGGAGAACATGCTTCCTGATGACAGGCTCCGCGCCATGATCGCGGATCGCATCTGGCTCCATTTCACCGGACCGCAGTTTCTCGCCGGCGACTGCTTCGCCTTCATCGAGCTTAATCTCTACAATACGCTCATGTTCGGCGGCATTGCCAATGAGATAGGCTCCTCGTCGTTCGCGCTGGAGCTGCAGTCAAGCCTCTCGGCTCGCGTGCAGGTCCGGCTGTTCGGATTCATACGCCTTGAATACCAGGTAGGCTATGATTTCATCAGGGGCATCTGGCCCGAGTATCCGAGATGGTGGCAGAACGCCGCGCTCTCGTTCTATGTCTCGGTGTGAGGAGGGGTGAATGAAGAGGATCATCGCGCTGCTGCTGCTCATTGCCTCCATCATGCCGCTCTCTGCCATAGGCTTCGGCTACCATGTCTTCGATATCAGGACTGAGCCGGAGTTCGGCGAGGGGATATTCCCCACGTCGGTGATGTACCAGTTCAATTTCCCTATGCCCGACTTCATAGAAGGCAGGCGTACCGTCCTTGCCTTCCGCCTCGATAACGGCCTGGAATACCGTAAGCTCCGTCAGGATCCGGACACCGGCGCGATCCTCGCCAAGGATCCACCGCCCTATCCGACGGAGTATACCGTGCTTTTCGATGAGTTCAACCTCTTCTTCGCTCAGGGATTCGGAGAGACACGTGATGAGGAGAAGGATCTCATCACGGCGTTCATATCGCTGGACGGACGCTTCGAGAACGCCTATGAGCGTCTTTCCTGGCTGACATCGCCGGACAGCATGGAAGGCGTGTTCAGCACATATGAGAGCGGAATCAGGACAGAGCGCTTTCCCTCGTCCTCATGGGTCGGCGCGCCTGAGCTTGCAGGCTCCCGTTCCATCTTCCAGACATCTCTGACCGCAGGAGTCAGATTCGACTGGATGGATGATGATGTCACGAGGCGGGACGGCATCAGGGCCGCATCGTATCTCCGCTTCTCTCCTGCATGGATGCCCGTATCATATGGTGGAGGCGCTGATTTCTTCCTGATGTGGAACGAGCTTGAGCTTTCCAGGACGCTCTTGACCATAGGGCAGGAGAGACGCCCTGAGCTTTCCTGGCTATCCATCGTCCTTGATGATAAGCTGACGTACAGGTTCATCATCGGCGACAAGGTCCCCGCTTATGTGCAGGGTGGGGATATCTGGGGCGAAAGCGATGTTCCCAATGGCTCCCATGTGATAATGAACAGGCTTTCCATGACATTCTACGGACCTCAGATAAACAGCCGGGACTCCTTCCCGTCTCTCATGGTATTCTGGGATTTCGGCGTGGCGCTCGGCCATGTGCTGAATAGGGGAGCCGTACGCGAGGCGATAGCTGAGACCGTCGGAAGCTATGGTATCAGGGCGGAGTTCGTGGTATTCGGCATCTGCAAGGTATACTATGAGATCGGATGCTCCTATGATGGTGTGTTCAATGAGCCTGGTGGCATAGAGCAGAGATTCGGGGTTACGGTGGGCATATGATGAGACGCATGGCATTGCTTATATCGCTATTGGCCTTAGCGCTGCCGCTGGCAGCGGCACCATATGCCTATCTGTCGGCATCGGGAGGCCTGGCCTATGATACCAACGCCTTCTCCTCTCCGCTGCCTATCTGGAACGAGGATGACATGAACTTCGACTATGAGCGCCGGACAAGCGCGCTTCTGTCGCTCGATGCCGACGTGTTCTTCAACGACGGTCCTGCCGGGCTTTCCGTGAAGGCTGTCATGGGCGTGCCTCTCCTCTCCGAGAAGGCCTTGTACGATGGCAATGGGTATATCTGGGGAAGCTCTGATGCGATATCCTCCCTCTCCTTCTCGATCGGGCCCGTGTTCCGCTATCGTATGGGTGTCGCGGATCTCTTCCTGTCGATACGCTTCGGCGTGGGCTCCTATGACTTCTTCTCCTCAGGCTTCACGTTCGATATGCTTGCCGATGGAGGCGTGCGCTTCTTCTCCGGAGAGCGCCTTGTGATAACGGCAGGCGCGATCTACGACGCGCATCTGATGAAGTATCTTTCCGATAGCATGACGGCGCTGTACGATCAGGGATATATAATGCTCAGCATCGGCGGCTATGTCTCCATAGGAGTGCGTATAGGTGGCTAGGAAGATCGTTCTCTCAGCGATGCTATTCATCCTGCTGCTACCGCTCGGCGCGAAAAGCGAGATCTGGGTGGGGGCGGATCTCGTCTATGACCTGAATGTCCCTTCCGATGATATAAAGGACAACTTCGTGACATACGGCGGTAACCTTGAGAGCATCAATAGCGGTGGACTGGGCTTTGACCTGATCTTCTTTCCCTCCGATGCCATCAGGATAGGGCCGTTCATGACGCTGGATATCATATTCCCGGTAGGGGTGACATCGGCCGGTAATACCGAGGTACTGACCTCGTATGAGTCGGACTTCCGTCTCGATGCCACCTTCGGCCTCTCTTATTATCAGCTGGTGGGACCGCGCTTCGGCTTCTTCGTCGACTGCGGGGTGGAGTATGGCTTCTATAGGATATCGACGACGAACAGGCCTAATGATCCATCACCTGTCGAGTACAGGCGCTTCGGGGAATGGAGCTTCATCGCCGATGCCGGCGTGATAGCGATCAGGAAAAACAGCTTCTTCCGTCTCTATGCGGGATTCTCCGGCTCACTCTTCCAGCCGACCTTCGGCTTCCGTGTCGTGCTTGGGGCCGGTGGGGGCTTTATCTTCTGACAGCCTCTCGCGAAGGAGCGTGTACACAGTTGAGAATACAGGGACCGCGAACAGCATCCCTGCCAGCCCGAACAGCGCGCCTCCGATAGTCACTGCAGTGAATACGTAGACTGATGGTATGCCTGTCGATGATCCAACGACACGCGGATAGATGAAGTCTCCCTCAAGCTGCTGCAGCACGAATATGAAGATGAGGAAGAAGAGTCCCTGCCATGGGCTGGTCATCGCTATGATGAAGGCTCCTACTACCGCGCCTATTATCGCGCCATAGATCGGGATGAGGGCCATGAGGCCCGTGAAGGCGCTTATAGCGGCCCCATTTGGAAGACGCAGCACCACCATGCCGGCAAAGCACAGCACCCCTATGATCAGGGCTTCCGTGATCTGGGCGGTGATGAAGCGGGAGAACGCAGTAGACGCCACGTTTATCACATGGGTAAGGGCTTTTATCCTCTCTGTCTTCATCATCAGCGACATCACCTTGTGGATATGCGTCTTGAGCATGTCGCGGTTCATGATGAAGTAGCAGGAGAAGACGACCATGATGAAGAACGATATCACCCAGCTGATGATGGATAGCATGCTCTGGATCGTGAAGGAGAGTATCGGTTCCGAGAATATCCTTATCTTCGATTCCAGCAGCTCGGCAAGCGTCGTTATGCTCTCGTCTATATCACCGAACGCCTCGGAGATGAATGGAAGCGCTGAGAGGTCTATGCGTGACCAGAACTCCTCATCTGAGGCGAAGTCCCTGAGCGACTCGACGAGTATCGTGCAGGCGTGGATGAACTCCGGCAGGACCAGCGAGAAGATAATGGTCAGGAACACGAGTATCAGGATGATGGAGAGAAGCAGCGATATTCCCTTTGATAGCCTTGCGACCCTCTTCGGCAGCCTTGATGATATGACGCGGTCTATCGCCCTGGACGGGATGGATAGCAGGAATGCGATGACCACGCCTCCTGCGATAGGAGCGACCACCGTCATCACCTTCGACCAGATCCAGGGGAGCGTCGTCTCTGCCCTCATGAGGATGGCTAATATCACTAGGAATGACGTGCCAAGCGCAAGCTTGGATAGGAACTGCTTTCTGTCCATACAGAGAATCTAGCACAGTTGGGGAGATGAAAAAAGGAGGCACAAGGCCTCCTTCGCGTCCTTTGACTGAAGTCTCAGATATCCTCGACCTCGAGCGTCTCGAAGTTCTCGTCGTCTCCCATGGCCGAGAAATCCTCTGCCGCTGAGAGTTCTTCCGCATCGAGCGTTCCGAAATCCTCGAAATCCCCGAGAGAGGAATCAAGCTCGCTGAGAGCCGAGGTAATGGCCTCGTCGATAGCCGCCTGGTCGGTGCTGACCTTGTCCAGGAGTTCCTGCAGCTCTACGTTATGGTTCTCGACAAGCTCGAACCTCGCCTGCAGTTCCTTGTTCTCATCGCGAAGGCGATTGATAAGGCCAACTGCCTTCTGCACCCTCATCAAGAGTAGCTTGCTGCTTTCGATCGTGGTCATTTTACCTCCTCAGGTTCTTAGGCGAGAACCTTCTTGACCTGGCTGACGAGAGCGGTGAAAGCCGCCTTGTCCTCGATAGCCATGTTTGAAAGAGCCTTTCTGTTAAGCTCTATGTTAGCCATCTTCAGACCGTGCATGAACTGTGAGTAGTTAAGTCCCTCAGCCTGCACTGCCGCGCTGATCCTAGCGATCCAGAGCTTCCTGAAATCCCTCTTCCTCTCCTTCCTGCCGCGGTATGCGTACTGTCCGGCCTTCGCAACCGCATCCTTAGCGATACGATTGTTGGTAGACCTTCTTCCGTAGTATCCCTTGGCCTGCTCGAGAATCTTCTTCCTTCTGTCCTTGCGCTTCGTTCCGTCTACTGCTCTTGGCATTGTCCTACCTCCTTACCTTGCGTATGGGAGCATTGACTTTGCTCTCTTCTGCTCGACGTCTGCGAGGATTCCCTGCTTGCGAAGGTTTCTCTTCCTCTTCGGACTCTTCTTGGTGAGGATGTGGCGAAGCCCCTGCTTCTTTGTTGCCACCTTGCCAGTGCCAGTGACCTTGTAGCGCTTGGCCGCTGCCTTTCTTGTTTTCATCTTAGGCATTTTTCTTACCTTCCTTATGCGCCGCAGGGAACAAGAACCCCTGAAGCTGCGTTATCAAAAATCTCCGTACGGAGCTTATTGCTTCTTCTGCGGGGAGACGGTCATGCTCATCATCTTCCCCTCCATCAGCGCTCCCTTATCCAGATTATATGATACTCCCAGTTCCGTGAGGGCGTCGAGTATCTTGTCCAGAACGACCTTGCCAAGCTCAGGATGAGCGAGCTCGCGGCCGCGGAAGCGTATCGAGACCTTGACCTTGTTGCCTTCTGAAAGGAACTCGGCTATGGCCTTGCTCTTCGTCTCTAGGTCGTGCTTCTCGATCTTAGGCTGCATCCTGATCTCCTTGATCTTGACGACAGTCTGGTTCTTCTTCGCCTCCCTAGACTTCTTCTCCAGCTCATAGCGGTACTTGCCGTAGTTAAGGATCTTGCAGACAGGGGGATTCGCGTTAGGGGAGACCTCCACCAGGTCCATTCCCGCCTCATCTGCCAGGCGGCATGCCTCAGGTACGCTCATCACGCCCTTCTGGACGCCGTTCTCATCGATTACAAGCACCTCTCGTGCCCATATCTGTCGATTGATTCTTAGGTCTTTTGTTGCCATTTGACTCCTTACTCTCAGCAAGCTGACGCCTGGCTTCGCCTTTTTCATTCCGAAGCCACGATATCGGGTTATATCATGGAGAAAGATAGCGTGTCAAAAGAAATGCGTCGATTACCTGTATCTTCGGTCATAAATATGGCCTTTCAGGTAGTAGATGATGAACATGAGCGATGTCACGACCCATGTCAGAGGGTATGAGAACAGCACTCCCTCAAGCCGCGGCGTAAGGAGCGGAACCATATATATCCAGATTATGCGTAGCATGCAGATGCCAACGAGGCTGATGACCGTGGGGACGAGGGACTTGCCGACTCCGCGCGTCGCGCCTGAAAGCAGCTCTATCGCTATGTAGGAGATATACCATGGGACGATGCATACGATTATGTCATGGCCTATATCAAGGACCTCCGGATCGGCTGTGAAGAGGCGGAGTATCTCAGTGCCTATGGTGAGGAATGCCGCCTCGATGATGAGCGTGCCTGCCGCTGATAGCATCGTACACGTCCTGACGCCCTTCCTAGCCCTATCGGTCCGTCCGGCTCCATAGTTCTGACCAACGAATGTCGTGAGCGCGATGCTGAAGGCGTTGATGAACATCCAGAATATCTGATCGACCTTGGAATAAGCCGCCCATGCCGCGGCGGTATCGGTGCCATAGCCGTTTATCGCGGCCTGTATGATCAGGTTGGATATCGTATAGAGGATGGACTGTATGCCTGCGGGAAGTCCGATCATCAGCATATTGCGCAGTATCATGCGATCGAAGCGTATCAGGCGGAACGAGAGCCTCGTGCAGTCGTTCCTGCGCTTGAGGGTGATTATCACGAGGAGTATCGAGACCACCTGGGAGATTACCGTAGCTATCGCGGCTCCTGCGACTCCAAGCGGAGTGAATCCTACGAAGAGGATATCGAGGACGATATTCACGAGGCATCCCACGATCAGGAAGTAGAACGGCCTCCTGCTGTCCCCGAAGGCGCGGAATATACCGGCACCCATGTTGTACATCACGATGGCGATGGCCCCTGCGAAGTAGATATGCATGTATGTGGTGGCCATCGGGAGGATATCCTCAGGAGTGCCTATCGCGCGGAGAAGAGGCTCCGAGAAGGCGATGCCGAGGACCATGATGATCAATCCTCCGACGATGGAGAGCGCGAATGCCGTGTGGATGGCCTTCGATACCTTCTCCTCATCCTTCGCGCCGTAATGCTGCGAGATGACGACGGTAGCTCCTGAAGAGAGCCCCGTGAAGAAGCCTATGAGCAGGTTGATTGCCGTGCCAGTGCCGCCTCCGACCGCTGCCAGAGCCTCCTTGCCGAGATACTGGCCCACGACGATGGCGTCAACGGTGTTATAGAGCTGCTGGAAGAACGTTCCCAGAAGGATAGGGAAGAAGAATGACAGCAGCTGCTTCCATATCACTCCTTCCGTGATTCCATTTACCTTGATTCCCGTAGCACTCACATGGCGAGTGTAGCTTAGGAATCAAGGAAATGGAAGATGGTCAGACGATCCTTGCCACAGGCATCCTTCGGATGGCGATGCGCGTGCAGCAGCCCTTCCCGAAGAGCCCTTCCATGCCGCTTATGTACCTCTCGATGAGATGCTCAGGCACATACGCCTGTATCGTTCCGGCAAAGCCTCCGCCATGGACGCGGCACGCTCCGTCCCCACGGAGTATCTCCTCTGAAAGCGCTATTGCCAGCGAGAGTCCCTGATCGCGCGGCGATGAGGATGGATAGACGTTCTGCAGGAAGCGGAACGAGCTGTTGCCTGATTCCTCCACAAGGTAGAGGAAGGTGTCTATATCGCCATCCTGCAGCTCCTGAAGCATCAGGTCGACACGCTTGTTCTCCGTGAAGAAGTGGTATGCCCTCAGAAGGGCCCTGTCGTTGCCTAGCTTCTCCCTTATCGCGGCCATATCGCGGAGGAAGTCGGAGAACTCCACCTCCCTGAGGTTCTGCTTGCCATAATATGCGGCGACCTCCCTCATCTCCGGCGGCACCGCTGCGTATTCACCTGTAAGATCTGCGTGCGAGCCTCTCGTGTCGGTGATTATCATCGTATAGCCGTATTCGGAGAAGTCCACGTCAAGCGGGGTGAGTACCGGGTTGTCGCTGTCCTTGAAGTCGATGCCGACCACGCCTCCCTGCGCGCAGCAGGCCTGGTCTAGGAGCCCTGAAGGCTTGCCGAAGTAGACGTTCTCCGCGAACTTGCCTATCTTAGCCAGCTCTATCGGCTCAAGCACGTCCTCGTTGAAGAGGTTGTTGAATATCTCGGCGGTAAGCACCTCTATCGCCGCCGATGATGAGAGCCCTGAGCCTCCGAGTACCTTGGTCGAGGTGTTCGCCTCCCAGCCCCCTATGGAGAGTCCCCGATCCTTGAAGGCCCTCGCGATGCCTCTCACGAGCGCTTCTGTCCTGTTCTTCTCCTCATCCTTGACCTCAAGGTCTGATATATCCACGCGTACGACGGGGAAGCCCTCGCTGTCTATGATGACAGTCATGTCATCGCGCTTCGATACGGCACCTATCGTATCGAGGTTTATCGTTCCGCCGATTACCTTGCCAAGGTTATGGTCCGTATGATTACCGGCTATCTCCGTGCGTCCTGCCGCGCTGAATATGGCAGGCCCGGTCTTGCCGAACAGCTCTTCGTGGCGTCTTACGAGATCGCTGAATCTCTTATCCATCTCATTCTCGTCGTATTCCTTACCATACAGGCCAGGGTATGCTTTGTGCAGGCTTTCGAACATAATCGCTCCTTTTCCATCGATTCTAGCATATTGTATCGCTATCGCCACAATATTATCATCTCCGCCTTCCTGCTATGAGCCTTCCGCATACTTCCCTGATCCTTCTCTCCGATATGAGTATCCCGATGGCATTCCTGACCTCTGCCTCGTGCCAGTGGGGGAGCCTCTGAGAGCGGAAGAAGGGATGCCTTGATGTAAGCGATGCCACGGCGCTCTCCTTCCTTATAAGGGGATGGTGGGCGATGAAGCGCATGATCTCCTTCTCCCCGGCGGCTGTATATCCATCGGGAACGCACGCGGAGCAGGCGAGGCAGTTCTTCTCATTCCTTTCCTCTCCCATCAGTGACAGTAGACTGCTGCGTATGCACCCTCCGCCTTTGAAGACTCCCTCGATGCTGGATTGCTCTGAAGGGTAGTAGAGGACGTATGAATCCATCCTCTGGCCGTCACGGCCGCCTCTTCCTGACTCCTGCATGAATGATGAGGCATCCTCGGGCAGCGAGTGATGTATCACCGTGCGTATGTCCTTCTTGTCTACGCCCATGCCATAGGCCGATGTCGCGGCAAGCACCCCGTCCCTTGAGGAGAGGAACCATCGCTCCTTCTCTTCCTTCTCCGCCTTGTCCAGTCCGGCGTGGTAGTGCCGCGCATCGAATCCCCATAGTTCTGAGGCAATCCTCTCAGTGAGCTTTCTCGACTTGCAGAATATGATCGCGGGGCGGGAGTCCGGAGGGGAGAGAATCGCTCTGATATCCTCCGCCTTCGAGAGCGAACGCACGCTGTGATAGAAGATGTTATCCCTGTCTGCGCTCGCATGTACTACATAGGGACGTTCTCCTGAGAATATGTAGCGGATGATGCCTGCGAGTATCCTCTCATCCACGGTTGCCGTGAAGGCAAGGGTCATTCGTGGCCTTATCTCATCAAGAAGCTCCGGAAGCCTCGTGTATGCTTCCCTGAATGTCTCTCCCCATGTCACCGCAGTATGGGCCTCATCGATGACGACAAGCTCCGTATGGCCTGCGAATATGTCAAGCTCTCCTCTCTCCTGCATGGCTAGCAGCGTCTCGACATTCGTTATCACGGCCGCTGATGCGTCTCCACGGATCATCCTCAGCCGTCTTGTCCTCTCTGCCTTATCAAGGCCGCCTCTGAGGATGACATGGCTGAGCCCTGCCTTCTCGAATCTTGCCGCCTGATCGTTCATCAGCGAGAGAAGGGGATAGATGAGTATGGCGCGCTTCCTGACCTGTGCTATCGGATGCATGAAGCAGAGGCTCTTGCCTCCGCCAGTGGGCAACACGGCGAGGATCCTTCCTTTTCCGTCCCCATCTTCGGAATCGAGGATGTATCTTATTATCAGCTCTTGATATGGCCTGAGATAGCTTATACCGAAGCGCTCCTTGAGGATGGTAGTATCAATAGTCATTAATAATCCTATTTAAGAATGAAATACTATTTTTACAATGCAATAATGGTGCTTGAACCTACTTCCATGAAAACGTCAGCTTCCTTCTCTGCTGGGCACAGTCCCTGAGATAGAGATTGATCAGGTTCTGGTAGGATATCCCAACATCTGAGGCCTGCTCCTTGAAGTAATCTATGGTGTCCGCATCTATGCGGATGGTAATCTGCTTCTTCAGCTTCTTCGTGTATGGGTTCTTAATTCCATTGCTGAAATCGTAATTGTCCTTCATTCTTGTCTCCTTGATATCGATTCCTCGTATTGCCTTCGTTCTCTTCTATTCGCCTTACGCGCTGATATGATCCTGATCTCTTCATCCTCCTGCCGATAGCAATGGCAGACGACAAGAAGATGCAGCTGGCTGCTTGTTCCGATTATCACGAATCGGTCTTCTGCAATGGAATGTCCTGCATCGAATATGACGATTGCCTCCTCGTCGTAGAATACTGTGATCGCTTCCTCGAATGACACTGCGTGCCTGACCTTATTCTTCCTGTTCTTCTCTGCGTCCCATGAAAAGGTGATACCTTCCATCACATCCTACTCCTTAATTATATTTTAATTACAATATATTTCAATATGAATCACAGCAGCCCATGCTCAAGGAATGAGTAGTATCTGTCCTCTGTGAATATGAGGTGGTCTAGGAGCTTTATCCCCAGTATCTTCCCGGCCTCAGAGAGCCTTCTGGTTACCTCCCTGTCCTCATTAGATGGCTCGATGTTCCCAGATGGATGGTTATGCGCTATCGCGATCGCCGCAGCGCGCTTGGCAACGGCCTCCGCGTATATCTCACGCGGATGCACGATGGTGCGATTCAGCAGTCCGATGGTGGCAACGAACGTGCCGGTCGTCTCATGCGCCCCATTGAGGAGGATGACTACCATATGCTCCTGCTTGCGGGAGGCGTAGTGCCTTACTTCCCTGTACACGTCCTCGGGGGAGACGACGCTCCGTGGCTTCCTTGATGATCTTCTTCTCCCGAGTTCCAGCGAGGCTTCTATGGCAGAGGCCTTCGCCTTGCCGATTCCCGGTACCTCGACGATCTCTGCCGTGATAGGCTCATGGGCCTTGTCGAGCTTCTCCAGCAGTTCCTCCGCGATCTCATCCACCGGCCTCCTGCTGTTTCCTGATCCAAGGATGAGCATCAGCAGCTCCTTGTCCGTCAATGCCTCTGCTCCAAGCCTCTCAAGCCTCTCGCGAGGCTTATCCGCATCTGCCGCTTCCTTAAGCGTCGAGTATCCACAATTGATTCTATAGCTCATGCCCTATATACGCCCTGGGTCGCCTGTTTTGCCAACTTCATGCTAATATTCCTCGTATGAGACGCTATAGGATCGGTGAGATCGGCAGGCTTACGCAGCTCTCGCTGAGGACGATAAGGTACTACGAGGAAGAGGGGCTTATCCATTCCCATCGTTCGCAGGGCGGACAGCGCTGGTATACAGATCAGGATATCGTGTATCTCAAGCGCATAATAGAACTTAAGGGTCTTGGATTCTCCTTGGCGGAGATCAGGAAGATCATAGAGCTGAAGGCTGAGGATGAGAGTGGTGACAAGCGGCGTAACGAGCTTCTGTCCCAGTACAGGAAGAAGCTCTCGGAGGATATGCGGAAGCTTGACGCGCTCAAGAGGCATATCGATGAGATAGAATGGCACATCCATCAGCTGGAGAAGGCCGAGGATGGCTTCACCTCCTGTCCCGGAGCGCTCTGCGCAAGCTGCGAATACAGCTCGCGCTGCATATTCTTCGGCTCCTAGAGCGATAGCAGCCAGTCGTTCACGGATAGCGCTAGGCTGATGATCTCCCCGGAAAGCCTCCTGGGAAGGTTCCGTGAGAAGAACATGCATTCGAGCGTCAGGTATCCGTCATAGCACTCTCTGAAAGCGGGGATGACCTCTTCCCATCTGATGTTCCCGAATCCCGGAAGAAGATGCTGGTCGCTCTTCCCGTCGTTATCCGCGATATGCGTCCCGATAAGCCGTCCTCCGCATCTGCGGACGAATGATGGGATATCCTCGCCCCGGATATTAGCATGTCCTGTATCGAGGCATATACCGGCTCTCTCTCCTAGGCCGTCAGCTATCTCGCATAGCTCATCCGCGCTTCCGATCTCGTCATCTCCCTCCATGTTCTCTATGGCTATCCTTATGTTCCCTTCATAGCGGTCGAGAAGGGATGAGAAGTAGGCGATGTTCTCCTTAACGTCCCCTTTGATAGGATGGATTACTATATGTGGGATACCAAGAGCCTCGGCATATCTCATGGAAAGGAGTATCTCGTTGTCAGACAATCTCTTATCTGCTGATGATAACCCCTTATAATCCCTTGGGTACGGGGCGTGGGCCTGGATATACCCCAGCCCAAGGTCCTCCTTGAGGCGCAAGAGCCTCTCGATATATCCATCACCGTGGTCCCGCAGCTCCGAGGTGGGATTCATCATCTCGCAGAAGTTAAGGTCAAGCGTCTTCAGCCCATGCTCCGCGTATTCGGGAATGAGGGAGAGCATCGTGCGTTTCTCCCCCGTGCGCAGGAATGATACCAGATTCGTGTTAGAGGCCGTTCTGAGTCCTGTATTCATCGATAGCCCTCTCGATCGTATCTGCCATGTCAGAGACCGCCTTATCTATATCCTTGCCATTCTCCGTCACTTCCCTGATCTCGCTCTGGAATGAGTAGTATATCTGGTACGCCGAAGGAAGCCAGATGCCGACTACCTCCGGATTGGAGGCGAGCGTCTGCTCCATCGCCACCGCGAACTGCGGGTTCTCTCCGAGGAACTCCTTATACTCATCCGTATCATAAAGCGAGGTGTTTATCGCCATGTATCCCGTATTCTCCGCCCAGTAGAGCTGGCTCTCGGGGGAGGTGAGGAACTCAAGCACGAGCCTCACTCCTTCTGAATCACTGAAGGAGAAGAGGGCGCCTCCGCCTATGTTCACCCCTCCTGTCGCATCATCGTCCACAGCTGGTACGAACGCCGTCCCGACCTCGAAGCGGCCCGCCACTGTCGATAGCACCGTGGAGAGATTCGAGGATGACGCGAGCATGGTGGCCGTGCGTCCCGCCGCGAACTCATCGCTTACGCCGGATGTGAGGTTGGCGACATAGCCTGTGTCATAGAGCGCCTTCCAATGCTCCAGGAAGTTCCGGAACGTGCCTTCCTCCTCGAAGAGGACCTTGGACGGGATGCCGAAGTGGCCGTTCCTGGCATCGACCATGTATGACAGTCCCTTCTGCGCCCCGATGAAGGCTCCGAGTTCGTATGTCGTCGGAACTCCTGCGAACGCGTAGCGCGTGATCTTGCCTTTATCATCCTTCTGGCTTATGGCCGCGGCGATGGATGCGAACTCATCGAGCGTCTTCGGAGGCTCTACTCCCGCCTCATCGAACACGGACTTGTTGTAATATAGCAGCAGGGATGAGCAGTTGAAGGGGACTGCGAGAAGCCCTCTGTCGGAGTTAAGGGCCTCTATCGCGGAGGGCAGGATCTGCGATGTATCCGCACCGGTCTCCTCTGCGGTCACGAGGTAGTCCGCGCTCTTCATATCGAGGGCAGCGGTGGCGTCCATCTGCGCGATGTCAGGAAGCGATGACAGGTCCTGAGCCGCGGCAGCCTTCACCTTCGTCAGCACGTCATTGGCCGCTCCCTGGTATATAGCCTCGATCCGTATGCCGTTATCCTTGCCGACGGTATCGTTGAAGCGGTCCACGAGCGTCTCGAACGCCGTTCCGATCCTGCCGCTGTTTGAGTGCCAGATGGTTATCACCGAGCCGTCATCCTCCGCGGCTCCTGAAGCGAAGGCCGCAATCGATGCCATCATAAGCACGAGTATCATAGCTATCTTCCTCATATCATATCCCTCCCTCTTGATAGAGACTTCATTATCACCTTCCTCCCGAACGCGAGTACGATCAGGAATGGGATCGTTATCACCATGATCGAGGCGAACTGCGCCCCTCTCTCTCCCTGCTCGGCAAAGCCAAGCATCGTAAGCCCCACCTGTACCGTCCTCATGCTGTCGCGGTTGGTTACCAGCAGCGGCCATAGATAGCTGTTGAACGATGAGATATAGGTCTGTATCGCAATGGCCACGAGATATGGCTTGGACAGGGGGGCGAGTATCGAGATGAGATATCTTATGCAGCCCGCTCCGTCGATACGCGCAGCATCGTATACATCCTTGTCGAGTGATGATAGCGCGCCATAGAGCATGAGGATGGCTGATGCCGAGAAGATCGATGGCAGTATTATGGCGGCATAGGTGTCCAGCAGCCTCAGCGATGCGATCGTCGCGTAGTTCTCATAGAGTATCGCGTCGGAGGGGATGAAGAGAGTCGATAGCAGCATGATGAAGAGCGCCTTCCTTCCTCGGAACGTGAAATGCGTGAGGGCGAAGGCCGCTGGCAGCGAGGCCGCGATCCTCAGCGCCGCCGTAAGCGCTGACGTGATGGTTGAGTTCATCACATAGCGCAGGAAGTGCCTGTGTGAAAGCGCGAGGCCATAGTTCCTGAAGGATGGATCGGATGGCAGCATATGCGCGTATGTGTCAGTGAAGTCTATAGGCGAGAAGAATGAGGCTGATAAGCCGTAGATAAGCGGGAACAGCACTATCAGGGACAGCATGACCGTCAGCAGGGTACGGATGAGCCTATTCATGGCGCTTCCTCCCTGCCAGCGCCATCAGCAGGACCGAGAGGGCGACCATCATCACCGATATGGCCCTGCCTGCCTGCACGTTGGCGCTCCTGAACGCCTCAAGGTAGTAGTAGTACATGATCGTCTCGGTGGAGCGGAACGGACCGCCTTGGGTAAGTACCATCACGGGGGCTGAGATAAGGGCCGCGTCCTTTGCCGCCATGAAGACCGTCACTAGTAGCATCGGCCTTATCTGGGGAAGCTCTATCGAGAACAGCATCCGCGCCCCTCCGGCTCCATCGATTTCCGCTGCCTCGATCATGCTGCGGTCTATCGAGCGGTAGGCGGAGAGCAGGAGTATGTAGTCCAGTCCGAAGTCGAGGAATACGGAGAGCATCACCAGCGTGGCCATGGCCGTCGCGGGGGAATCGAGCCACATCATCTCAGTTCCGAATATGCGGTTGACTATGCTCACGCGGCCACGGAACATCTCCGAGAAGATCATGGCGTACGCGGCCATGGAGACCGCAAGCGGAGTGAAGAATATGTATTCGAATACCACTCCGTGCCTTGTCTTCCTCCTCGTGAGGGTCGCAGCAAGCAGGGTAAGGAACGTGTTTAACGGCAGGAACAGCACCACGAAGGCTATGGTATGGACGATGCTTGCCCTGAAGGCCCCGTCACGGAAGAGCGATGCGAAGTTATCCAGTCCGGCAAAGCCTATGATGTCACCGCGCTGGGTGACACGGAAGAAGGAAAGCACCAGGCTCCTCATGAATGGCGCGATAGAGAACGCCACCGCCAGCAGGATGGCTGGCAGCAGGAGCAGGTATGGCTGGATGGTTTTTCCCTTCATATCGGAAGTAATGTAAGGATTTTTTCTCTCACTTTCAATAGGAATAAGCTTTAATTTCTTCCTAAGTAATAAGATATCTAACGCATAAAAACCTAACGTAATGTTTTGTCATGTAATGTTTATCTATATGTCCGAATAATTCCATGGGCTTTGTCGATGTTCACCCTGTACTCCTCGTGGCAAGTGAAGTAGAATCTAATGAAGGCTAAGGAGGAGAGAATGAAACCTACACTACTAGTCATGGCCGCTGGAATGGGCTCCCGTTATGGCGGAGTCAAGCAGATCGACGCCGTCGGGATGCATGGAGAGACGCTTCTCGATTTCGGAGTATATGACGCCTATCACAACGGTTACGGTAAGGTCGTCTTCATAATACGCAAGGATATCGAGCATGACTTCCGCGAGCGCCTCTTCGACAGGATCGCCAGGAACATGGATGCCGATTACGTCTTCCAGGAGAGGACCGCGCTGCTGACGGATGCTCAGGCCGAGATCTCGAAGGACAGGAAGAAGCCATGGGGAACGATCCAGGCTATCCTCTGCGCCAAGGATGCTGTGAAGACCCCGTTTACCGTCATCAACGCCGATGACTATTATGGCAGGGAGGCCTATAAGATCCTCGGAAGCTATCTTGAGACGCTTTCGAATGATGATACGACCCATGCGATGGTCGGCTATAAGCTCCGCAACACGATGAGCCCGTCCGGCACGGTCACGAGAGCGATCTGCGTGATAAAGGATGGCAACCTCGTCTCGATGGAGGAGAATCCGAAGATCGGCTTCACCGCTGATGGCGGCGTCGTGTCCCAGATGCCTTCCGGCGATGTTGCGCTTACCGGCGAGGAGCCTGTTTCGATGAACTTCTTTGGCTTCACTCCAAAGGCCTTCGATTACTTCATGGGCTACTGGGAGAGGTTCCTGGAGAAGAACGTGGCTGAGGAGAAGATCGAGTGCCTGCTTCCGAATGGAGCATCCGAGCTTGTCACGTCAGGCGCTGGTTCCATCAAGGTGTTCACAACCCCTGATAAGTGGTTCGGCATGACGTATTCCGAGGATAAGGCCATGGTGATGGCCGAGCTGAGGAAGAAGATCGAATCCGGCTACTACCCAGAGAAGCTCTGGGAGAGATGAGGCTGTAGGCTTACGGATAGGGCAGGGGTGACACCCTGCCTTTTCCTATGAGATCTTGTCGGGTATCTCGAAGCGCTCCGAGGCTATCCTGTCCAGAAGGACGGCGGGGTTGTCCTCGATTATGAGCAGATTACGTACCTCATTGGAGATGAAGCCGTCGCTGCATCCTCTGTCGAGAGCGGATATGAACGGATCCCAGTATCCATCAGTGTTTAGCAGCCCGATATTGAAGCCGTGCATGCCCAGCTGTCTCCACGTATATATCTCGCAAAGCTCCTCCATCGTCCCGATGCCTCCGGGGAGGGCGATGAATCCTTGGGAGAGCGAGTACATCATCCTCTTGCGCTCGTGCATCCCAGGGACGATATGGAGTTCCGTCTCCACGCTCTTCAGCTTTACCTTATCGTTATTCATCGATTCTGGAAGCACGCCGATCACATGGCCTCCGTTATCGTGGACGGCCTCCGCGACCGTTCCCATCAGCCCCCTGTAGCCTCCGCCGTACACCAGGGATATAGAGCGTCGGGCTATCTCCTTTCCGAGTGCCTCTGCTGCCGCCTTGTAGCCCTCATGGGTACCGAATGAGGAGCCAGAGAATACCGCTATTGCCTTTATTCCTTCCATATCCATGATTATACGGCCATGATGCAAGGGACGGAAGTTGTCTTACCGTGTTTGATTGTCCTTGCTTGCTCCGATGATATTGCTTAGAATAACAATAATGGTTTTTACCATGTATGGAGAAGATTATGCAGAGATTTAAGAAGCTAGCGATAATTCTGCTTGCAGTGTTTCTTGTAGGTCTGGTTCCTCTGACGGCTGCTGAGATGACCGTGTCATGGGAGTGGCTCTTGGACGATCCTGATGTAACGGCATACCGCTATCAGCTGGACGGAGAGGATCCTGATAACTGGACCGTGGTCTCTGCTGATACGAACATATATGAGGTCGCCGGGCTTGATCCTTATCAGGATTACACCCTTTATGTACAGAGATCATATGATGGCATCAACTGGTCAGAGTCTGGTGTTTCCACGGCCAAGGCGCTCCTGGAGGCTGCTCCTGTCGTCGAAGAGGTCGTTGCTGAGCCTGAGCCGGTAGTGGTCGAGGAAGAGCCTGTCGTGGTTGCCGAACCAGAGCCGGAGCCTGTCATCGAAGAGGTCGTTGTCGAGCCGGAGCCGGTAGTGGTCGAGGAAGAGGTCGTTGAGGAGATGCCTGTCGTAGAGGAAGTCGCCCCTATCGCGATCGCACCTCTTGCTCCTATCGCTCCTACCGCGATCGCAGAGAAGCCCAATGAGCTTGCGATGTCTCTGCTTATCAGGCCGGGCGTGATGTTCCAGGGATATATCGATGGGAATGATAAGTTCCAGCTTGTGAATGGTCAGGAAGGCATGTCTAAGTACATCCTGGGCGAATTTGGCCTTGCCTTCGATGTGGCTAACCTTGCCCAGATCGGCAATCACCTTGGCATCGGCCTGAGGACCGATCTCCTTGCTGACTTCATGGGTGGCGCAGGATGGGATCTCCCAGAGGTCAAGGATTATCTTGATATCAATAATTACAGCGCTACCGCATCGCTTGACCTCAAGGTAATGCTCGATATCACCACCGGTCCTGCGGTCATGTATCTTGGCGTTGGTGCCGGATTGATGATTCCTGCGTCTGAAGTGTCTAACTACCAGGGGAATATCTTTACGACTAAGGATAATACCTTCGGTCTTAATTACTTCCTCTCCGGAATCGCAGGTGTCAGATTCTATATCGGAGATATCTTCTCGATCGGTGTTGAGGGTGGCTATCGCTACGTTCCTGCTAAGACTGATAAGACTGATTTCACAGCTGGACAGCACCTTATCTCCGGAGATCTCGTATTCGGATTCACATTCTGATATCCCGATCCGGGAATCTCTTAGGGAGGCTGTTCTTCGGAGCAGCCTCTTTTCTTGCCGTGGCCAGCTTCATTTTGCATTGGCATAACCTTGAGTGGGTGGGTGTATCACTTTTAATATGAGGAATCTATAAGCTGAGACGAAGAGGCCGTTTATTGTCATGGTACCAGGTTGCAAACGCTATCGTCGGTGCTGTGGATAGGTAGCTGCTGACAGCCGTGCTGTCTATGGCATGATCATTGTATTGGCTAGAGGAACCTCAGAAGGGTTCCTCCATTATTCTTGTTAAGCGTTATCGCTCTTGCCGGTATTGCCCCTCATAGGTTTTCTGATATAATCCTGAATAACTGTCAGCATTGGCTGATGTATTTGCAGAGGTATTCTATAAAGCTATGAAGGACGACCGGCTGGCGATCAGCCTCGATTATCTTAAGTTCACTATCGAAGCGGATGGTGAGACCCTTACCGAAGACTTAGAGGATAAGTTCAAGGATATACTTGAAGGCGATGAGAAGGCCGATAGGTTCATCGCTGATTTCATCAGGAACGAAGGACTGGAGTCGGCAGATCTCGCAGGATTGGATGAGATGAGCCGCTATCCCGGAACCCGCTGTATCGTAAACTACTTCGGCATAAAGGATCGTCCGAGGCTCAAGGCCATAGATAAGCTTATCTCGTCGTTCAGGACCGCGGAGCTTCTTGCCTCTCCCCCTGATATGCCTATCGGATTCGATTATCTCAAGGCGATACATTCCCAGCTCTTCGGTGATATCTACCCATCTGCCGGGATGATAAGGCGCTCCACGATGCAGAAGCATACCGAGTTCTGCCAGCCTGAGTATATCGAAAGCTCCGCAGAGGCTCTCTTCTCCAAGCTGAGGGATGAGAAGTATCTCAGAGGTATAAGCGATATAGACGACTACATCAACGCGCTTGCCTATTACATGGGCGAGATGGAGGCGCTTCATCCGTTCATGGACGGGAACGGCAGGACGACGAGGTTCTTCTTCCATACGCTCAGCCTCAACGCAGGCTACGAGATAGGCTGGGGGAGCGCTGATCCGGATCATTTCCTTGAGGCTAACGTCGCGGCGCTCGATGGGGATTACCAGGCGCTGATGGATGTGCTTGAGGAGATTGTGATTCCTCTCTCTAATGACTGATCAAAGCGGCCCGCTCTTGTGAACGGGCCTTCTCTTTTAATCGTCGTAGTGCCTTACGCGCGGCGTTCTCTTCTGATTCAGCTTCACGCGTACCTTGTTGCGTATCAGATAACACTTGTGGATGTTCGGATCGTTCTTGAAATCGAAGCCGATCGTCTCATCCGTTATATCCTCGACGACATAGTCCCTGAAGACCTCCTCATCCATGCGGAAGCGGCGGAAGTTTGTGCTGAAGATCAGCGTCCCTCCCGGAGAGAGGTGCATTGCAGCCGCCTTGATGAGCCTGTAATGGTCTCTCTGCACGTCGAACATCGCCCTGTCCTTGCTGTTGGAGAAGGTCGGTGGATCGCAGAAGATGAGGTCATACCTGTCGTATGTATCCCATAGCCAGTCGATGGCGTCGCTGCGATAGAAGAAGTTTTCTATGTCCGTCGGGTAGTTGTTTAGCCTGAGGTTCTCGATAGCCCAGTCGAGGTAGGTCGCTGACGCATCCACCGATACCGTAGATACCGCTCCGCCCTTTATGGCGTTGAGCGTTGCTGTGCCCGTGTAGCAGAAGAGGTTGAGGAATCTCTTGCCCTCGGCCATGTTCTGTATCATCATCCTCACCGGCCTGTGATCGAGGAATACCCCGGTGTCGAGGTAGTCCTGGAAGTTGACCAGGAGCCTGAGGCCATTCTCCCTGACGATATTGAACCTGTTTGATGTGGCGAGCCTTGTGTACTGGCTCTTTCCCTTCTGGCTCTTGCGCTGCTTGACATAGATGTTCTCTATGTCGATCCCGGTGGCTCTCTCTGTCACGAAGATCATCTCGTTCAGGCGCTTCTCCGCAAGCTCCGGATCCACGGTCGGCGGGGCCGCGTACTCCGCGAGATTCACCCACTTGCCCTCATAGACGTCTATAGCGGCGGCGTACTCCGGGATATCG
>CASFZR010000005.1 GCA_949299185.1 uncultured Spirochaetales bacterium
ACGCACCTCCCGTAAGTTGTTGGCGATAGTCCAGGAGGCGCCATTACAGAGATCTGGCAGTATGTTGTCTCACTTTTATTATAGAGGTCATCCCGGTGCCCAACGAGCACAGCGGGATGCCTCACAAGATACTTCGATGACCAGCGACTCGTGTAATTTTTCATCAGAAGTAACTCCATCATACGATGTGTCCTTCACTGGCCGCCTCGCATAGCCACCGGCTCCCGACTCCGTCAAGCCAAGATTACCATCGATACTGCATCTCCGTAACTCAGACCTCTCTGACTTACGGGCTCAGTGTATTTTTCATTTCAGGGCACATTACTCCTCGGGCCAGTCGAGCGCCTCGCGGAAGCGGTCCTCCTCCTTGGCAATCTGACGGGAGGCGATCTTCACCTCCTGGTTCTCTCCGGAGAGCGAGAGGATGATGCCGTTGTGCCAGTCATCGACCTTCTTGAGGGTGTATCCCTCGATCTCAGGCACGAAGCAGGACCAGGCAGGACGCACCCCGCCCTTAGGGCCCTTCCTCGCGTAGAAGACGATCTCGTTCCTCGTCACGGCCATGGCGCCGGGGGTAAGGCTCGTGCCATCCTTGGAGACGAGGGAGGCGCGGCAGGAGAAGAAATCGCTCTCGCCCCTAGCCTTCTCCAGCATACGCCTTGTCACAAGCGATGTGGTGACATAGTAGAGCGCCACCAGAAGCACGATGGGAGCCATCAGGGGCCAGACGATCATCCCCTCGAAGGATATCAGATAGACGAAGACGCCGAAGAGCGCGAGGATGGCAAGAAGGATGGCCCTGCTCATGAAAGGAAGACCTCCTCTACCTCTGCCACGCTTCCGGCGGAGAGGACGGCTCTCCTTCCCTCCTCCGTGGAGACGGCGGACACGAGACGGGAGAGAAGCTCGACATCGGAGCTGGTCTCGCTCTCAGGAAGGAGGATCATCATGACTATAGAGACGGGGGTTCCCGAATAATCCAATCCGCGGTGGCTGATGCCGATGATCACAGAGGACGACGTTATCCCCGGGACCTTCGCATGAGGCACGGCGACGGAGCCTCCTATGGCAGTGCTTCCCTGCCCCTCGCGGCGAAGCAGCGCCTCAAGCGCCGCCGCATCGTCTCCCAGACCTCCATGTACCAAAAGCTCGGAAAGCGCGCCTTTCATGTCAGAGGCCTGCATTTCCATGACAACACTGAAGTTGATTGCTCCGTTCATGATCGGGATTCTATAGGAATATCGGGGATTTGTCAGCGAACGTTGGCAAAAAGGAGGGGTCAGGGCGTATAGAGGGTAAAGGAGAAGCATATGAAGAGAATGACAATCATGCTTGCCATCCTGCTGTCGCTCGCGCTCCTGGCCTCATGCGAGGAGGCACAGAGCCATGGGTCGCTCAGGATAAGCCTCGAGAATGACCCCAGGTCGATCGTCCCAGCCGAATACCCCTTGGAGACGGCCAGCTATAGGATACTAGGCTCAGGACCGTCAGGCGCCACGCTCGACATGGAGACCTCCAAGACCTCCGTGACGGTGGAAGGTCTCGCGGTAGGAGAATGGAACCTGGAAGCCCGGGCACTCAATGAGAACGGCGATGAGCTGGTACGAGGAGAGACCACGGTGCATCTCACGGGACGGACCAACAGCGCCACGATCATCCTCGATGAGCTTATCGGCAAGGGCAGCATCACGCTCAACCTCTCATGGAACGTGGATATCCTCTCGACCGATCCCACGATCGAGGTGGAACTCGCGCCGGAATACGGCAGCGATGAGGTGGAGCAGCTGGAGAGGACATCCTTCAACGCCGCGGCAGGAACGGCCACATACAGCGGTAGCGACTACCCCTCAGGCTCATACAGGGTGTCCGCGCGGCTCTATGAGAAAGGCGTGCTGCTCGCAGGCTTCACGGAGGCTGTACGGGTCGCCGGAGATCAGGATTCGGAAGGAAACATCGAGTTCGACCTCGACAAGTATCCCACGGAACCCGCGGTCATAGAGCTGGTGAACATGACAGGCGTGCCTGTTACCCTATCAATCACCGGCATCACAGATACTGTCACCGCGGATGTTCCTTTATCGGTATCACTTGAATCAGATTCCGATGATATAAGCACCTTCCAGATCACCTGGCATCTAAACGGCGAGCAGATAGGCACAGGAGAGACGATCTCCTTCACGCCGACGGTGGGTGTGCATAGGCTCGACGCGGTTGCCTCTACATCGCGTACCGGCTCATCGGGCTCCGCTTCATTCAACTTCGAGGCCGTGTCGGCATCGGAGACCGGGTCGCCCAATCAGGGGAACATCGTCACAGCCGCTTCCTCCGGGATAAACATGGGACGGGGAATGGTCGTGGAGTTCCTTCCCGACGGCAACGTGATGATCGCATCAAACACCGAGAGGACGGTGCAGATCTGCTCCATAGTCCGAAGCACGCTGAGCGTCGAGAAGACCTACAGCTATGATTCCCTCGGGATCGCGTCAGGGCAGCAGATAGCCGACTTCGCGGCAGGAGAGAAGACAACCGCTGAGCATAAGATCTTCATGCTCTTCAACTCCCCGCTCAACGCCGCGGTGTACAACTACAGCCCGACGGCGATGACGATGACGCGCGCGGTAAGCGGCATGACCGATTCCGACATGAACTTCAACGGGAACACGTACGCGCCGAGCAAGGCCCACTTCGCCGGAATCAACGTCAGCCGTGATGTGGGTATCGCCATACTCTCCGATGACACGGGAAACCGCTTCTCGTCCTTCCTCTTCACGCTGAGCGCCGAGTCCTCAAGCGCGTTCAAGGACACGAACAGCAACAACAACTTCGGAGCGATGTTCAAGGAGGACCCGATAAGATACTTCACCTACGACGATGACGCCTACTTCGCCGGAGGAGGAAGCCTGTATGCCGGCCATGCGGATACGGAAGCCACGACTCCATACGCGCTGTCGATCAGCCTCGTGCTAGGTCAGGACGCCTTCACGAACACGACGGGAATCGCGATGCTGGGACCAGAGCATCTCATAGTCACAGGCGATGACGCCACGATAATGTCCGACCAAGGATTCTGGAAGGTGGCATCATCCGAACCGCTCGGATTCGTCGCGGCCGGTGTGACCGCGTCTCCCGATAAGCGCTACCTCTACATGATCGACACCACCAGCGACGAGCTTGTGAGCTACAGGATAGTCAATGAGGGAGAGCGCATCGAGGAGATTGCCTCCACTCCGGTCAAGGGAGATGGGCTGGATGAGCTGAGGATATCTGAGAGCGGGCACTCGCTACTGCTGTTCAACAGCGCCACATGCGATGCGATAACCGTAATGAGCATAAACAGATAGACAAAAAAAAGGCTGCCTCGCGGCAGCCTTTGAATCACTTGATGGACAAACTCAGTCCTTATAGAGAGGAACCTGCTTGTACTCGGTGTGCAGGAGATGATGGGCCTTCTCCGAGAGAGGCTGCCCAAGATACTCCGCATAGAGCTTCTGGATGGAAGGATTCTGGTGTGAGCATCTCTTGACCGACTTCTCATCATCGGTGTAGAGGCCCTCGATCCTCTCCTCCCTGACCTCATCATCGGTACCATAGGGCTGTCCGCCTCCGGCTATGCAGCCACCGCGACAGGCCATGATCTCGATGAAGTCCAGATCGCTCTCGCGTCCTGCGGCCTTATCGGCCTTGATCTTCTCCAGCAGCTCCTTGGCGTTGCTCATGCCATGGACTACGGCAACCCTTACCTTCCTGCCTTCCACGTCGACCTCGCCGCGCTTGACCTCATCAAGGCCCCTCACGAGCTTGATCTCAGGATCGGCAAGCTCCTTTCCGGTCAGGCCATAGTATGCCGTACGGATAGCCGCCTCCATGACGCCTCCGGTGACTCCGAAGATCGTCGCAGCTCCGGTGTACTCACCGATCGGGCTGTCAGCCTCGCTCTCCGGGAGGTTCTTGAAGTCAAGGCCACGGGAGAGGATGAGACGGGCAAGCTCACGGGTGGTAAGCACGAGATCGACATCGCTGCATCCGGAGGAGGAGGCATGATCGCCGTCCCTGTTGATCTCCGTCTTCTTGGCCGTGCATGGCATGATGGCGACGCTGTAGATCTTCTTCTTGTCGATACCGGACTTCTCGCTCCAGTACGTCTTGGTTATCGCGCCCTGCATCATCATCGGGCTCTTCGCGGATGAGAGGTTATCGAGAAGCTCAGGATAGTACTCCTCGACATAGTTCACCCAGCCCGGGCAGCAGGAGGTGATCTGAGGCATCACACCACCCTTCTTGATCCTGTCCAGCAGCTCGTAGCCCTCTTCCATGATCGTCAGGTCAGCGCCGAAGTTCGTGTCGAAGACATAATCGATGCCAAGGCGGCGGAGAGCGGTATAGAGCTTTCCGGTGGAGATCTCGCCAGGCTTGAGGCCGAACTCCTCACCGATGGCGACACGCACCGCAGGGGCGATCTGCACCGCAACCACCTTCTCAGGATCGGCGATGGCCTTCATCAGGTCATTCGTCTGGTCCTGCTCATAGATGGCGCCCACAGGGCAGTGCGTGATGCACTGGCCGCACTTGATGCATGGAGAGGAATTGAGAGGAAGCGCAGCGGCAGGGCTCATCGTGGTCTTATCGCCACGTCCGATGAACTCCAGCGCGTATACTCCCTGAAGACCCTGACAGACCTGTACGCAGCGTCCGCACTTGATGCACTTCTCGGGATCGAGGACGATAGCACCGGTGGAGCGGTCCTTCTTATCCTCAGCGAGGCGTACCTCGAACGGCTGCTCGCGCACTCCATACTCGATGGCGAGCTTCTGCAGCTCGCACTTGTTGTTCTTCGTGCAGAGCAGGCAGGACGATGGATGGGTACTCATCGTCAGCTCGAGGATCGTACGCCGGACCTCGTAGAGATCCTGGTCATGGGTGATGATCCTCATGCCCTCGGCGGCAGGGGTGGAACAGGCGCGGATGATCTTCGCGGATCCCTCCTGCTTGCAGACGCACAGTCCGCATGAGCCGAACGGCTTGAGATCGGGATGGTAGCAGAGCGTCGGGATCCTGATGCCCGCCTTCCTGGCGGCCTCGAGGACGGTCGTTCCTTCTGCGACCTCAACTTCTATTCCCTGTATGGTTAGATGAATCATTCAAAGCCTCCTAGTGAATCTCGATAGCGCCGAACTTGCAGGTCTCCTTACAGACACCGCACTTTATGCAGACGTTGCCATTGATCTTATGAGGCTTCTTGACCTCTCCGGATATGGCGCCCACAGGGCACTTGCGGGAGCAAGCGGTACAACCGATGCACTTCGATGGGTTGATCTCATAGCTGATGAGCTTCTTGCACTTTCCTGACGGACACTTCTTGTCCTGGATATGGGCCTCATACTCCTTCGGGAAGTAGCGGAGGCTGGAGAGGACAGGGTTAGGAGCCGTCTGGCCGAGAGCGCAGAGCGATCCGACACGCATGGCGTGGGCGATCTGCTGGATCTGGTCGATATCTCCCGGCTCTCCCTTGCCCTGGGTTATCTTCTCCAGGATGTTGCAGAGGCTCTTTCCGCCTATGCGGCATGGAGCGCACTTTCCGCAGGACTCATCGACGGTGAAGTTGAGGTAGAACTTCGCGACATCGACGATGCAGTCATCCTCGTCCATTACGATCATTCCGCCGGATCCCATCATCGAGCCGATCTTCTGAAGTCCGCCGAAATCGATCGGGGTATCAAGATTCTCCTCGGTGATGACGCCGCCGGAAGGACCTCCGGTCTGCACGGCCTTGAACCTCTTTCCATGGGCGATTCCGCCGCCGATATCATAGACGATCTCGCGGAGCGTCGTTCCCATCGGGACCTCTACCAGGCCGGAGTTGCAGATCTTGCCGGTAAGTGCGAAGACCTTGGTTCCATGGCTGTCGGCAGTACCGATGGACGCGAACCAGTCGCCGCCCTTATTGATGATCTGCGCGACGTTAGCCCATGTCTCTACGTTATTGATGACCGTCGGCTTGCCCCACAGTCCCTTCACCGCCGGGAATGGCGGACGAGGCTGAGGCATGCCCCTGTGTCCCTCGATGGACTGCAGGAGCGCGGTCTCCTCACCGCAGACGAACGCACCGGCACCGAGCCTGATCTCGATATCATAATCGAAGCCCGATCCGAGGATGTCCTTACCCAGAAGGCCATACTCCCTGGCCTGCTTCATGGCTACCTCGAGGCGGTGGATCGCGAGAGGATACTCGGCGCGGATATAGATGTATCCATGATGGGCGCCGATGGTGTGGCCGCAGATCGTCATGGCCTCAAGCACGGAGTGCGGGTCGCCCTCAAGCGTGGAGCGGTCCATGTACGCGCCCGGATCGCCCTCATCGGCGTTACAGACGACGTACTTCTCATCTCCCTCGGCCTGCTTGGTGAAGTTCCACTTCATCCAGGTCGGGAAGCCGGCACCGCCGCGTCCGCGGAGTCCAGCGGTCTTCAGCTCGTTGATGACATCATCCGGAGTCATCTCGAAAAGAACCTTCTCAAGTGCCTTATAGCCATCTGCGGCGATATACTCATCGATATTCTCAGGATCGATCGAGCCGCAGTTGCGGAGTACGATCCTCAGCTGCTTCTGATAGAACTTGATATCCTCGACTTCCTCATATGCCTTGCGCGGAGCCTTGTTGTAGAGGAGCCTCGTGACCTCGCGGCCCTTGATGACATGCTCGGCGATGAGTTCCTTCGCGTCCTCAGGCTTCACCTGCACGTAGAACGAATCCTCCGGGAGGATCTTCACGATCGGGCCCTGCTCGCAGAAGCCGAAGCATCCGGTCTTGATGACCTGGACCTGATCGGCGACGCCCTGGGCCTGCGCCTCATCGATGAGGGAATGATAGATCTGATCGGAGCGGGATGACTCGCATCCTGTGCCTCCGCACACTAGAATATAGTTCTTGAAACCCATATTACTCCCCTTCCTTCAGCTCGATCCTCTTATCCTCGAGGACCTTACCGCCTACAAGATGCTCATCGACGATACGGACAGCGGTGTCCTTATCGACAGAGCCATATACAACCAGACCCTCCTTCGGGGTATAGACCTCGACGACAGGCTCCGGATTCGGGGCAGCCGAACCAGTCTGGGTTATGATCACATTCTCCAGCCCCTTCTTCTCCACCTCATCGGCAAGAGCGTTAAGGGTCAGCTTGGCACCCGCGTTGATGCCAGATGTACCCATTGCGACCACCACATGCACCGAGCGTCCGTGAATGTCGCGCTTCTTCAGATTCCTTTCCTCGCGCTCTCTTATCTCGCGAAGGTCGGAAAGCGAAAGCTTAGCCATAGATCTCTCCTTCTTTCTGCCTCACCATCTCCCTGAATCTTCCGATGGCTCCGGCCCTATCAGGGAAAGCGTCAGCATCCCTGAGTTCTCCGGTGCGGAGCGCCATGCTCCTACCGGCCATATCGATCGTCAACGCTATCTCGGCAGGGAAGAGGAATATGGGAAGGAGCGAGGAGGACAGCCCCTCTCCTAGCCGCGCATCGTCCACATGGAACCTCAGCACGGTCCTTCCATCCTCACGTTCCAACGAGCATCTGCCGGATGATGCCTCCCGTATCAGGGCAAGGCCCTCACCCCGTCCGACGCCCTTCGTGGTGGATCCTCTCTCGAACGGATCGCCATCCGCTGACAGCCATCCGTCATCCGTGACCACCACGCTGCCGCTCCCGTCCGCCATGCTGACCGTGACCGCTATGCAGCTGGCTCCGGCCTCCACGCTGTTCTCCACAGCCTCGCGGACAAGATCGAGGACATCCATCAGGCGAACTTATCGAGTATCCCGTGGATCTGGTCCTTGGTCACCTTGCCGAAGACCTCCCCTGATATCGTCATGACCGGCGCAAGTCCGCAGCATCCCACGCAGCGCACCGCCTCAAGCGAGAACTTACCATCATCGGTAAGGCCTCCGACCTCCAGCCCAAGCTCCTTACCCAGCTCTTCGACTATGATGTCGCCGCCCTTAAGGTAGCAGGCCGTTCCAAGGCACACCTGGATGTTATACTTGCCTGGCTTATTGAGCTTGAAGAAATGATAGAAAGTGAGTACCCCCCAGATCGTGGCCATCGGGATACCGAGCTGTCTCGCGACCTCGTCCGCGGCCTCACGGGAAACATACCCGAACTCCTCCTGGACCCTATGAAGGATCATGATGAGATTGCCCGGCTTTTCCTTCCATTCGGAAATGAAGGCATTTAGCTCATCGGAGAATATGCTTTGAGCCATAACTCCTCCTTTAATCAAGTAATTCTATTGGATTCTATCCAATGGCACGGAATCTTTCAAGAAACACATGAACAGAAGATAAGGAGAACATTATCAATGATTTATTGACACTGAATCATAATTAATATACTTCTATTCACATAAATGAGGAAGATAAGATGAATAGTGACATGCTCATAAGGATTACACGCTACTACAGGGCCCTTAATCGACTCAGGGCGATAGGTTTAGAGAAGGTCTTTGCGCACAACCTCGCCGACGCGGCCGGCGTCTCAGCCGCTGTCGTCAGAAAGGATTTCTCCCTGCTTGAGATACATGGGCAGAAGAGAGGGGGCTACGAGATCACCGAGCTGATAGAGCGCCTGAGCGTCATACTCGGCAAGGGAGAGGCCCAGGACACGGTCATAATCGGCTGCGGAAGGATCGGGAAGGCGCTCATGCACTACTCCGGATTCGAGCCCGACGGCATCAGGGTCGTGGCCGGCTTCGACACCGATCCGGTAGTCTACGCTGACGCGTCCAATCCCGTGCCGGTCTATCCTATGTCGAGGCTCGACGAGGTCATCGCCGCGCTCGGCGTGAAGGTCGCCATCATCACCGTTCCGGAGTCCGCCGCTGCTGACACGGCTGAAAAGCTCTTCGACGCAGGCATACGCGGCATACTCAACTTCTCCCCCATCACGCTGAAACCGCGTCCGGCAGCGTCGGGAGAGAATCCCGTGGTGATACACAACATCAACATCGCGCTGGAGCTTGAGCAGATCTTCTACGAGCTGCAGTTCCCGATGGTCAGGAAATAGACCTGATCCATGAGAAGAGGTACTGCTGCGACAGCGCCTCATATGGATGGAAGTAGGAGACGTCCTTGTCTGGGTAGTACTCGGCAAGGACCTTCTTCATCCATACGTCTATCGGGAAGCCGTCGCGCCTTTGATATGAGAAGATGAGAATGCAGGAGGCGACCTTCGGCCCGATGCCCTTTATCGTCATCAGGCGGCGCTCGGCCTCCTCGTATGAAAGCACGTCCAATGTCTCCAGGATATCCCTCTTTCCGATCGCGTCTAGGATGAACGGGGCGCGGAATCCCACTCCGAGGCCACGTAGCTCCTCCTCTGTTGCCCCCGCCATCTCCTCCGCGCTCGGGAAGGAGAAGCGTCCAGGCTCGACCTCATGGCCATAGCGCCGGGAAAGCCTGTCATAAAGCCCGGTGATGCGCTTGATATTGTTGTTCTGAGAGAGGATAAAGGAGATAGTCGCGATCCAATGATCCTGATGCAGCAGCCTTATGAGACCGGTACTCTCCACAGCCGCGCGAAGCGTCTCATCCTTGGCGGCAATCTCCGCCCTAGCCTTCTCATAGTCATAATCAAGATCGAAATAGGAATGGAGGAACGGATCTGATGCCGCGTCCTCTATGCTCCTTATCCTATATACCCTCTCGTTAAGCACCGCGGAGAAGGAGCCATCGTCCTCCTCCCTCCAGCTGAATGACTGCCCGCCGAGCAGCGTCTCGCGAAGATTCTCTTCCATGGCCCTATATTAGCGGTTAACGAGAGCGGCGGAAAGTGGCGACGACGGGAAGGTGATCGGAGAACCCGCGTCCGGTGGACGGATCGAAGCGGAGCGGACGCGAGAGCGGATCAAGGAGGCAGAACGAGGTGACGATCTCTATCGAGCCGAACTCAAGCGCATTGCCGTCAATGGCATCCTTTCCCATGATGATGGAGTCATAGATATGCCAGGAACCGTCATAGAAGTACGTTCCCGGTGACGAGAACGATATATCCTCATCGAGAAGAGGTGCGTACATCACGCCGATGCCCACCCTCCCCGGATCCGCCGATAGCGATATGACAGTCTCCTCCGTAAGCGCGTCAGGATACACGCTCATAGGCTCGCCGGAACGGCGCGGATCGAGGTTGAAGTCTCCTGCGACGATGACGAAGGAGTCATCGCGCTCCGAGATAAGCGACCTCAGATGCTCAAGCTGGCCCCTGCGCACATCATCGCTGCCATCTTCAAGGCGGCTTCTGAGATGGACGCCGAAGACGGTAACGCGCTCTCCTGCGACAAGGAACGTAAGCTCCAGCATAGGCCGCTCCCCCTCGAAGGAATGGATGCGCGCGGAAAGCGGCTCCAGACGGGAGACGAAGCCGACATTCACGGCATCACCGCCATCGGAGGCAAGGCCGTAGTAATGGTAGCCCTTCCTTCCCAGCCCACGCTCGATGAGGTCCATCAGGACGATCTCGCTCTCGACCTCCTCGAGGATGATCACATCGGCATCGACCTCGCGGCCCAGCATCATGGCAAGCTCGCGTATCCTCTCATCGTACACAGCCTCGCTATAGCCATCGGCCTTGCGGAAGCCCTCGAACTCATCACCATCGCCTACCCCATCGAAGAGGCAGTAGGCGTTGTATGATGCGACGGAAAAGACAGCCCCCTCCGGAGAGGGAGCGCATGATGTAAGTATGATCGAAACGATCAGCAGCGCCTGCAGTCTCATACCATATATAAGCCGCAGGTACCCTTTTCTGCCAATCAGATCTCAACGCGCGAGGAGACGATGCGTGACAGGAGGCCGTATGCCCTAGCCTCCTCGGCACTCATCCAGTAGTCCCTCTCGGTATCCTTCTCGACATCCTCAGGGCTCTTGCCTGTGGCCTCGGCGATCACGCAGTCGAGCTTATGGCGAAGCGCCTCGATCTTGTCAGCATAGATCGCGACATCGATCGCCACGCCTTTAAGCTGGGAGAGCGGCTGATGGATCAGATAGGTGGAATTGGGGAACGCCACCCTCCTCTCAAGAGGCACGGAGAGGAAGATCAGGGCGGCAGCGGATGCCACGAGTCCCATGCCCACCACGGTCACAGGGGACTTCACGAACCTGATCATGTCATATATGGCAAAGCCGGAATCCACATCGCCGCCAGGGCTGTTTATATACACGTATATCGGATCGGCTGACTCAGAATCCAGCACAAGCATCTGACGGGCGAACTCATCTGCCCTGTCCTTGTTGATCTCTCCGGAGATAAGAACGATGCGGTTCTTCAGCAGCCTGTCGCTAAGGCTCGGATCGGGCCTGTATTCCTTATTCTCATTGTCCATGCCTTGGATGATAACCATTAATAGGTCACGGGGCAAGGGAAAGGCCGCTGGATCCCAGCGGCCAGGATAGGAGATACGAAGCCTTACACTCCGGTAGCCTTGAGTATGAAGTCGACGATGAAGAGGATCGACGCACCCGCGATGATAGGATGGATCTCTCCAGCCTTCTTCGTGCAGATCTTCGTCAGGCAGTACATGATGAAGCCCGCCGCGATACCATTCGTGATGCCATAGGTGAAGCTCATTATGGCGACGGTGAAGAACGCGGGGACGGCCTCGCTGAGATCGGACCAGTCGATCTTCGCGAACGGCTCGACCATCAGGATACCGACAACGATGAGAGCCGGTGAGGTCGCTGCTGACGGAACCATGCCGATGAGGCCTGCGAACGGCAGGCAGAGGAGGAACATGATCGCCGTAGTCAGGCTGGTCAGTCCCGTGCGTCCGCCGGCGGCTATTCCAGCAGAACTCTCCACGTACGTCGTGGCGTTCGATGTTCCCAGGAGCGCGCCGATGCTGGTGGCGAAGCTATCCGCGACAAGGGCCTTGTCCAGGCGGCTCTTGAATCCGCTGCCCTCAAGCGCCTTCTCGTCCTCGGCGTCGAATATGCCGCTCTTGCGGCCCGTGCCGATGAATGTACCGATCGAGTCGAAGGTATCGGAGAGGCACATCGAGAAGATCGTGACAAGCACGAACGGGATCTTCGCCGGATCGCTGAAGAGCGAGCCGAAGCCACCCTCCGCACCGAAGAACGCCAGCGATACCTCCTTGAAGCCGGTCCATGTGCCGGAGTCCGAGAAGATCGATGCCGGCAGCTGCGTGACGCCCATAGGTATTCCGATGATCGTGGTGGCGACTATACCGATGAGGATCGAGCCCTTCACGTTCAGCACCATCAGGGCGACGATGATCAGGAGGCCGATGACCGCAAGCACGAGGGCCGGGGTGCTGAATGTCATCATGCCGGGGGTGACGCCGGAGTTAAGCACCAGCGAGCCTGCGGACGGGGCCGTAAGGGTGAATGATATGAGGCCTGCGTTGTTGAGGCCGAGGTAGGCGATGAAGAGGCCTATGGCACCGCCGATCGCGTTCTGCATGCTCTCAGGGATCGACTTGACGATCGACTTGCGGAGCTTGGTTATCGTTATGACGATGTTGATAAGGCCGCAGATAAATACCATCGTCAGGGCCTCTCTCCAGGTGAAGCCTCCTGCAAGGCAGACGGTATACGCGAAGAGTGCGTTCAGGCCCATTCCAGGCGCGACGGCATATGGCACATTAGCGAACAGGGCCATTATCAGGGTGCCGACCGCGGCAGAAAGGCAGGTCGCGACGAAGACGCCTTCAAAGCTCATGCCCGTGGCGCTCAGCATACCCGGATTCACGAATATGATATACGCCATCGTAAAGAACGTGGTGATGCCAGCGACGATCTCAGTCCTGACAGTCGTGTTCTTTTCCTTTAGACCGAAGAAATCCATAGTTCCTCCTTCTTAAGTTAAGACTAGAGACGATCGCGGCACCAGACCAGCAATATGGTCTCAGACACTCTAACCGTTTTCAGTATAAATGCGAAAACTTGGGCGCGCAAACAGATAATTCCAGACATTTCTTATGATTTGGAAAATCTGAAATCATTTCTTTGCGCCAATCGTAAGATTGGACTAGAATTTCTGTGGAGGCGCACATGGACAGAAGCAAGGCCTATAGCCTCATAGAGGCAGCCATGGGAAGGTCGGATGCCGATCTCGTGATAAGGAACGCGGAGGTCATCGATGTCTATTCACGCTCGTCATTCAGGAGCGATGTCTACATCAAGGATGGGATGATCGCAGGCTTCGGCGGAGCGCGGAAGGCGAAGGCGGAGTATGATGCGGCCGGGCGCTACCTCCTCCCGGGCCTCATCGATGCCCATTGCCATATAGAGAGTTCCCATCTCTCCCCTTCCGAGTTCTCCGACGCGGTCGTACCGTGCGGCACGACGACAGTCATCGCGGATCCCCATGAGATCTGCAACGTATGCGGACTGGATGGGATGGACTACATGCTGAAGGCCTCGGAGGATATACCGCTATCGGTGTTCCTCATGTTCCCCTCCTGCGTCCCGGCTACTCCTTTCGAACATTCGGGAGCCATCCTTGGCGCGGAGGATATAGCGAGGTACATCGATAACCCAAGGGTCCTAGGACTCGGCGAGATGATGAACTATCCTGGAGTGGCCGCGGCGGACAACGATGTCCTCGCGAAGCTGGAGGAGGCCTATAGGCGCGGGAAGAACATCGACGGCCACGCGCCGTCTATCACAGGAGAGGGCCTTGATGGATACATAGCGGCGGGGATCTCCACCGATCATGAGTGCGAAACCCCGGAAGAGCTTAGGGAGAAGGTACGCAAGGGCATGTACGTGATGCTCCGCCAGGGCACTGCCTGCCGCAACGTGCTGCAGCTCCTGCCGGGCGTCGATGGAGGCAACTGGAGACGCATCCTCTTCTGCACCGATGACAGGCAGCCGCAGACGATCAAGGAGGAAGGCGCCCTCAACTACGGCGTGTCGCTCGCGATACGGAACGGACTCGATCCCATCACCGCGATAGCCATGGCGACGCTCAACGCGGCGGAGTGCTACCACCTGACAGACCGCGGCGCGGTATCTCCAGGGAAAAGGGCCGATCTGATCCTCACCTCCTCCATCGCGGATGGCATAGTGCCTGAGGCGGTATTCATCAGCGGATCACTCGTAGCAGAGGACGGGAAGATCCTCGGTAAGGCAAGGCACACGGAGCCTGAGAACGTGAAGGGACGGATGGACGTGAGGGAGTTCTCCAAGGAGAAGCTCTCATACCGGCCCGGCTCTGATCACGTCCGGGTGATAGACATCATCCCTGGAGGCGTCGTCACGGGTGCCGGAGACGCCATGATACGGCGGGACGGAAACGGCGAATGGATCCATGATGACGCGGATGACGTGCTGAAGCTTGCCGTGATAGAGCGCCATCACGGTACGGGAAACGTCGCCGTCGCGCTTATCAGGGGCTATGGCATGAGGCATGGCGCCGTCGCCACCTCCATAGCCCATGACTCGCATAACATAATAGCCATCGGGGATAATGACGATGACATGGCGGCGGCCGTGGAGCATCTGATCTCCATCGGCGGCGGCATCACGATGTTCAAGGGCGGCAGGGAGCTGGGAACCCACGTGCTTGAGATAGCGGGACTGATGACCGATGATGGCGTCGATGAGGTGGTAAGATGCCTTGAGGAGATGCATGAGACCGCGGATAAGGAGCTTGGCGTGAATAAGGATATAGATCCGTTCATGACGCTCTGCTTCATGGCCCTTCCCGTGATACCGGCCTACAAGCTCACAGACTGCGGCCTCTTCGACGTAAGGTCATTCCAGTTCGTCGAGAGCGCGCTCTGACAGTACGGCCTCCGCGGCCCTAACCTCAGATGATGAGAAGCCCTTGCGATAGAGCGTCGCGAGGGCCTTCTCCTTGCCCTTCTTCCTCTCAAGCTCCTCAAGGTATGATGCCAGCGGCGTGAGGTAGTCCTCGCGCTCCCAGGCCTCGGAGAGCGCCTTCCTGGCAATCGCATCGGGACAGCCTCGCTCACGGAGCCTCATCGAGAGAAGCGCCCTGCCCTCCGGAAGCTTGCGAAGGCGCGAGCGGATGAAGACCTCGGCAAAGCGCTCCTCGGAAAGCAATCCTTCCCTCCGGAGCCTTCCTATTGCCGAATCTATATCCTCAGGGGAAAACGACCTTGCCGAGAGCTTCTCCCTGATCTCCTTCTCAGTATGCTCGCGCATAGCCAGGAGGGAGACCGCCTTGTCATATGCTTCCATGGCATGGATGATACAAGAAGAGGCTGGACGATGCCAGCGGTGAGGATCTCATAGGACTCGGTTTGGCTTTTACGTTCGGTTATCAGATAGCAGATAAAAGTAAGCCAAATAGCAAAAAACCTGATTCTGACTTACTTTTTACTGCAAACTGGCAGTAAATCATAACCATAACGAGGCGTGAAGCATATCCATGATACTCACCTACCCCTTGTATGATGTAAGGATCCGAACGGGAATCGTGGCTATATTAGACATGGATGACCATCACCTTCTGGCCTGATGATCATAGCAGCGATCGCGATCGCTCAGCAGATCCAATAAGGGTAAAGGCAGGGAAATATTGACAGGAAGGATGTTCACAAATAAATTACAAGTACAGACTGGTTTACCCAGTACTGATTACCAGTGGGCACCGAACATTGCGTTTAAGCGTACTTCATTGAGTACGTCGGCCACTGGGAGCCTCCCCAGTGCCGGGAGGTTTTCATATAATGACGATCTTCATCAGAGCCGATGAGTCAGGCGTGTTCGATCCTATCCATAATGATTTCTTCATATTCGCTGGCTTGATATTCCTCGACCGGCAGGAGATGGAACTGGCTAGCAGAAGATTCCTTTCCCTAGAAAAGAAACTAAGGCAAAAGAGGAAATATAGAGAATTACCGGAATTGAAAGCAACATTGCTGGATCATGCAGACAGAAGAGCCCTATTCTCCGTAACGGAGTCCTATTCTCGCTTTTCTTCAATCATCAATCTAAGGAAGATTGACCACAAATCAGTTCTGGCTGATAAGAAAAGCAAGCAGCGTTATCTGGACTATGCCTTCAAGCGAGGATTGAAGGAAGCGATGAAATGCATGGTCGCGAGGGGAAGCATCTTCTTTGATGATCCTGCAGAGTTCGATATCGTCCTTGACGAAAGAACCACAGCAACAAATGGAAAATATGATCTTGCAGATAGCATCCTTCATGAGATGAGAGGAGAGATATACAATATGCAGACCTTGCAGACATACGCTCCTACACTACCTGCAACACGGAATGCAAGAGTACGCTATGGCAATTCAGAGAGCGAGCCACTACTTAGGGCGGCAGACGTATTAGCAAACAGAATACTGCATGAATGTAGGCATGGAGATATATGGAGTCTGCTGGATAAGAACAACTTGTTCATATTGAACTTGCCCTAGGATTCATATCAACAGTAATGGAGGATCCTGAAATCGCAATCAAAAGATGGAAATAAGCTGACCCCAGGAGCAAGGGCATCTCGTCTTTTCAGACTTACTGGCACAGCCAGCCCAGCTTTGTTCCACTCAAGTCAACCTTTATTTCAATAATCAAGCATCATGAATGCGGAATCAGGCTATATTCCATATATGCAAGGGACGTACCGCTACAGGCTATACAGATGTGGATGGCTTGAGGCTCTTAGGTAAGTTGTTGGATAGCTGATTTGACAGGAGGGGAAAGATGATGTACTTTGTAGTTGATAGTGTCACCCAGGGCTATGTCCAGCGTGCTGGTTATCCCCAAATGTGGTGGCCGATTTTATTTTAAGAGGTGTCTATGTTGGAAAAGCAAAAGATACCCTTCTCAAAGCCAGCAAAATCCATTGATCAGCAATTCGAGATACTTAAATCAAGAGGATTGGATATCAGCAATGTGGATGGATATGAAGAACTTGTTAAAAGGACTCTTCTCCACAACAATTATTATCGGCTAGAGGGCTATTGGTTTGACTTTTATGCCCCAGGAAGCTATCCAGCCCATAAGTTTCTGCCAGGCATATCATTCCAACAGATTTGGATAATTATAGAGGAGATACGCTCCTTCGCCTGTTCACATTTGCAATAATAGAGCTGATTGAGGTTTCATTCAGATCTGTATTCGCGTATGTACTGGCTAATAACCATGGTCCTTTCCCATATAAGCAGGAAAATCTTGATTGCAGCATAGATACATATCTTCAGGCACTAAATCGGATGAAAGAGGATATTTCTCATTCAAAGGATAGATTCATACATTCCTTCAGGGAAAAATACTCTGATGATATACCTCCTATATGGATGATGGTTGAGATAATGTCTATGGGGGAGATATCTAAATGGTACGGAGACTGCATAAAGGAATCTGACAAGAAGGAAATCGCAAGATATTATGGGATTCCTGCAAGGGTATTGGAATCCTGGATGCGTTCAATATCCATGGTCAGGAATCGTTGCGCCCATCATAATAGGCTGTATGGGATATCAATATCAGGAGGTTTTGTTATACCCAAGAAGCTGGGCAATGAGAAATACCGTCGTATCTTCAATGATAAAGATATCAATGGTTTTTATAACATAATCGTCGCCTGCTGTTATATGGCTGAGTCCATGGGAGAAAAAATAGAAGTAGAAGAATTTATAGATAATATAATACAGCTCGTTGATGATTTCGGCCTTGAAGAGGAAAAGATGGGATTCCCGGAAGGGAAGACCGCAGTACAGCTCTTTCAAGATATTTGCAGCTAGATAAGCTGAGCCGTATCCCTGTTACCGACTACTGCCCATTGCAACGCAGGAAGAGGCATTGCTATGCCAGATACGCACAGTACAATAGACTGGAATCGATTTTGAACCAAGCTCAACAAGATGAAAGCCAACAGAAAAGGCCAGCCGAAGCTGACCTTTCCATACCGTACGTGTTCCCTTTATCTCTTGGAGAACTGGAAGCGCCTTCTTGCACCCCTCTGACCGTACTTCTTCCTCTCGACCATCCTTGGATCCCTGGTCATGTAGCCAGCCTGGCGGAGAGCCTTCCTGTAAGCCTCATCATAGGCAACGAGAGCCCTTGCAAGACCGTGCCTGCAAGCCTCAGCCTGCGAGCAGATTCCGCCGCCGGCAACGGTGATGACGACATCGTACTTGCCCTCTGTCTCCGTCACTGCGAACGGCTGAACGACCTTAGCCGCGTTGATGGCATCCACGAAGTATGCCGCGACATCCTTGCCGTTGATCGTCACCTTGCCGTTTCCATCTCTCAGATAGACCCTAGCAACCGAGGTCTTGCGGCGGCCTACGCCGTGACCGAGATTGATTGACTTATTATCATTTGCCATATCGTCACTCCTTAAAACTCAACAGCGATCGGCTGCTGTGCCTGATGCGGATGCTCAGGGCCGGCATAGATCTTCACGTTCGTGAAGAGCCTCTTACCAAGCTTTCCATGGGGAAGCATACCCTTGATGGCATGCTCCATAGGATAGGTAGGCTTCCTCTGAAGCATCTTCTCCAGGGACTCAGCCTTCAATCCGCCTGGATACATGGAATGGCGATAATAGATCTTATCTTCCATCTTGTTGCCGGTGACGCTTGCCTTGGCTGCATTGATGATGATCACGTAGTCACCAAGATCCTGGTGAGGTACGTACTCGGCCTTGTTCTTGCCCCTGAGGATCTTAGCAGCCTCCGCTGCCACGCGTCCGAGGGTCTTGCCTTCCGCGTCGATCAGATACCATTTCTTCACGACTGACTGCGGCTTTACGAAAATAGTCTTCATAAACTCAACCTTCTTATATCTTCCCTTGGGGTATATCCCCCTCCCGATCCGGGGCAAAGCTCCCTTTTCAGGCGCACCGATCCAGCCAAAAGGATCCCTGAGAACTCCAGGTTCACCGAATCCAGGCATCGCGTTCCATCCGTGGGCTCTCCGGGGAAAGGAAGTATTCTGAAGATCGCTCTTCGGACCCACGTCCGTTCGGACATATGCAAGGATATCCTGGAAAGGCATAAGCCCTTCTCAAGTCATGCGAGGGTTGTGCAGACAACTGCACGATTTGGCATTATATAGAAATAACGGCAGGAATGTAAAGTACGGGAGCGAAAGAATCCGTCAGGACGGCCTCAGGCGGGGAAGGATATGCTCCTATCTTCATAACTCCTTGCCCCGCCATGGCTTGTCAGATCTTCTCAAGCTTAGCGCTGCCCTCGACGAACTTCGCAGTCGAGGAGGGAAAGCGCACGGAGAGTATCTTATTGACCCCGGCCTTCTCCACGGCTATGACCTCGCCCTCGCCGAACGCCTCGCTCCTGACCCTGTCCCCTACCTCGAAATGGACGGGCGTGGAAGGACGGCTCTCGTTCCTCTTCCTATGCACGACAACGCTTCCACGGCTCCAGGAAGGCTCTGTCGAGACAGCGGTACGCGGCCTGTAATGGAGCGTATCCCCGACATGGGATGAGTAGGAGGAACGGGCAGGAGGCGCCGTCAGTGCCCCAGCCTCCCCTCCGAGGAACATCTGGGGGATATCCGTCAGGAAGCGCGATGGCCTGTGGTACTCGGTGTGTCCCCACATCAGGCGCTGGGCGGCATATGAGAGGTATAGGCTCTTCCTCGCCCTCGTCATCGCCACGTACATGATCCTCCTCTCCTCCTCGACCTCAGAGGGAGTGTCATCATGGCGGCCCGGTATGACCTCCTCCTCCACTCCGGCCACGAATACGCGGTCGAACTCAAGGCCCTTCGTGTTATGCATCGTCATCAGCGTCACCCCGCTCTCGGATGCCGGATCATGATCGCCGAGCATCGTGGAGTCAAGGGTAAGCTTCTCAAGGAACATCGAGAGGGCATCCTTTCCCTCCCCCGCCTCATGAAGCACGTTCACAAGCTCCCCGAGGTTCTCGATCTTCGTCTTCCTCGTCGTCCGGTCAGGATCGCTGTTATAGAGATCGTAGAGACCAGTATCGAGAAGAATGTCATTGAGTATCTCCCCCAGGTTCATCCCCTCATCAAGCGCCTTCTCCGCCCTCTCCCATGCGGAGAGGAATGCCAGGGCGCCATCACGGGCGCTCTTCGGGGCCTTTTCGGAGAACGAGCGTAGCGCCTCCATCAGGTCATCGCCTTCAGAGAGTATCATCTGGAGCTTGGCATTTCCGATGCCTCTAGATGGCTTGTTTATCACGCGGCGGAAGCTCACCTGATCGCGGTGGTTCATCATGAGATAGAGAAGGGAGAGCGCGTCCTTGACCTCCTCGCGCTCGTAGAAGCGGAGCGCCCCGATCACCTTGTAGGGAATCCTCCGGTCAGTCAGCTTCTGCTCGAATATCTGGGACTGGGCGTTGGTGCGGTAGAGTATCGCGGTATTGTCATAGTCCCCGATGTTGCGGATCAGGTCGGCGATCCTCTCACCCTCGCTGGTTCCCGTCATGCAGAACAGCACCGCAGGCTTCGAGCCTGTAGTGCCGTAGGCGCTCACAAGCTCCTTCTTATGCCTCTCCTTGTTCTTCGAGATAAGCGCGGAGGCCGCGGCGAGGATCTGTGAGGTCGATCGGTAGTTCTTCTCCAGCTTTATCTCGCGGACATTGGAGAAGGAGGAGGCGAACGTGAGGATGTTCTCTATCTCGGCGCCTCGGAAGGAGTAGATGGACTGATCGTCATCCCCTACCGTCACCAGCCTAGTCTCCGGCCCGACGAGGGCGCGGAGCATCTCGAACTGCATCCGGTTGGAGTCCTGATACTCATCGACGAGGATCATCCTGAAGCGGCTCTTGAAATATGAGGCGACCTCCTCGTCCTCCTCCAGAAGCCTCGTACTCTTACCGATGAGATCGGCGAAATCCACGTTCCCCGATGCCTCAAGCGCATCCTCATAGCGCTGGAACGAGGTACGGAAGTCGTAATCTGGCAGCATCTGCTCGATGCCAGGAGATGATGGCCCGAGTCCCCTGTCCTTCGCGCTGGATATCGCCTTCTGTATCTGCCTCAGGTCCTTCTTGTCGAGCGTAGGGACAACGGTGGAGAGAAGCGATACCGAATCATTGTCATCATAGATGCAGAATGTCGGGGAGAGCCCTATGCGCGTGCCATAGCGGCGGAGCATATAGGCGCCGAAGGAATGGAAGGTACGCATCTCCAGCCCGCTGAGGTCGGTATCTGGAAGCATCGCCTCCACCCTCTCCCTCATCTCACCGGCGGCGCGGTTGGTGAAGGTGACGGCAAGTATCTGATAAGGCTTGTAGATCCCCTCGGAGATGGCATAGGCGATCTTGCTGGTTATCGTGCGGGTCTTTCCAGAGCCCGCACAGGCAAGGATCAGCAGGTTGTGGTCGAAGTCAAGTACGGCAGAGCGCTGTTCCTCATTCAGGTCATCAAGGTCAATCAATGCGAACCCCCTCGAGATCAAGGCCTCGCACCTTAGTGATGCCGACGCGTACCACGTCACCGGGGTTCATGCCACGGCCCATTATCACGGTAAGGCCATCGACATCAGGGGCCTGGGAGTATATACGCCCGATGGCAAGCTCCTCTCCCTCTATCCTGTCCTCGACAAGAGCCGTGTACTCATGGCCTACGAAGCGCTCAAGGCGCTCCTCGGTCACCTTCTCCTGGGCCGCCTCAAGCTCCTTCTGCCAGCGTGCTGCTGCCTTGTGTGCCTTCTCATGCTCCTTCTCTCCCCTCATATCGTATGCGGGGGTATCCTCCTCACGGGAGTAGAGGAACGAGCCCATCCAGTCGAAGCGGGCCTCCTCGACGAAGCGCAGAAGCTCCTCGAACGCCGCCCTGTCCTCTCCGGGATATCCGAGCATCAGCGTCGTGCGGATCACGGCATCAGGAAGCGCCTCCCTTATCCTCCTGACAAGGGCAACGTAGGTCTCACGGTTACCCGTGCGCCTCATCGAGCGAAGCACGGCACCATCGGCATGCTGGAACGGGATATCGAAATAAGGAAGGATATTCTTCCTCTCCCTTACAAGCTCGATAAGCCCCTCAGGGAAGGTATCAGGGTGGATATAGAGCATCCTCAGCACGAAGTCCCCCTCAAGGGACGAGAGCCTCTCCATAAGCTCCACGAAGCGCGAGGGGCCGCTATCCGTACCATAGGCCCCAAGATCCTGAGCGATCACGCATATCTCATAGACACCCCGCGCTATAAGCTCCTTCGCGTCGGCGATGATCCTCTCCATCGGACGGGATCTCAGGGGGCCCCGGATGACAGGGATCGCGCAGTACGAGCAGCGGTGGTCGCAGCCCTCGCTGATCTTCAGGTACGCGCTCCTGGGGTAGCCGAGAAGCACATCACGCTCATCAGCCTCCCTGTCAGGGTCAGGATACTCAGGGATAAGCACCTCCTTCTTATCGAGGGAGGAGAGCAGCTCGGAGAACTTCCCCAGATCATGGTTGCCGAATATCGCATCAGCCTCCTCAAGCTCCATCTCGGAGCCATAGCGCTGGGCGAGGCATCCTGCCATGATGATCTTCGCGTCGGGATTGGCATCATGAAGGGAGAAGAAGGTATCTATCGACTCCGCCTTGGCGCTCTCGATGAAGCCGCAGGTATTCACCACGATGAGATCGGCCTCCGCCGGATCCTCGGTGCGGACATAGCCCTTATGCAGGGCCTCTGTAAGTAGTATCTCCGAATCAACCTGGTTCTTGGCACAGCCAAGGCTCTCTATGTAGATCTTCACGGCCCTAACTCTAAACCAAAGGCAGAGGAGGCACAAGGACGGGAATCAATCATAGCCCATGTCGGCATTTTCCGGCTATAATACAGGCAAAGGAGCCAGAGGATGAGCGATGACAGGCTGATGCTTCCCGTCGGCAAGGCGGATTTCACCTCGATACGGGAAGGCGGATACTACTATATCGACAAGACCAGGATAATCAGCAGCCTTATCCGCGATGGCGCGGATTCCATCCTCTTCACGCGTCCTAGGCGTTTCGGGAAGACCCTGACGCAGACCATGCTCGCCTCGTTCTTCGATATCCGCCGCGATAGCGCTTCCCTGTTCGAGGGGCTGGATGTGATGGATGACGAGAAGGCTGTGGATGAGTGGATGAACCGCTACCCGGTCATCTACCTTACGTTCAAGGATGTTGATGGCCTGGATTTCGATAGCGCCTTCTCCATGCTGGGAAGGGCCATCATAGATCTCTTCGAGAGCTACGGCTTCCTGCAGGACGATGAGATGATCGGGGCGGATCGGCAGATATTCCGCAGCATACTGTCAGGTGCAGCCTCCATCAGCGATATAAAGCAGTCGCTGAAGGTGCTTGCAAAGCTCCTGAGGTCGCATTACGGGCAGAAGGTCATAATACTGATAGACGAATACGATGTCCCTCTGGATAGGGCTGAGCAGAATGGCTATTACAGGCCGATGCTCGATATACTCAAGGCGATGTTCTCCTCCGTGCTGAAGGATGATCCTGATATAAGGAAGGGAATCCTTACCGGGTGCCTGAGGATATCCAAGGAGAGTCTCTTCACAGGACTTAACAACCTCGCGTCATACTCCCTCACAGGTACGGACTATACCGATTCATTCGGCTTCACGGAGGAGGAGGTCGAACGTCTCCTCAGAGATGCCGGCCTCTCCGGCAAGGCTGACACCTTCCGCAGATGGTACGATGGCTACCGGATCGGAGACCATTCGATATACACGCCATGGGATGTGATCTCATATGCAAGGGATCTCTTATCGGATAGGACCTGCTCCCCTCGCAACTACTGGGCAGACACCAGCGGCAACAGCGTCATACGCCGTATGATCGATGAGACCGATGCCTCGGTAGCCGATGAATACAGCACGCTCATCGCAGGTGGTACCATTGGAAAGCACATAACCGAGAACCTCACATACGACGATCTCTACCACGATGAGGGGAATATCTGGAGCCTGATGGTCGAGACAGGGTATCTCACGCTCGCAGGCCCATATGCCGAGAACGGCGATACGCCTCTCCGCCTTCCCAACGAAGAGATGCGCAATCTCTTCATAGAGAACGTGAACAGATGGTTCTCGGACATGGTAAGGAAAGCCGATCTCGCTCCCCTCTTCCGTTCCATCTGGGAGAAGGACGCGGAGAGCCTTTCCGCATTGCTATCAGAGTACCTTGAGCGTTCGATAAGCTACTACGACTACAGCGAGAGCTTCTACCACGCCTTCGTATCAGGTCTCATGTCTGCATCCGGCTACAAGGTGCTTTCCAACAGGGAATCAGGGACAGGAAGGCCGGATCTTATCATCACCGATGTAAGGGGAAGGCGCTCCGCCATCTTCGAATTCAAGGTCTCGAAGTCCTATGACCGCCTTGAAGAAGGAGCCCTTGATGCACTGAGGCAGATCAGGGAGAACGGCTATGGCTCTGACCTGAATCCAGGATACGATGTCGTCAGATTCGGTGTCGCCTTCTTCAAGAAGAGCGCCATGGCCCTGGCCGATGCATAGAACGATAGGCGTACGCAGCACGCTCACCGATGGCTGGATACGGAGATTCAGGGAGATAGAGAAGGAGAAGGAAGCATCGCTCTCCATCTTCCCTCCGCTTGTATCAATGATTGTGATAGCCCCAATGACAGAGGAGTCCAGGCTAGGCTTCTTCCTTCCCGATAACGCCTCCATCATCATCAGCGAGGGCCTTATCAGGAATGGAGGAGAAAGGGATATAATCAACGTATTCCTCCATGAGCTTGCCCACGCCCTCGACTACAGGATGCGCGGTGATACGGGTCACGTTCCCTCATTCCGCGAGTGCTGCCGCCTCCTCGGCATGGATGAGGGCTTCGACAAGAGCCATATAAGGATTGAGATAGGCAATAAGAAGAGAAGAAGCGAGAAGATACGGAAGCTCCTATCCCTCTCCTCCTCCCCATTCGAGAACGAGAGCGCCATAGCCATCCAGAAGGCACGGAAGCTGATGATGGAAAACGGCAGCAATGACGACAGGAGCGATGAGAGGATCTATGAAACAGCGCTCCTCTCATCCTCCCGCTTCTCATATGGCGTGAAGGAGGTACTGAGCTACACCGAGCGCACGAGCGGCATATTCCTCCTCTACGTCCCGTCTCCGGAGGGACGCTCCGCCATGGCCTACGGCAGCCTTGATGAGGTAGAGTTCGCCATCTACCTCCTCGATTACCTCCTCTCATCCTCGGAAAGGGCCATACGTTCTCTCAGGAAAGAGGGGAAGCACATAACGAAGGACAGCTTCCTCAAAGGAGCAATCGACGTGCTGACAGAGAGGACAAGGGAAGAGAGCATCGACAATGCCCTAATCGCCCTGCGCACGGAGAACGAGAAGGCCGCCCGCGCGATCGTCTACCCGGAGACACGCCTCGTAAGGCGTTCCATACGTTCCTCCTCCCTCTTCGACCGCTCAAGCTACGACAGCGGCAAGGGCTTCGGCAGATCCTTGGATATATCGAGAAGCAGAAAACGGAAGCTGATAGAGAATAACGGGGATATAAGGTAAGATAATCCTATGAGAAAAGAGATTGACGAAAACGAAATGAAACCTGCAAATCAAACATCCTCAGAGAATCCAGAGTGCGTAAACGGGGAAGCGATGTCTGATGACGAGAAGATCGATTTCGTGGCGGCAAGAATACTCAGGGAACATATCGAAGCCTTCAAGGAACTTGCAAAATGAAGATAGGAAAGACAGCCAAGGAACACACTAGCCAGAAGCCTGAATATGAGTCCGCTATGAAGACCATAGAGGAATATGAAAAGGAAAAGAAGAACGGAACGCTTGTCCTCAGGGATCTTGATGAACTCTTGAGAGAAATAGGAATCGATGCTCAATAATAACTCTAATAATGATAAAGAAATATCCAGATACAACACAAGCAACAACAGACAAGACCTCTCTCTGGCTCTCCATCGTGAATAGCATCCCTGGCGGTGATGAGGTAGATATAAACAAGGTCCGTAAAGAGCGGCTTAAACGCCATATAATAAGATGATAAGCTTCAATTACAATTATGTCGCCCAGACAGAGGATGGAAGGATCTACACGGATCTCTATGAGATATCAAAGAAGGATATCCTCCACCTGCTCAATATCTCCGAGATAGAAGCCAATGAGTGCAGGAGGGTAACGGAGGGTAGCCTTAGAGGAGAATCCTACTACAAGGGTGATGGCAGACCTGGAGATGAAAAGCTACAGGATTCTCGTCTGGCCTTCTACAAGGAAGTCCTCTACCGTGACACAAAGACAGACAGATTTGTAATCAACCATGTCCACGGAACAGTGATCAAACAAGCAGAGCGCAACCACTACTTCAGAGGGGAAAACGCCATCTATCCATCAAGCCTGCCCTCCTTCTTCCGTATCGGAATACCAATGGCTCAGTTCCTTCCTTGGTGATGGTTATAGTTTCATTGTTTGTTGTGATGGTTATGATATCACTGCCTAGCAGGATCATGTTGTCCATCATTGGATATTCCTGTGTGGTTCCATCATCTGTTGTAAGAATCAGTGATTGTTCTTTTATCTCTGCCTCCATTGCTTCAGTGCTGAAGTATTCCGATGGGTTGCCTGACTCCAGGTAGTAGCCTTCCTCCTGGATGATCTCTGATGGTGAGTCTGGTTCATTGGGTGTTATTACCTCTTCGTCCTTATTCGGAATCAGGCTGTCGTAAAGGCTGTCGAGATTGCAGGCGGTGACTGCCAGCAACATGATAAGAATACTTGCAAGAATCGGTGTCTTCTTCATCTTTCTCTCCTTTTCTCTAGGCTGATGGCCGTTTATGGACATGGCAAGAAGCTCCTGATTCCAGTTTGTATGACTATAAAAAATAGATTACTTCTATCTTGAATACGCATGATTTGGTGTTAGATTGTACGAAAATAAGCAAAGGGAGGATTCATATGCATTTCAGGAAGTATGAATTGTCAATGACACTCACGAAGGATCAGCTGAAGAGACTGCACAAGCTATCCTTCACCACACTCAAGAGGTGTGCCAACATCATGGGATTCCCGACCATGGCGGCTTTCTACAGCTGCTTCTCGGAAAAGGGATTCTTCGGAGAGGCAGCGGAGGAGATGGTTCCCTGCAAGCTGAAGATCAAGGCAAAGGATGCGCTTGACCTCGGACGGAAGATCAACGGGAATCCCACGAAATACGAGATGGCAAAGAGGTACTCCTTATCGAACTCAAACTACTATGGAGCATATTCTCGCAAGTCATGCCCAAAGTTCTCCACACTCCTCTCGATGCTTCCCTCCGATGCTGATATCCCCCTCTTCCTGGAACAGCTTGAGAGGAAGGCCGTGAAGACGGAGGTCATCAGGGATGCATCTTCCGAGAACATGACGGGAATCCCCTCAGCGGTAGTCGTCATCACCGAGATAATGCTTATGCTCAAAGGAGATGATAGGAGATTCAAGGTCATCTACACGGACAGGGATGTCAATATGTACACGGATACCTTCTCCTGCATAGCGGACTTCTGGGGCATGACAGACAAAGGGCTGGCCCTTGCCATGGAGAAGGAAGACCTCATACTCGGAAGGGATATGGATCACGGAAACGGCAACAACTCGAAGGGAGCGATACTATCAAGGCTGATGGATCTCAATGGCTGCGAGACCTGGGCGGATTTCGTACGGCTTCACCCGGAGTACAGGCAGGGAGCGGTCAGAAGCATGAGGAACAGTATCGATAAGAAGCTCCAGGTCGCAACCCTAATAGACCTCATAAGGCCCTGCGGATACAGGCTATCAGACGTACTTGAGGATGTAGTATTAGGTTAAACGCATCCCTCGCACGCATCATTAGGACAATACCACCTTTTTCTTCCAACAATATAACCTCTTAGGTGCAATCACCGCCTTTAATCCAGACATTGATTTGACTTTCCCTAGCTTCATGACGATAATATAGATATGAAGGGTGCCGCAAGACCGCGGCGTGTCCCTGAAACTTTAGGTGTCATAACGACCGCTATAGTTTAAGGAGCTTAGTGGTCGTTACTTTTTATCAGAGCGATTATAATCCCATGCTGGTCAGTGCGACCATAGGATCTATAAATCCTTGCTATCGGCTTGACTCCTGAGGCCGTGGAACAGGCCTCCTACCCTTCCATCAAATACGCTCGCCTCCTATAATGACAGCATGATAACGCTAGCACCAAGGAGGCCTTCGGGCACTGTCGAGATACCGGCCTCCAAGAGCCAGACGATAAGGGCCTTCCTCATAGCATGCTTCTCACGCGAGGAGAGCGTGATACGCCATCCCCTGATCTCCGCGGATACCCAGTCCGCGATAAGGGCCGTGGAGACGCTGGGAGCGAAGGTACGCTACTCCGATGACAAGGCTATCGCGTACGTTGACGCGAGGAGCGTGGATCCCTCCGGAGCGGTGACCGTGGATGCAGGGAACAGCGGGACGACGGCGTATCTGCTACTGCCGCTTGCGGCCTCGCTAGGCGTCGATCTCACCCTCACGGGAGACAGCCAGCTATGCTCAAGGCCCATCGGGCCGCTTGTATCAGCGCTTCGTGATCTGGGCGCATCGGTCGAGTGCGTGGATGGGAAGCCTCCCGTACGCATCAAGGGACCGATCAAAGGTGGCAGTACTACGATAGAGTGCAGGACGAGCCAGTACCTTTCCGGGCTCCTCCTTGGTACGGCACTCGGAAAGAGCGAGAGCCGCATCGACTGCTCACTGCTATATGAGAAGCCGTATGTAACGCTCACCCTCGGATGGCTTGATAGGCAGGGCATCAAGTACAGCATCAGCGATGACTACGAACACGCGGTCATGAAGGGCGGACAGCGCTTTAGAGGCTTCGATGAGTACATCGCGGGAGACTGGTCCTCCGCATCGTTCTTTCTCGCCATGGCGGCGATGGCCGGTACCACGATAACCGTCCGCGGCCTCGACAGGAACGATCCTCAGGGAGACAGGCATATCCTCGATATCCTCATGGCGATGGGAGCGAAGGCTGAATGGGACGGCAACGCGGTCACGATCACGGGACCGGAGCGCCTCCATGGCGGGGAGTTCGACCTCAACGCCATCCCCGACACGCTTCCTATCCTCGCGGTGACCGCGGCCGCGGCGGAAGGGACCACGCGTCTGACGAACGTCCCTCAGGCACGCATCAAGGAGACGGATAGGATAAGGTGCATGAGGGAGAACCTCGAGAGGCTCGGGGTCTCAGTGGAAGAGGAGGATGACGGCCTTGTCATCCATGGGAGAGGACACGTCTCGGGCGGCAGCGTGGCAGGCTATGGCGATCACCGCATCATCATGGCCATGGCATCGCTATCAGCCGCCGCTGATGGCGATATCACGATAGATGACGAGAAGGCGGCGGGAATCACCTTCCCTACCTTCTTCTCGCTCCTGGAGAGCATAAGAAGATGAAGAGATACGACTTGAGATCGGACACGTTCACGCTTCCATCGGAACCGATGAGGAAGGCGATGTATGAGGCGGAGGTCGGAGACGACGTATATGGAGAGGATCCTACGGTAAACAGGCTGCAGGAGATGGTCGAGGAGATAACGGGAAAGGAGCGCTCGCTCCTCATCTCCTCCGGATGCATGGGAAACCTCATACCGATGATGATAAAGGGTGGCAGGGGCAAGGAGATCCTCACCTCCGCCTATTCGCACATCGTCAGGCATGAGATCGGGGCGATCTCCTCGATAGCCGCGACGCTTCCCGTGATCGTCCCTTCGGATATGGGCATCATGAAGGCGGAGGACGTGGAGGCGAATATCCATGGCTACTCCTATGACATGTCAGAGACTGCGATGATCGAGACGGAGAACACCACCTCGGGCATCGTCTATCCGCTGGAGGAACTGAGGAGGATCAAGGAAACAGCCGAAAGGCACTCGCTCTGGGTGCATATGGATGGCGCGAGGATATTCAACGCCTCCGTGGAGACAGGCGTGAGCGTGAAGGAGTATGCGGCGACCGCGGATGATATCACATTCTGCCTATCGAAGGGCCTCGGGGCACCGGCACTGTCGGTGCTTTCCTCGGACTCCGACTTCATAGAGCAGGCGAAGCGCTGCAAGAAGATACTCGGCGGAGGCATGAGGCAGACGGGAATCCTCGCCGCAGCGGGCATATACGCGCTGGAGCATAACGTGGAGAGACTTAGGAAGGACCACGAACATAGGGCCATGATATCAAAGGTGCTTGAAGGCGCGCCATGGGCCGATGTGAAGGTATCCGCGACCAATATGATATTCTTCACCTCCCCTTACGATATCCAGAGGATCATAGACGCCATGGCTAAGCGTGGGATAATGATGCTTGGAGACGGCGGCATGGGCCGCATCGTACTCTCGCTCAACATCAGCGACGAGGACGCCGAGGAGGTGGCGCGCCTCATCGGCACGATAGATGAAGGAGAGCTTAGGTGAGGAGCGTGATCATAGTATACAGCGCGACAGGAAACAGCCTGAAGGTCGCCAAGGCCATAAGGGACGGGGAGATCCACTTCGTCGAGGAGGTGCTGTCAGGGCGCTACATGATACCAGAGGACACCGAGAGGCTGGGAATCGTCTTCCCCGTAAACTGCTTCGGCATCCCCTACCCCATACAGCGCCTCATCTCAGAGTGCCTTGCCGAGCGTGACAACTCCGCTCTCGGCTACATCTACGCCATCGCCACCTACGGAGGCATCGAGTCCTCGGTGATGGCTGATCTTGAGACGGAGCTGACAGGCATCGGATGCGCCCTCTCCTACGGAGCCTCGGTAAGGCTTCCTGACGCATACCTGCCGCTGCAGAAGAAGGCTGTCGGGGAGATCGGGGCGCTCGCGGCGCTGAACAAGGTGCAGTCGAAGATCGAGAAGATCGCCGATGATATAGAGCGCGAGGAGATCTCGATACCGCGCAGGGCCCCGTTCCGTCGCCTCAGGCGCCGCCTCTCGCGCCTGGGGACGAAGCCGGAGCGGAACCGTAAGCTCACGGTTGAGGATAGATGCACGGGCTGCGGCATCTGCCGGAGGATATGCCCGATGGAGAACATAGCGATCGAGAACGGCAAGGCGGTGCTTGGCGAGAGATGCATCTCATGCTTTGCCTGCTATCATAGATGTCCGGAGAACGCCCTCTCATATCCCGGGGCGAATGGACAGTACAAGGGATTCGTAAGCACGGAGGAGCTTTTCAAGAGATGATCTTCGATAACCCAGTGGACCGCAGGGGTACCAACAGCGTCAAATGGACGAAGGCTAATATAGCGAATATCGCATCGAACGGAGAGGCTGAGCCGTTCTGGGTCGCTGATATGGACTTCCAGGTGGAGGAGCATATCAAGGCGGCAGGAGAGAGGCTCGCGCATGTGGGCGTCTACGGATACCCCGCGTTCGGCAGCAGGCTGGAGGAGGCCGCCTCCTCCTGGATCAAGGCAAAGCATGGCTGGGACGTGCAGCCTGATGACATTACCTTCACGATGGGGATGCTCCATGGCATCGCCTCCGCCATCGACCTCTTCACGGAGAAAGGAGACAAGATCCTTGTCCCCTCTCCGATGTACAAGCCGTTCAGGGAGATGACGAAGAGAAGCGGCAGGGTGCTTGTGGAGCATGACCTTGCCTATCATGACGGCAGCTTCTCATTGGACAGGGAGCGCTTCTCGCGCGACATGGAAGGAGTGAGATGCATACTCTTCTGCTCGCCGCAGAACCCATCGGGAATCGTCTTCAGCGAGAGCGACCTCATCTTCATCCTCGAGGAAGGCAGGAAGCATGGCGCACTTGTGATGTCCGACGAGATACACGCGGATCTCGTACACCCAGGCTCGAAGCACCTTCCCATGGGCATGGTCAACGCCAAGGTCGGTGCTGACACGATTACCTTCTTCGCGCCCTCCAAGACCTTCAACATCGCCGGAGAGCATATGGCGTTCGTACACTTCTCAAGCGATGAGATGAAGGAGACCTTCCGCGACAGGGAGGAGACGATGAGGCTCAGCGAGCCCTCTATAGCGATAGGAGAGCTTACGATAGCCGCGTATGAGAACGGGCTGAGGTACAACGAGGAGCTATGCGCGTACCTTGGGAGGAACGCGGCGGCGATACGCGCCTACCTGAAGGCGGAGTGCCCAGAGCTCGTGATGGCTGACGGCAACGCCTCCTTCGTGACATTCATCGACGCATCGGCGATATACGACAAGGCAGAGAAGGAGGTCCTCTCCCACCCTGAGAAGTACCCAGGAGGAAACGGAGGCGGAGTGCTATCCCGCTTCTTCGGCGTCAACGCCTCCGTCGCGATGAACGACGGGACATGGTTCGGGGAGGAGTGGAAGAGGTTTGTCCGCTTCAACTACGGAACATCCACCGAGCGCGTGATGGCAGCGCTGGAGAGGATGAAGAAGGCGGTAGATTCGCTCTAGGCCTCATTGCCATCCTTATCCCAGAAGGTGCTCCTCGACCAGTCCCTCACATAGAGGACGCAGGAGAGGCACCTTCTTCCATATATACCCTCCATCGCCCTAGCGTATTTCGTGATCTGTCCCTTATGCATCTCAGGACATCTCACCCTGTCAGTCTTATAGTCCACGACCAGAAGATGATCCGGCAGGTGGATAAGAAGATCCACGGATCCCTCGACAACAACGCCATCATCAGGGTAGTAGAACCTCACCTCCGTCTCAGCCTTGTTGCCAAGGACGAACTCCGAATAGAACGATGAGCTGGTGAATGATTCCGCGATAGCCTCGGCATCAGCCTCAAGCGCCTTCAGCTCATCCTCGGTCAAGGAGCTGTCCCTCGCTCTCTCCAAGGGCTTGCCCGAGATTTCGGCCTCCAATGCTGAATGAACCATAATACCGAATAAGGTATGTAATTTCTTTTCTGAAATTATATCATCAGCATTGAACGAAGGAAGCATCTCACCGCTCATGAAGGAATTATCCACATCGGCAAGGCTATCGCGCACGCCGATCCTCGCCAGTCCGGCCTCGCCTTGGGGATAGATATCCTTCTCATACCAGCTGCTATGGCCATCCTTTCCCTTATGAGGGAAGAGATCAGTCACGGGATAGGATGGTATGACGGAAGGCGCCACTGCAGATGGTGAGAGCGTATAGAGATCATATAGGGAATTGCTCGAGCGCTTCTCAACGCCCGTCAGCACCAGATGATCCATTGCCCTTGTCGCTGCGACATAGAGCGCCCTCTTCCGCTCGGCGATCTCCCGACGTCTGGAATAGCCGGAGAAGAGCCTTGAGACAGGGTGCGCGAGGGATCTGGGCTCAAGGAGGACAAGCGGATGGAGGCCGGAACGCATCACGGTGGTGCTGTCACGCTGCACCCCGATACCCTTCGTCGCATCGGCGAGGATCACGATCGGGAACTCAAGCCCCTTGGACTTGTGAATCGTCATCATCTGTACAGCATCGCCGGAGAAGTGCTGTATCGAGATATCCTTCATCTTCTCCACCGAGCCTATGAGAGGCCTGATGGCATCGAGATAATCCGAAAGCGAGCGGCCCTTTTCCTCCATCGTGGCCGCCAGCGTCCAGAGGTAGAGAAAATGCTCCTCATAGACCGCAAGCTCCCTCGAGGAGACAAGATATGAGTGGTAGCCGCTCTCATAGTAGATCGTGTCGAGGATGCGCGTGAGGCTCTCCCGTCCCACCATGCCTCGGGCCTTGGAGTACAGCCTAGACAGGGACTCATAGGATTCAGCATCCCGTTCGTCTCCCGGCCGCAGCTCCCCGGAGAACGCCTTGAAGCCCTCGGGATCCTTATCGGCAAGAAGCGTCAGCGTCCTGTCAGATATCCTCGCGAACGGGGAACGCAGCAGCGTCAGGTAGGCGAAGCGGTCATTAGGATAGAGAAGAAGCTGGAGGAAGGCGTAGATATCGCTGGCAACGCCATCCAGCGTCGTCGACGCGCTCTCTACGACGGCATATGGTATGCCGTGGATGCGGAAGGCCCGCTCGAATGGCATCTGGGACTTCGTCGTCTGCAGGAGTATCGCGATATCCGAGAAGCGAGGGCGGCGTAAGGCCCCGTCCCTGTCCGCGATAAGGTACCCATCGCCGGAGACCATGCGGGCTATCAGGGAGGCGACATAGAGCGCCTCAGCGTCCGATGCCTCCACGTCATCCTCGCCGGATGAGTCCTTGGGATAGAGCGCCACGGAGATCCTCGGGGACACTCCCCGCGATTCCCGAGGGACTATCCTCTCGTAATCAGCCTCATAGGAGGAGGAATCGACACCGGTGAACTCCGCGATGAGACGCTCCTCCCTCTCACCCTCTTCGCTCTCCTCACGGCTCTCGAAGACAGACGCGAAGGCCTCGTTGAAGCGCTCGATGAGCCCAGGCTCAGAACGGAAGTTCTGCGGGAGGGAGAGGATGCTGCCGCCTATGCGCGAGATATCATTCCTGAGGGAGCGGAAGACGGAGACATCGGCTCCGCGGAAGTAGTAGATCGACTGCTTATCATCACCGACGAAGAAGAGCTTTGACGGGTCGGTCTCCTCCACGGATGGGATACCATCACCACATCTGTCCAGACGCTCCGAAAGGAGGTAGAGCATATCGCGCTGAGAGGCGTTGTTATCCTGGAACTCATCGACCATTATGTAGCGGAACTTACGCTTATAGTAGTTCCGGACATCCTTGTTATCGATGAGGATAGCCCGTGCCAGCGCCTCCGTGTCCTTATAGGAAAGCACGCCGAGACGTCGCTTCTCCTCCTCCATCCTCGACAGGAAGGCCTCGGCAAGGCGCGACACGGAACGCTCGAATGGCCTCATGGCCTCAAGGCTATCAAGTTCCTGTAGCCTGTCGAGTATCGGACGGTAGGATGACTTCACATACTCGCCGATGGCCTTGTTGCGAGTGCGCCTGAGGTTGATACGCGGCATGGAGGCATAGTCCGAACGGCCATACGCGTCCACGGCGGCCTCGATCTCCTCAGAGAGCGGCGAAGGATTCTCCTCTGATATAGTAATGAGTCCTTCCATAACGCTATCTGCCCTCTCCATAACGCTTTGCCTTATCATATCGGAGATAAGGGAGAACGATGCCATGTTCTCCTCAGCGCTGAAATCAGTGAGTATGTCAGCATGGCTTACAGATAGCCTGAGGAAGAACGACAAGAGGCTTTCCGGGCTATACTCCGCCGCCAGTGCCGCGAGGTCTGAGCGAAGGCCATCATCCTCCTGCAGCTCGTCGAATATCGCAGCGGCCATGTCCTCGGCGTCGGCGGTATCTAGATTGGAGAAGTCTCTCGTGATGCCATAGCGGAGGGAATCGGTACGGGCTATCTCGCTCCAGAAGGAATCCATCGTGGAAATACGCGCCTTGGGGAAATGCTCCGCAAGCTCGGCAGAGAGCGCCTCATCGCCAAGAGCTGCCGATGACAACATGCGATGTATCCTCTCATACATCTCGCCCGCGGCCTTCTTCGTGAAGGTGATCGTCAGTATCTCATCGGCATGGGCCTTGCCCTCCATGACAAGGCGCAGGAAACGCAGGGAGAGTACCATCGTCTTCCCAGCCCCAGCTCCCGCGGAGACGACGGTAGAGCGATCCGAGTAGACGGCGGCAAGCTGCTCTGGGGAGAGCGTGCGGCCGATGGATGCAAGGAAGTCAGCGAATCTCATCGTACGACGAACCTCCTCCGGCAGATCGAGCGGTATTCACAGCCCTGGCAGTTCTCATCCGAGGAGATGGCGTGCCAGTCGCCCTCCGCCATCGAGGAGGCCGCGGCGGCTATCTCCCCTATGATATCCTCATCGCTCCTCTCCATCGGAAACGATGAGACGGCGCCATCGCGGAGGGTGACGAAGTACGCGGCATCGACGCCCTTCCCCTCATACGCGCTCTCAGTGAGGAGCCTGTAGATATACATCTGGTAGCCCTTCCTCCCGGCCTCGGCACCGGAGAAGCTGCCACGGCTCTTATAGTCGAAGATGACAAGCCCCTCTCCCGCGGCAGAGAACGCCAGGCGGTCTATCTTGCCGGTGAGGAGGAAGCCCTCTTCCTCGAATGTCCGCGACAGCCAGCTCTCAAGGCCGCCCTCATCAAGAGGACGTGAAAGCTCATCCATGCGTCTCGCGACCTCTATGAGGTTCCCAAGGTAAACGGAGCGGAGATAGGAGACGATGAGATCGGTCGCCCTCATGGCATACGCCCCCATCCCCTCGCCGCTCTTCCAGGCCTCCATCTCCTCGGAGAAGATGCGCGGTATATCCTCATCGGCGGAGCGCTCATCCATCTGGTAGAAGCGCTCAAGCACCCTGTGCAGCCTGTTGCCCATCTCCGCCGCATCCAGCGTGGCGACCTCGAACGATAGAGGACGATCAAGGCCGAAGCGATGACGGAGAGCATACACGAACGGGCAGTGGCGGTAATCATCGAAGGAGGAGAAGGAGATGCGCAGCGGCTTCTCCAGCGGCACTCCACGGAGGCTGGAGGTTAGGTCTTCCTCTGCGGGGATATCCCTCATGGCCGTAACGTGGCCGCGCTCGAATCCCGTGCGCTGCAGCGGATAGATCCTGCCGCACTCAGGGAATGAGGACTCCGAGCGCCAAGGATCATCGGGAGCGTAGCTGTCCACGCTCTCTAGGATAGAGAGAGGCAGGGCGAAGCCTGCGTATGTCTCCGAGGAAGCGGAAAGCACGAGATCATCGGAAAAGACCGAGTAGCAGGCGATGATGTTCCTCGTTGTATCCTCCTCGCTCCTCTCACCCTCGATCTCATAGTCCGAGAGGAAGGACGCCTTACGGACCGTCCTCGCGCTCTCCTCATCATTGAGCGCTATGATGAACCTGTGCCTGACGGCAAGCGCCGCGTCCTGAGTCAGAGGATAGACCCTCACCCCGCCGCCCCTGCCGCGCGGCACATAGCGAGTGTCACGCAGATACGAGATGAAGAGAGGGAAGAGCGGACGGGATGATGAGTAGCCCTTCTCCTCGGCGCGCCTCACCGCGCTCAGGAACGACGAGAGGGCATCCATGGCGAATGAGTACACATCGGCATCCTCCGCGTTCCCAGAGAACTGCTCATCGGCAAGGAGACCCCCCATCAGCGCATGAAGCTCGGGGATGATCCTCTCAGGATCGGTCTCGGCCATGAGCTTATCGAGGGTGAAGCGCAGCGTCCTGTACCAGTCGCCGCCCATCGCCTTCGGGATCCTCAGATACCTGTCATGCTCGAATGACGGGGCTGATGAGATCGAGTTGGCGACGGCGAACTCTATGAACGACACCAGCGCGTCATGATCGCGGAACGGGATCGCGGGATTGAGGAAGAAGCGCTTTAGCGCCTGCAGCGAGTAGCGTGTCGTGTACATCTCGCTCAGCGAGGAGAGGAACGCCCCCGATGGATAGGAAAGCGGGGAACGGCCTGCGACGAACTCCAGAGGGATATCGAAGAGGTAGGATTCCTCCTCAAGATACGGCCTTAGCCTCTCCTCCGCCGACGTGCTTATCACGATATCCGAGAACGGGACTCCCTGATCCAGAAGGGTCCGCATCGCGATGAAGAGGGCCCTTATCTCCTCCTTCTCATTCCCGTATCTACGGATGGTGAGCCCCGATGGGAACGGCGCCTCGATGAACCTCACTCGCGGATTGCCTTCCAAGGCCTCCACGGCCCTCTCCTCCTTCGGGAAGGCGGAGGGCATCACAAGCGCGTGATCCACACTGAACACTGGCACTGACAATTCCTCAAACGATGGCTCATACAGCCCAAGAGAAACAAGATAGCATCGATATTCATGCTCAAGAAGCGCTATATCGGCCTCTGCGCGCCCATCCCGCTTGGAAACACCATGGGACTCGGGGAGACCCTGCAGCATCGATCGGAGATATGGAGCCAGACGTTCCTTCACCTCTGGGTAGCGATGTGACACGAAGTAGCGGAAGCGGTCGGAAAGCACCGATGCCGCGTACACAGAGAAGAGAAGCCGGTCAACATCGCCCGCCGCCGTCCTCCCACCGTCGGAGGACAGCAGCAAGGAGTAGAATGTGTCAAAGGCTATCACGGAAGACGCCTTGAGCCCTCGCTTCCTCTCCTGGACATAGCGCACGGAGAAAGCCCTCGCACTCTCCTCCGTAGGGAACACGAGGACAATACCGGACTCCACAAGATCGAAAAGGCCGCTCATCACGCTCATACGATTACTATAGCCGCAAAACGCGATGGACGGAAGGAAGAGGGCTCAGAATGACTCAAGAAGCCTCTGGTTATAGCTATCCGCGATACCGACGGCAAATGAGATCGAGACGTCGTTGCTGACCTGTATGGTAAGAAGGGGGATGCCGATGCAGGTAAGGAGCGTCCCGCCTCCGAGAAGGCCGAGGAACAAGGCATCGTTATCGGTGAAGAAGATAGATGTGAGCATCGCGGCCAGACCGACTCCTGAGAGCGTCACTCCGGCTATGGCCATGTTCTTATTCGTACGGGCGGCGTCTGCCTCGGCATCGGCGAGCGCGTCATAGCCGGCAAGGCGGTAGAACTCCTCCTTGGATATCTCGACCGGTCCCCTGTATGGATACCACTCGCGCGAGGTACTGCTCGATGAATACGTGTCAAGCCATCCCCAGCCCCAGTCATATATACCGCCGGTGGTGTAGGTATGCTCCGAGGTCTGGATGCTCAGGGCGTTGGAAAGATAGATCTTCTGCTCCTCCATGGAAAGTGCCTTGAGGCTATCGGCGGCAGAGGCCGTCGATACCAGCATGCAGAGAACAAGCATCAGCGCTATGAACCTTCTCATATCATTCCTCCGTACTATAGCTTACAGATGGAACGAAAGGTATTCAACGATTGTTTCGGCCATACATTCATGTTAATCTCAGCACCATGAAAGGAAGGAACCGCATCCAAGGGGCGCTAGTGCTGCTCATCTCCCTGATGCTCTGGCTGGGCGTCGGGCCGGTCCTCTCGCTCCTATACCTTTCATGGCCCCGTTCAGGGGAGGGCTGGCTCTCTGTCCTGCAGGGGTACATCACGGTGCATATTCCCTTCATGGTCCTCTTCCTGGGCCTCCTTCTCGGAGCCCGGCTGATCATCGGTACAAGGCTTGGGAAGCTGCTCTCGCCCAGAGGCTTCCGCTGGCGCTATGCCGCTCAGTCAGGCCTCGCCTACCTACTTATATCGATACTCTCTACCATCTGCCATATAGGAAGCATAGAGCCCAACGGCATCCCATTCGGCAACTGGATTCTATTCATCATCCCCGTGCTTCTCCTGACGCCGATGCAGGCGATAGCGGAGGAGACCATCTTCAGGGCCCTGCCCGCGCGCATCGCATATGGCGATACGCTTCCTGACTCTCCGCTGAGGGCATTGCCATTCTCAGTCGTCTCTGGATTGCTGTTCCTCATACCGCATCTGGGGAATCCGGAGGTCGTGCTATCTGAGGAGGCAGTGCTGCCTATGCTCTACTACTTCCTCTGGGGAGCGGCAGCCGCATACCTTGCCGTGGAGACAGGGGGATTCGAGGCGCCATGCGCGATGCACGCCGTGAATAACCTGTACATAGCCCTGATAGTGAACTACCCTGATTCAGCGATGCCTACGGAGGCCCTCCTCATCGATAGCACCCCGGCATCTAGCATCACGACCCTGCTCTACGCGCTCCTGGCCTTCATAATCATACATGGCCTGAGCGTCTGGAGAGGATATATAGAAGAAGGTTTCAGATGGCAAGGAAGAAGCAGAGCAGGAAGCTGAGGAAGGTAAGGAGGACGCTCATACTCCTCCTTATCCTCATCATCATATTCGCGGTGCTGTCATTCATAACCCCGACCAGAAGCGAGCTGGATGGAGGAAGCGGACAGACTGCCACAATAGAGGACCTTGAGCTGCCCTCCCCCATAGAGGGCGAGCAGCTCATCAGGCACACCGGCTATACCCTCTCCTACAACGAGGAGCATGAGCTGCCATCATACGTGGCCTATGAGCTGACGCGCGCCGAGGTACTTGGCGACGGGGAGAGGGAGGACTCCTTCAAGGAGGACAAGGCCGTCCGCACGGGATCGGCAGAGCTTTCCGATTACCGCGGAAGCGGCTATGACAGGGGACATATGGCGCCGGCCGCGGACTTCAAATGGTCGGCAGAGGCGATGAGCGACACCTTCTTCCTCTCCAACATGGCACCGCAGGATCCTTCGTTCAACAGAGGCATCTGGGCGGACTTGGAGGCTGTGGTAAGGACGATGGCATATGAGAACGGGAGCGTCTATGTAGTCACAGGCCCCGTGCTTACAGACGGGCCATACGAGACGATCGGGAAGAATGAGGTATCAGTACCAAGGCGCTTCTATAAGGTGGTGCTTGATTACACCGAGCCTGAGATCAAGGCGATAGGCTTCGTCCTCCCCAACGAAGGCTCAGACAGGTCGCTCCAGAGCTATGCGGTGAGCGTCGATGAGGTCGAGGAGATAACAGGACTGGACTTCTATCCGCGCCTTCCCGATGAGGAGGAAGGGAGGATCGAGGCGGAGTGCGATCCCTCGCTCTGGTCGTTCAACGCCTTCGTGCCGACAGGAGAGAGCGCCGATGTGGAATACGTGGCTCCTTCGGGGAGCATTGCAGATGACGTGCTTTCCCTGATACTCTCTCTATTCGTCGACCTCAAGACAGAGGTATTCGACCTCTTAGGACTCTCAGGCATAGCGGAGGCATTAGGAATAGTATGAAGGCAGCTACGGTATCCGTGATAGGCCGCCCATCAGCGGGCAAGTCGACGATCGTGAACACGATCACGGGGATGAAGGTCTCGATAACCAGTCCCACCCCGCAGACCACGAGGAACAAGATAAGGGGCATCTACACCGACCAGAGGGGGCAGCTGGTATTCACCGATACCCCCGGCTACCACCTCTCCGACAAGGAGATAAACAGGAGGATGCAGGATGTGACCGTCTCCTCGCTCTCGGACTCCGACATGATCCTCTACATGCTCGATGGCACGAGGACTCCAGGAAAGGAGGAAGAGGCCATAGCGGAGCTGGTGAAGAAGGCAGGGGTGCCTGTGGTGGCGGTCGTCAACAAGGCCGATGTACTCAGCGATGAGAGGAAGAGCGAAGCGGAAGCCTTCCTCCGCGCCCACTTCCCCTCCTCCGCCATCCTCGTCGCCTCCGCCTCGAAGGACGAGGGCATCGACGAGGTCCTGATAGAGCTGTTCCGCCTCGCTCCCGAGGGAGAGATGATGTATGACGAGAGTACCTATACCGACCAGGACCTCGAGTTCCGCGTCTCAGAGATCATCAGGGAGAAGACGATATCATCGCTATCGGATGAGATGCCCCATGTAATCTACGTGGAAGTGGAGGACATGGAGTATGACGAGAACTCCAGGGAGGTCTGGATCCGCGCCGTGATAAACGTCGAGAGAGAGGGACAGAAGGGCATGATCGTCGGCAAGGGAGGGACAAACATACGCCGTATCCGCAAGGAGTCCTTCACCGAGATCAGGAGGATATTCCCCGGCTCGAAGCTCAACCTCGACCTCCGCGTCAAGGCTGATCCGAAGTGGAGGAAGAGCGGGAAGGTCCTCTCCCGGATCTTCCGCTGATCATCTGGCGAACTGGCTTCTGTACAGCTCGGCGTAGAAGCCGCCCGAGGCCATCAGGCTCTCATGGGTTCCGCTCTCTATGACGGTGCCGTCCTTCATCACGAGTATCAGGTCGGCGTTCTCTATCGTCGAGAGGCGGTGCGCCACGATAAACGAGGTACGGCCCTCCATCAGACGGGCGAAGGCGTCCTGTATCAGCAGCTCGGTGCGGGTATCTATCGATGATGTGGCCTCATCGAGGATGAGCATATCGGGCTCGGAGAGCATGATGCGCGCGATCGAGATAAGCTGCCTCTGCCCCTCGGAGATGCCATCGCTCTCATCGCTGATCTCCTCATCATAGCCGGCAGGAAGCGCCGCGATGAAGTTATCGATATGGCATAGGGCAGCGGCGCGCCTTATCTCATCATCGGTAGCATCGCTCCTCGACAGTGCGATATTCTCCCTCACGCTGCCGCGCTTTATCCAGGTATCCTGAAGGACCATGCCGTAGCAGCGGCGCACGGAGCGCCTGGTGCATCCTGAGATATCATGGCCATCGATGGCTATCGATCCCTCATCAGGCTCATAGAAGCGCATGAGGAGGTTTATCAAGGTCGTCTTGCCGCATCCGGTAGGACCGACTATCGCGACCCTCATGCCAGGCCTGACATCCAGGGAGAGTCCTGTTATCAGGCTACGGGACTTATCATAGGAGAATGAGACGGAATCGAAGCTGACGCTTCCTTCCGGATCTGCCAGCTCAGGCATCCCCGCCTCTCCCCTCTCCTCGCTCTCATCAAGGAGCGTGAATATCCTGGAGGCCGATGCTATCGCGTTCTGGAACTCCGTCATCACCCCCGATATCTCATTGAACGGCTTGGTGTACTGCGAGGCGTAGGTCAGTATCGAGGAAAGCCCGCCGACGCTCATCAGGCCGTAGACGCATGAAAGCCCCCCGGAGAGCGCGACGCCCATATAGACGAGGCTGTTCACGAAGCGCGTCACGGGGTTGGTGAGCGACGAGTAGAAGACAGCCTGCAGGGAGACCTTCGAGAAGTGATGGTTGATCTCATCGAAACGCCTCTGGTTCTCCCCCTCCATCGAGTACGCAGCCACAACCGATGCCCCTGACACCATCTCATCGATGAACGAGGTCTGCCTGCCCTTCGCCTCGCTCTGGCTATAGAAGAGCGAGTAGGTGCGTCTGGCGATGAACGATGCGGTGAAGAGCGATACAGGCGTCACGACAACGACGACAAGGGTGACGATCCAGCTTACGGTGAGCATGCATATAAGCGTGCCGAGTATCGTCAGGATCCCGGAGAAGAGCTGGGTGAAGCCCATCAGGAGCCCGTCAGAGACCTGGTCCACATCATTGAGCATCCGCGATGAGACATCGCCATGCGGATGGGAGTCTATGTATGAGAGTGGCAGCCGCTGCAGCTTCGAGAAGAGATCGCTCCTCATGTCACGGGAGATCGAATAGGCCATCCTGTTGTTAAAGAGGTTCTGCAGGAACTGGAAGAGCGCGGTGAGACCGGCGGAGAGGGCCATCATCAGCACGGCACGGGCAAACGGTCCCGTCTCTCCCTGGCTTATCGCATCGACGGCCCGTCCGGTAAGGAGCGGGAACACCAGCATCGAAGCCACGGAGACAAGCGCGGCGGTTATAGACAACGCGAGATAGCCTCGGTATGGCCTGATATAAGAGAACATCCTCCTCAGCGTTCCGGTGTATTCAGATGCCTTCATCTTGCCTCCGATCCCTTGTACTGCGACTGGTATATCTCCCTGTAGATATCGCAGGAGGCGAGCAGCTCCTCATGGCGCCCTATCCCCACGACACGGCCCTTATCCAATACGATCACGCGATCCATGCTCATCATCGCACCCGTGCGCTGGGAGACGAGTATCACGGTACGATCCTTATCTGAAAGCACGGCATGGCGTACCTTAGCCTCCGTCCTGTAGTCAAGGGCGCTGAAGCTGTCATCGAGTATCAGCACGGGGGCTTCCTTGACGAGGGCTCGGGCTATGGCAAGGCGCTGACGCTGTCCGCCTGAGAGGTTCTTGCCGCCCGCGAGGACAGGGCTGTCCAGATCTCCCTTCTTCTCCATGACGAACGAGAGCGCATCGGCATCCTCAAGCGCCTTACGCATCTCATCCTCGCTGGCGTTCCGCCTTCCCCAGCGGAGGTTATCCCTGATCGTACCGGAGAAGAGCCTTGATTTCTGCGGCACATAGGCGATCCGCGCCCTGAGCGCGCTCCGCTTCCACTTCCTGACATCGACGCCGAAGAAGGTAACGGAGCCTGAGGACACATCGTAGAAGCGCGGTATCAGGCTGATGAGCGAGGTCTTACCCGATCCCGTTCCGCCGATGACCCCGATCTTCTCACCCTTCCGTATCGTCAGCGTGACACCCTCAAGCGATGGCTCTCCACCCTTGCGGTATGTGAGCGATGCATCGCTGAAGACGATCGCATCATCTGTATCAAGGCCGGTCTCAACAGCATCATCGGTGTCCTCCATGGAAGGCTTGATGCTGAATACCGCCTCTATGCGGCGACCGGAAGCTATCGCACGGGAGATCGTAACCAGGAGATTCGCGAACTTCACCAGCTCGACGAGTATCTGGTTCATGTAATTGACGAGGGCGACTATCGCGCCAATCTCTATCAATGAGGCCTCATAGCGCGCACGGCCGGCGTAGATGATGGCTATTATCGCGAGGTTGATGACCACATAAGTCAGCGGGTTGAGAAGCGCCGAGACGCGCCCGGAGCGTACCTGCAGGTCATTGAGCGAGGCAAGGTCCTCCGTGAACGAGGCGACCTCATCATCCTCCTTGCCGAAAGCGCGAAGCACCCTCACGCCCTGGAGGTTCTCCCTCGTGCGTGACAGCACCCTGTCCAGCGCTCCCTGCACCTTGCGGTACATCGGGATGGTGAAGCTCATGATCGCGGCGACGATCACCGAAAGCACAGGTATGGCGATGACGAATATCCAGCTGAGGGTTGAGTCGACGGTAAAGGCCATCAATGCCGCGCCTATGACCACGAACGGCGAGCGGAGGAAGAGACGGAGGAACATGTTGATACCGTTCTGCACCAGGTTGGAGTCGTTGGTGAGCCGGGTTATCATGGTGTTCGTTCCCAGCGCATCCCTGTCGCTCTCGGAGAGCGAGGAGATATGCGAAAAGAGCGCGCTCCTCATCTTCTCTGAGAAGCCGGTGGCGGCCCTCGCCGCGAAGTACTGTGCCGTAACCGAGACGATGAGTCCGGAGAGTCCTAGGGCGACCATGACGAGCGCCATCCTGACGATATGACCAGGATCATCTCCCGCTATGCCGCGGTCTATCAATGAGGCAACCGCTATAGGCACCAGCAGCTCAAGTACCGCCTCTGAGAGCTTGAAGAGCGGTGCCAGCACCGCGTCCCGCCTATAGCCCTTGATGAACGAGAGGATACGCAAGGCTATCTGATGAAGCTGGTCTTCACCTTCGGCTCCTTTTCAGGAAGCGGAAGTGCGGCCTTATCGAAGGAGGAGAGGACATACGCCATATTGCGGCCGAGGTCGCGCATCGTCTGCATTCCCTCCTCATCCCTACGCACCTCATCGGGGGTATTGCCATGGACCTGGTTCCAGTAACTGGAACCGATCACGACCATCTCCGATATGGTGAAGTACTTATTCAGCTGATCGAACGTGGCTGAGGCACCGCCGCGGCGGCAGGAGACGACAGCCGCGCCGACCTTGAGGCGCATCTTCCCTGAGATGATATTGAAAAGCTCGTCTAAAAAGTATGTGGCAAGGCCCGTTGCTGAAGCGTAGTAGACCGGAGAGCCTACGACGAGGCCATCAGAGGCCAGGACTTTCTCGGCGGCGGTCTTTATCGCCTCACGGTCGAAGGATGCCTGGATGATCTCAGTCGAGATACCGGCCTTCTCAAGCGTGGAGGCTACCTCAGATAGAGCCGTGAACGTGCATCCCTCGGCCCGTGGAGAGCCGTTTATCAATATGACGCGCATATCAGTACCTCCTAAGGATCTCAAGCACCTTCTCGCTGCCGCAGGCCTTGAGGAATCCTGCAAGCTTCGGCCCCTTCTCCTTGCCGATCAGGACCATGTAGACCAGACGGAAGAAGTCAGGATTCTCCATGCCATTGTCGGCGGCGGTCTTGTAGATATACTCCGAGAATTCCTTTTCGGTGGAGCCATCAAGATGATCGGAGACGAATCCGGCAAGCTCCCTGATAGCGGCGCGCTCAGACTCAGAGGCATCATAGAGAGAATCAGGGCCGGAAAGCGAGAAGCAGAACTCCTCAGGAGCGTACTTCTCAAGCCATGCCCAGGCGCAGCTCATGCGCACGCGGAGCCTCTCCTTCTGGCTCTCGGTGGCATCTGAGAGCCTCTCCAGCACCTTCTCCTGGTCGCCGGAGTAGATCTGCAGGTAGTTGCAGAGGTGGCGGAACGGTATCTGATAGCCCGGCTCGGTCGGTATCTTCCTATCATCGACCTGCGAAAGCTCGTAGATCCTCCTCTCCTTCTCCCTCTTCTTGTCATTCACGTTCAGCAGTCCGAAGTAGATGCGCTCGGTGTTGTCGTAGTCCTCATAGATCTTCAGCACGTCAAGATCGAAGGAGATGGCGAACTCGGCAGACGGCCTCGTGCCGACGAAGAGATACCTCACGATCTCCGGAGGATAGATCTCAAGCACGTCCGAAAGATCCGCGACCTCACCGCCGGAGGAGGAGATCTTGCCACCTTTGCCCTTCAGCCTTATGAAGTCATAGCGCATGGTAACGGGAGCCTCGGCGCCGAAGAGCCTGACGACGCTCTTGGCGGTATCATAGGAGCCGCCCTCCGTCAGGTGGTCCTTCCCGCCCGGCTCGAAGTCGACGCCCTCATAGGCCCATCTCATCGGCCAGTCGACGCGCCAGGGCAGCTTGGTGTTGGGCGTCGTGCGGATATCGATCGTCTCCTCCTTGTCGAGGTCGAGATCACGGTATGTCAGGCCATATGCGCCATCCCAGGCGATGACCTTGGTGTTGTCCTTATCAGTGAATGAGGAGAAGACGGCGACAGGCCACCAGTCATCGGCGAGGGGCTCCGTCCTGAACTCATTGAGAATCGCGCGGATCTCATCGCGCATCGAGAGCGCCTTCCGGATCTCCTCTGCATAGACGTTGGACCTGTAGCGGGCCGCCTGATAGATATACTCGGGGAAGACGCCGACCTTCGGCAGGTCGTCCTCCACCGCGACCTCGTTGCCACGGGCGTAGTTATCAGCACGGCCGGTGGTATCGGGAACAAGCGTTATAGGATATCTGAGATACTTCTCGAGAAGCTCAGGATCAGGCATGTTCTTCGGGACCTTCCTGAAGACATCGTAATCATCCCAGCTGTAGATGAAGCGCACGTTCTTACCGCGCTCACGAAGAGCCCTGACGACAAGCTCCACGGTTATTATCTCACGGAAGTTACCGATATGGACCGTACCCGATGGCGTTATGCCGGAAGCGCAGGTGTACAGTTCCTTGTCACCCTTCTCCCTTATGATCTTCTCTGCCATGATATCGGCCCAGTGCATGTTCTGATTCTCTTTCTCACTCATACCTTCGGATTATGTCAGAGGCTGGAAAGGTATGCAACACGGCCGGTGGATTAATTATCCGAGGGAGAATATAATCGAAGGCATGAAAAGAATACTCCTGGCAGCAGCGCTTCTATCCTCATCATTGCTCTTCGGAGCCGAGATCGCCTCATGGCACATCGTCACGGAGCCTGGGTACATGACCAGGAGCGGCACGTTCTTCTCCCCGTCCTCGCTTGAGGCCGCCTCCTCATCCTATCCGATGGGATCGGTGCTGGAGCTGGTATCGACAGAGACAGGCAGGAGTACCGTGGTTACAGTCACTGACACGCTTCCAGAGCTTCCCGAAGGCAGGACGATCGCCGTCACAGGGCGGACGCTACGCGAGCTGGGACTCATGGACAAGGGCGTCGGCGAGGTCGAGGAGCGCGCGCTCAGGGTCGGCACGATCGAGAACGAGAGTGCTGAGGAGACGGGCTGGTATATGTTCGAGCTTGGCGCCTATGCAGATAGCAGGGAGTGCAATGAGGCATACAGGAGCCTCGCGGAGAACGGTCTGAAGCCCTACATCGACAACGAGGACGGGTTCCTGTACCTCTCGGTACGCCATGTTATGGCCTTCGAGCTTGAGGATGCGGCAGCGGCCATCAGGGATGCGGGCATAACCCCCGGCCCGGCGATAATGGAGCCCAATCCCTATATCTGATGCCGGGCTGGATCAAGGAAATCATCCCCTTACGAGGCTGGCAGGCTATTCCGTACACGGCAATGGGAAGATGGCGGGCAGCTCTATCAGAAGGTGTTCCGCATCAGGATCTGGAAGGACTACATACCCGCGATCGGAGCCTTCGATAAGAAGCAGCTTGCCTCGCATCCTGACTCAGCCTACGTCTCACGATATCTACTTGAAAGCCTCCGGGCCGAGCTTTGCCATCTCCTGGCGCTGCTCTTCGGCATAGCCGTCATGGCATACTCCCGCCCGAGCATCCGCAGGCATATCCTCGCGTGGGAGATCGCGGTGAACCTCCCCTGCATCATGATACAGCGCTTCAACAGGCCGAGGCTGGAACGCCTGCTGCCGAAGAACGGCAGCGGCATGAGATGCATGCAGGAGTTCTGGAAGGACTAGAAGTCCAGGAAGAAGATGAAGTTGTGGGTGAACGGGGTATCGCCCTTGGCGTAGTTGCGGCCATTCATGAGATACGCAACCTGGTACCCTATATCTATGAAGTCGAAGATCGTCAGCGATATCTGTGCGCCCGTGGAAGCCAGGAACTGGCTCTGTGGGATATCCGTATTATAGAAATGCCCTGCTCCATAGCCCATATCGAAGAAGAGGTTGAGCCTGAAATAGAGGCCATCGATGCCGACGGCAGGGCTGGTGAACCTGAGATCGAGGTTATTCACCATCGTGAACTCGCTGTTATACGAGTAGGAGGCGAATCCCCTCACCTTGCGTCCGAGCGAGCCCTGCTTCTGGGCATACACGGGAACCATGTCACCTGAGGTCCAGTTGATGTTGAACCTGTCAACGAGCGAGATGGAGAACCAGTGCTTGCCCCCCTCATCGCTATACTGGTAGAGCGTCTTCGCGCCAACCGCGTTGAAGACGATCGAATAGAAGTCAGCCTCTCCATCGAGCGCTGCGTTGAGCGCGAGCGGCGCCCAGTCGAAGTCAAGATTGAAGAGGAGGCCGTCGTTCGTCTCTATATCATCGGTCATGAGGTCGATCTCGAAGCCGAGGTTGAGGTTCGTTCCCAGGAACTGATGGTTGCCCTTCAGATCCGGATAGAGGTTCGGATACGCTCCTCCGGCAACCGGCGCAAGGTAATCATCAAGGGTATGCACCGTGGCCCTGCCCCAGTTCTTCTTCACCTTCCCTGCGACACGTGAATCCATGTTGCCCTCGAACTTCCCCTCATAGGCAAGGGTTATCGTCAGGAGGTCATCACCAGGCTCCACGGGGGAATCGAAGAAGCCCTGCAGGAACTTGAGGGCCCAGTCGATCTGCACGAGGTCATAGATGATCGGACCGCCGTCGAAAGGCTCCGGGCTCGACTCTCCCGTCGCAGGGTCCTGGAATAGCTTGCGCTGGACGTACCCGCCTCCAGCCATCAGCTGGAGGTCTGTCGTGTGCCCGCCAAGGATCTCGAAGCCGGTATAGCCGACTCCTCCGTATAGGTATGTAGGCAGGAAGCCCGCGAGTATCTCCGGATGCTGATCAAGGTCCTTTCCCCAGAAGTGCCAATCAGAGGCCGAGGCAGAGGAAAGGATGAGAATCGATGCTATGAGTATGACGATGAGTCTCTTCATCTATTTCTCCTTCGTTAGATAGATTATCATCAAAAACGACAGAGTGGTGCAATGCTGTAGGGTTTTACATCGGTTAAGTATCCGTTAATTCCACAGCTGGAAGCGTATTGAAGAGGATGCATCAAAGGGATTAGCATAGCTTATCCAGCCAAGGGGGAGAGATATGGATTTCAGCAAGGTCATCGGTAATCTCAGGAATCGTGGATACAGCGTACATGAATTCAGCACGGCAGAGGAGGCCTCGAGGTGGATCGACGGAGAGATCGATGGCTGCACGGTAGGATTCGGAGGATCTGAGACGCTTACGGAGATGGGCCTCTATGATACCCTCTCTGCCCACAACATGGTCTACTCGCACCATGTTCCGAAGGACGGGATGACCACCGGCGAACTCAGGGCCGCGGCCTCCGGCGCGGATATTTACCTCTCATCGGTGAACGGCCTTTCCGAGAACGGGGAGATCATCAACATAGACGCACAGGGGAACAGGGTATCCTCTACCCTATATGGCCACAGGAGGGTATTCCTCGTGATCGGCGAGAACAAGCTCGCCCCCGATCATGACAAGGCACTCTGGAGGGCGAGGAACATAGCAGGACCGCTGAACGCGAGGAGGCTTGGGAGGAAGACGCCGTGCGCGGTAAAGGCCGACAGATGCTATGACTGCAGAAGCCCGGAGAGGATATGCAGGGAGCTCGTGGTCCTCTGGCAATGCCCTATCGGCATGGATATCGATATCGTCCTCATCCACGAGAAGCTTGGGTACTGAGGTCACTCGAAGCAGCTTCTGGCACCAAGCGCGTCCACGAAATCAAAGCGGCGGCAGAACCATCTGCTGCACCACCCTATCAGGCGGCCATTCACAAGCGCGCAGAGGACCGTGCCCAGCTTGACGCCCTCGAAGCGTCCGAAGCCGATGAATAGGAAGGACAGGGCAACCGCGACTAGGCAGCTGCAGCAGTCGTATACCGTCTTCGTCCTGCTGATATCGAATCCGAAGGTCGATGATATCTCCTTCACGAAGAGCTCATAGGCCTCTGGCGGGATATACGTATTGAAGAGGAGCGACACCCCTACCGCGCATATGACCAGTCCGGTACAGTAGCAGGCACACCTCTCTCCTATCCCGCTTCCGGGAATCAGGCTCACGGCCTTCATCATCACATCTAGCAGGTTCCCATAGATGAAGGCGGTTATGAACGAGAAGAGATACCTACGCCTGAATCCGCGAAGCACCAGCGCAAGGACGATGATAAGGAGTGCCTGAAGGCAGTACTCCGCCATGCCGAAGGTGAACCATGACACATGCTCCGACACCTTCAGATAGACAAGATATGCCGGGGCGACGACCATCGACATGCCGAAATCGGCCCTCTCCATCAGCGCCGTACCGAGCGCGAGCGCAGCCAGTCCGATGGCATAGGCGGCTTCCGTATAGAACGTCCTTCTCATAAAGGCTCCTTATATAGATGACGTTTGATACAGAAACGGCAAAAGATGAGCTTGATGGTATCGTGCTACCACCGATAGGGAATATACCATGGATCCATCATCCTTCCTAGCCTGATTGCCTTAACCAAGAAGGCTCTCGTACATTTCGCAAGGCAGTAATCTGAAAGCACGCCCGCAGCTCACTCCGCCAGGGCAATCCAAGGCTGAGAGGGTTTGCCTTATTTCTCGATAATCGTTGGATCCAGCAGAAAGTCATAGATGCTCAATGTCAGGATGCCATACTCATCATAATATGGCTGTATGCTATCCTTCGTGATGATTATCTTCTTAAATGAGTCATCAATCTTCCTGAACGGCCTTGTTTCCTGAGCGCGCTTTGCTTCATCAGGCAGGGAATAAGCAGACTGGATGTAATATCTGGATGAACCTAGGTTGCATACGAAATCAACTTCAAGCTGCTTTCTAATCACCTTTCCATCCTGGTTTCTTTCAGCAATCTGCACGACGCCTACATCGACACTGTAACCGCGCATACATAGTTCGTTATAGATCACATTCTCCATGGAATGTGTCGCTTCAAATTGTCGGAAATCGATCCTTGCATTCCTTAGTCCCAGATCCGAGAAGTAGTATTTCTTCGGTGTTTCGATATAGGCTTTCCCCCGTATGTCATATCGCTCAGCTGCATCAATAAGAAAGGAATCCTCAAGGTAATCCAGGTATTTCCTTATGGTTGCGGAGGTTATTCTTGATTTCCTCGCGCTCCGAAAGGTGTTCTTCAGCTTCTCAGGATTGGTCAAGGACCCGATGGATGAGGCAAGGATATTCAGCAGATCTTCAAGTTCTCCGATGTTTTTCACTTTGTTGCGTCTGGTGATATCCCGGATATAAATCTCGGAAAACAGGTTTTGCAATGCAACTGCCTTTTCTTCTCGTCCTTCACGCAGGACAACCATAGGGATCCCGCCATAAAGCATATATTCTGATAGCCCCATATACTTGTCTCCGCTATAGACGGACATGAACTCTGCAAAGCTCAAAGGATACATATGGACTTCATCGCCACGGCCCGCGAATTCCGTAGCGATATCCTTAGACAGTAATCTCGCATTGCTGCCTGTCACATACACATCCATGTTGTCCTTCCGCAGATAGCCATTCAAGACAGACACAAAGCAATCAAGCATCTGTATCTCATCAAGCAGCAGATAATACATTCCATCATCCATGATCCTGGAACGGATATAAGCCATGAACTTCTCAGGATCCACTCCGCGTCTTTCCCTTTCCATCTGAATCAGGTTCTCGCCAATCAGATGAAGATCATCCCCCGAATCGAATGCAAAGCGTATGATATGCCCGGCATCTACGCCGCTTTCAAGTAGATGATGATAGAAGAGAGTATTCAATAAAAAGGATTTGCCGCACCTGCGGATCCCGGTGATTATCTTGATCAATCCATTGTTCTTCCTTTTTACCAGCTTATCCAGATAGTAATCCCTGCGGATCTCCATTGCCATCCTCCTGCAAAGGATTTTTGCAACATGTTGCACTTTTCTATTCCAGAATATCGCACAGGCGTGTAAGATGCAACAAAAAATCCTCATTCAGAGATGATTTCCGTGAATTGTTGCAATTTTCTATTCTACGCCACATGTTTCAGGAAGATTCTCTCCTTGCACTGATATGGCAGCAGTTCAAGAATAAGTGATTCCGGGGCCAGCGATTGATGGAATACGATCTCGGATAACACATCCGGAATCCCCATAACACACAATGGATCAGTTGCCGCAGATCATGCGGGTACTATCTTCCAATGCGCTAAGCCAATTCTTGATCGGCAAAGGCCTTGTGTCACCTTCTGTGTATGCTGATGTGTTCAAGCATACTTGATGATACAATCGGACGAAGCCTTCAGAGGGGTGGTTAAATTCAGCAAAAGCGGCTAGCCTTCATGCCGCTTCGTATTCAACTACAAAGAACTCGCTATTCAGCTTCCTTGCCTTCGTTACGATTCTCTCGATATTCTGCATGACCTCGTCGGTATAATACTTCTCTCCGCACAGAGTGCATTCCAGACAAGGGACATTCTTGATGATGATTGTATACTCACCGAGTACTGCTACATATGTTGCCGTGGATTCTTTGAGTTCTCTACAACGGCAGCATGGACACACATTATTTCATCCTTTCATCAATAGATGTTCTTTCTGTGACCGATCTTAAGTACAGAGATTATGATCTTAGCATCCTGAATCTCACAGATCACTCTGTAATCTCCAACGCGATAGCGCCATAGGCCTCTCATATTCTCGACAAGAGCCTTGCCTCTGCTTCTGGGATTCTCAAGAAGGGCTACTTCATCCATATAATCAAGGATCCTCTTCTGCTTGGTCTTGTCGAGCTTCTTTAGCTGCTTTCTCGCCGTTTCGGTGTACTCAATCTTCATAGACCAAGCTCTTTCCTGATCTCATCAGATGAGTATGTCTTTTCCTTTCCGGCTCTGACTTTCTCGCTTATGTCTATGGCATCATAGATATCTTCTATCTCAGAGAGGTAATCCTCAAGAAGGACATTGTAATAGAAGCCAGAGCTGCGCCTTGTCCTCTTGGCAAGATTGTCGACACGCTCCTTCAGTTCTGGTGTAGTTCTGAATGTCACAGTTGATGTCAATGCCATATCATTCTCCTCTCCGATTAGAATGTAATACATAGTTTTCAATGTGTCAAAATGTATTCACACTTCAAGGCTAAGTGATTCCGTGTCCAGCGATTGATGGAATACAATTTCGATAATCCGCTTTTCTTCTGAAAAACCCTGAAACTTGAAGCAACTGTCACTTAGCGGAAAACACAACGTGAACATAGCTAAACAGGAGAATCCAAAGCCTTCATCCAACGAAACTTCCAAGGGCGTATCAGTGAATATGCCGCCATTCTGGCGGGTCGCGTAAAAAAATGGAGCGGCTCCTTGGAATACCGCTCCTTGCTTTGCGATAAAAGGCTCTGTATCACCTTTTGCGTTTGTTGATGGGCCCAGCTGGATTTGAACCGGCGACCCAAGGATTATGAGTCCTTTGCTCTAACCGCTGAGCTATAGGCCCTAGTCGTCTTTGAAACAACTTGTAAGAAGTTAGCAGTTATTCAGGAGAATATCAATAGCCTTACAGCAACAAATCGTAGCCTGCATCGGCGAGCGCGGCTATCGCCCCTTCCCTATCCTTGACAAGTATGTAATCGGTGTTGAACGTCGAGATGGCGAAGATACCGATCCCTGCAGAGGCAAGCACTCCCGCTATGCCGGAGAGGATTCCTATCAGGGAGAATTCAAGGATGCCTTCTATCATGAACGCACTCCAGCCATCATCCCTCTCGATGGTGTCTCCCGGAACATCGCACGTCCTGCAGACAAGAGATCTCTCATCAGGGGTGTTCCCGATGAAGCAGTATGGCGCATTGAGATCAACACGCGAGTAATCCGCTACCTTGCAAACGGAAAACGACTCTTCTATGACCTTTATCCTCATGCATCTATTCTCGCATCATGCCCGTACCCATTCAATATGTGCTAACATCTCTCCGGAGAGGAACATGATATACAGGACATTAGGAATGACAGGGCTCAGCGTCAGCGAGATAGGACTCGGCGGAGAATGGCTTGAACGTCATGGCAGGGACGAGGTCGTCAGGATCGTCAGGTACTGCGAGGAGAAGGGCATAAACATACTAGACTGCTGGATGTCGGAGCCAAACGTGCGCTCGAATATAGGGGCGGCGATCGCAGGGAGAAGGGATAGCTGGATCATACAGGGACATATGGGCTCAACCTGGCAGGGAGGGCAGTATGTAAAGACGAGGGATCTCGATAAGGTCCAGGAAGCCTTCTGCGACCTCCTTAATAGATTAGGCACTGATTATATCGATCTAGGAATGATACATTTCGTTGATGAGGTAAGGGAATTCCATGAGATCATGCAAGGGGAGTTCTATCAGTACGCCCTCTCACTGAAGGAGAAAGGCATCATCCGCCATATAGGAATGAGCACGCATAACCCCGCGGTGGCGAGGCTTGCGGCAGAGAGCGGGAAGATCGAGATGCTGCTCTTCAGCGTGAATCCCGCATTTGACATGCTTCCTGCATCAGAGGATCTAGACAAGTACTTCGAGGCAGGAACCTACGGAGAGGGGATCGGGGGAATAGCACCAGAACGCGCTGAGCTATATCGCATATGCGAACAGCGTGGTGTCGGCATCACCGTGATGAAGGGCTATGCAGGAGGAAGGCTCTTCGATGAGAGGATATCCCCATTCGGCATCGCCCTTACTCCCGTGCAGTGCATCCACTACGCGCTCACGCGTCCTGCGGTGGCAAGCATCATGGTCGGCTATGACTCGATGGAGCATGTCGATGCGGCAGTAGCCTATGAGAGCGCGACGGACGAGGAGAAGGACTACGCCACGGCGCTTGCAGGCGCGCCGTTCCATGCCTATTCGGGGCAATGCACATACTGCGGGCACTGCGCCCCATGCCCATCCGGCATAGATATCGCGATGGTAGGTAAGCTCTATGATCTCGCGACGATGCACAAGGAGGTCCCTGCATCATTGAAAGCGCATTATGAAAGCCTCTCGGCAAACGGCAAGGACTGCATCGGATGCGAAGGCTGCGAGGCAAGATGTCCCTTCGGCGTCCATGTGATAGAGCGCATGAGGAAGGCCGAGGAGGTATTCCGCTGATGACGAGAATGGCCCGTCGCTAAGGACGGGCCACATGCCTTGAAGGCGGTTACTTACCGATCTTGACCTCGATCTGCCTTGGCTTCTCCTCCGGCTTCTTTGGAAGCCTTACGGTAAGGATGCCGTTCTCGAAATCCGCGCTGATAGCGTTCTCATCGAGTCCGTCAGGAAGGCTGAACGACCTGGAGAATGAGGTATGCCGTCTCTCCTTCACCAGATACTTCCTTCCCTCCTTCTCGCTCTCGCTCTCATTGCTCTCACCGGAGATGTGCAGCACATGCTTCTCAACATAGAGCTTCACGTCCTTCTCCGAGAACCCCGGAAGCTCAGCCTTGATGGTGAACTCATCGTTCGTCTCCTCTATATCAACGGCTGGAACCTTCGAGGAGTACGAACCCCATGCGTTGAGCATCGAATCGAAGAAATCATCGAATACGGATACATCACCTCTCCTTCCATCATACCTTGTTACGTCATTAGCCATTTTATTGCCTCCTGAATCTATCTATCTTATCGTTCCTTCTGGAACACCAATCTATATGCATAAGCCATGCCAATATATTTATTTCCTTATTTTATAAAGAGTTACATTTTACTGCAAAACAAAGATAATATCGGAACAGGACAAAATGCGCCGCAGGGAGGCGAGATGGAGGAGCAAAGAGTGTCATTTTGATTCAGCCTATGCCGGATGCCGGAGAAAAGCGGGACAATAAGGCAAAGAGAAAGGCAACCCACCTTGGACCAGTGTCCCTAGACGGATTGCCATTCGTTCTCATCGATGGTCCGGAACCCACATCCACTGTCGACCTTTGCCGCCCAATGGTCCGGATTACATCTCTTTAGCAGGGGCAGGACTCGAACCTGCGACCTCCGGGTTATGAGCCCGACGAGCTGCCAACTGCTCTACCCTACGTCGATTGTCCAGATAAATCTAATGACTTTGCGCAACACTGTCAATAGCGCATTGGGCTTTTCTCAAAAAAAGATGATCCTATGATATAATCCTCCATCGGAGGCAATATGGACGCGAACAAGAGGAAGATGACCCAGGCCATCATCAAGAGGACGCTGGAGAACCTTGAGAGAAACCG
>CASFZR010000006.1 GCA_949299185.1 uncultured Spirochaetales bacterium
AACCGCATACATCCCAGGTATCGGCCATAACCTTCAGGAACACTCCGTCGTCCTCATCAGGGGCGGAAGGGTCAAGGACCTTCCTGGCGTTAGGTACCATATCATCCGCGGAACCAAGGATACCCTCGGCGTTGCCGATCGCAAGAGGTCCCGCTCGAAGTATGGTGCTAAGAAGCCAAAGGCTTGATAGGGAGGCGAGGTTATGTCAAGAGATAGAAAAGCCCCTAAGAGAACGGTTAGCCCGGATGCTATCTACAACAGCACGGTCGTTGAGAAGTTCATCTGCCGCATGATGGTGGATGGCAAGAAGAGCATCTCCACCAGGATCCTCTATACGGCGATGAACAACATCGCGGAGAAGAGCGGTGAGAACGCGCTCGATGTCTTCAACAAGGCTGTCGATAACGTCAAGCCTATGGTCGAGGTAAAGTCCAGGCGCGTAGGCGGTGCTACCTACCAGGTACCTGTAGAGATCAGGGAAGAGAGAAGGGAAGCGCTGGCAATGCGCTGGATCATCGCAGCTGCCCGTGCCAGGAATGGCAAGTGCATGAGCGACAAGCTCACCGACGAGCTTCTTGATGCATACAACTCCACTGGAGCTGCCTTCAAGAAGAAGGAGGATACGCACAGGATGGCAGACGCCAACAAGGCATTCAGCCACTTCCGCTTCTAATCAGCTTTACGCTGCGAGATGGGAGAGCAGGTTCCGGCCTGCTCTTCTTTCATGATATAGTGTTATCCATGATTCCTGATTACGATGATTATTATTCGCTGACAGGCTATGCGCGACGCTTTGTCAGAGACCCTATGAGGGAGATAGATGGCTGGCTCTCGCAGAAGTCGACGATCGCTGCGATAACCGATTGGGAGAGGCGCAATGGCAACGGATCCTTCCGTGAGAATCAGGTGCCGTATCTCTTTGAGAGGACGGAGCGCGATGAGGTGCTTACCGTGGAGGACTTCATCGCCCTCACATCTTGCCAGGGACTGGCAATGGATGGCGAGGAGGTCATCGCTGATATAGATATCTTCAATGACTTCGTCGCCTTCCTTACCGCGCGTGGAGTGAATATCTAGAGGCTGAGTGCTTCCTTGATGGCCTTTGCAAGCTGATCCGGGCAGCTAGTGTTCTTGAATCCGCACTTCGTGCCTTCGATACGCGCCGCCACATCCTCTGCCTTCATCCCTTCGCAGAGCCTGCCGATACCCTTGAGGTTCCCGTTGCAGCCTCCGACGAATGAGATGTTATGGATACATCCGCTATCGTCGATATCGAAATCTATCTGTCTGGAGCAGGTTCCGCTTGTCTTGTATGTCTCGTGCTTCATGTCATTCTCCTCGCTGTAAGATAAGCATGATTGATAGCCTTGGGCAAGCGTTGGCATAATGCTGCTATGCGCATACGTAGGTATTCCGTTTCAGATGCATCTGCCGTACACGCTCTCTTCCTCGATTCCGTATGGCATCTCTGTAACTCCGATTATTCCCTTCCGGAGCTTGCCGCATGGGCTCCTCGCGATATGGATGCCGCGGTTTGGGCTGAGAGGTTCGCAGATCAGTATTCCATCGTAGCGGAGGATGGGATGTATGGCATGATCGGCTTCGGCAGCGCGGATATCATGAAGGGGTATGTCGATATGCTTTACGTGGCATCATCGGCTGCCGGCCATGGGGTAGGGAAGACGCTGCTGAAGGCCCTGGAGGCGAGGATGGAGCCTCCATTCACGGTCCATGCCTCGGCTACCGCCATGCCGTTCTTCGCCTCGCAGGGCTACAGCGTCGTGAGGGCGAATACCGTGGTGAGGAGTGGAGTGGGGATCAGGAACTTCCTTATGAGGAAGGAATGATGGTATAGCGCTCAGGCCTTGAAGCTGCTGCTGATGCTTTCGACTTCGCTTAGCGTGAGCCCGGAGAATTCCGCGACCTTCGGAAGTGGTATCGAGCCATCGGCTATCATGCTTCTCGCGACCCTCCTTGCTTCTTCCATACGCCCGGCTTTCAGTCCTTTCTCCGTACCTTCCTTGAGTCCTCTCTCGAGATTCTCCTTTGCTCTCTTGTCCTCTATTTCCTTGAGTATCTCTCCTAGTACCTTATCGAACTCGCTTGCCATCTCTATTCTTCCCTCCGTCTTCCCCTTGAAATAACGTACTCTCTCCTTAAGCACATCATATTCCATCTCCTCTGGATCCGTGCATCTTAGATCATGCATCAGCTTCCCGAGTTCTGTGTCATAATCAGCAAGATCAGCACTCACATATATTATATGCGATCCATCATCGAATGGTATTCCTGAGCCTTTGATCGTCCTCTCGATCTCATATAGTGTATTCCCATCACCTAACGCATCCCTTTCCGTGAGGATGTCATCCATCAGGCTCAGGCTGCCGATTATCCTCATCTTCTGTTCATCTGTGAGCAATTCCATTCCGGGTCTCCTTCAGGATCGATTTCATGCACGTTCCTATATCATATACGCCCTGAAGCCCCTTTTTTGCCAACTTGTCATCGATGACTATACTTACCATTGGCATCCCGTCCCTATTCTTGTAATGATGGATATCATATTCTTGGCTGTCCTTGGGCCTCTTGGCATCTCTTCTGCCGCTTCTACCATCCTAGCAGGGGTATCCCGTATGCTGATACGCTATATATAGCGAAGAAAGCGCTTGTGCCATGGGAAGCAGAATGGTTTCAAGGCCTAGTATAAATCCTTTCTATGTTTTGGTTTAGAAAGCTGTTGACAAAGCTTCACCGTTTCTTTATATTGGTCAAGGTGTCTGACCATGCCCTTATGCGGCGTGGCGACAGCAGAGCCAAACCGATTGCTGTAAGCGATAAGGTGGTTCCGGAAGATAGGTCTTTATACCATATGACTCTATTGTCGTCGGGCATGTCCCCGCCGACCTCTGGAAACCTCTTTGATAACCGAAGCAATCAGTATGTGTCTCGAATCGTATAAAGGCATGGGCCTTTATGAGATATCTTTGTTTTGCGGCAATGCCGCAAGGAGGAACTGATGGCTAAGGAAAAGTTTGAAAGAACGAAGCCACACGTAAACGTAGGTACGATTGGTCACGTCGACCACGGCAAGACCACCCTTACCGCAGCAATCACGATGCATTGTGCAAAGCTGTTCGGTGACAAGGCCCTTGCTTACGATGCAATCGATAATGCACCGGAAGAGAAGGCCCGTGGAATCACCATCAACACCAGGCACGTCGAGTATCAGTCCAAGAACAGGCACTATGCTCACGTTGACTGCCCGGGACACGCTGACTACATCAAGAACATGATCACCGGTGCTGCCCAGATGGATGGAGCTATCATCGTAGTTGCTGCTACTGATGGTGCAATGGCTCAGACCAGGGAGCATCTGCTTCTTGCTCGCCAGGTAGGCGTACCTGCTATCATCGTATTCATCAACAAGTGCGATCAGGTTGACGATCCTGAGCTCGTTGATCTCGTTGAGGAGGAGATGAGGGATCTTCTCACTGAGTATGGCTTCGATGGCGCCAACGCTCCTGTCATCAGGGGATCTGCTTATCTTGCCATGACGCAGCCGGATGACCCAGAGGCTACGAAGTGCATCGATGAGCTTCTCGACGCGATGGATTCCTATATCCCGCTTCCGGAGAGAGCTGTCGATCAGCCGTTCCTCATGCCTATCGAGGATATCTTCTCCATCTCTGGCCGTGGCACCGTTGTTACCGGTAGGGTCGAGAAGGGCGTTGTCCATGTCAACGATCCTGTCCAGATCGTCGGAATCAAGGAGACCCAGAACACCGTCGTTACCGGCGTTGAGATGTTCAACAAGATCCTTGACGAGGGTCAGGCTGGAGATAACATCGGCGCACTCCTCAGGGGCGTTGATAAGAAGGAGGTCGTCCGCGGACAGGTTCTTGCGAAGCCGAATTCGATCACTCCTCATCAGAAGTTCACCGGCACCGTATACGTGCTTTCTAAGGAAGAGGGCGGTAGGCACTCTCCGTTCTTCGATGGCTACAGGCCTCAGTTCTACTTCCGCACGACCGACATCACGGGAACCGTTCACCTTCCTGCTGGCAAGGAGATGGTCATGCCTGGTGATCACACTGAGATCAATGTTGAGCTCATCCATCCTGTCGCTATGGACAAGGGTCTCCGCTTCGCTATCCGTGAGGGTGGTAGGACCGTTGCTTCTGGCCAGGTAACTGAGATCGTCGAGTAAGTAACCCCTGTCTTGCTGGGGACTACCCCCAGCAGGACATTAGATTTTTGGAGATTTTTGAAAATGGCAAATGAGAGAATCCGGGTTAAGCTGAGGGGATTTGACGTAGAGCTTGTGGAACAGAGTTCCAGGGCTATCGTTCAGACGGTTGTGAAGGCGGGCGCCAAGGTATCGGGCCCAGTACCTCTCCCGACTCGTATCAACAAGTATACTGTCCTCAGGTCGCCACACGTAAACAAGAAGGCGCGTGAGCAGTTTGAGATGAGAACACACAAGAGATTGATTGACATTCTGGATCCCACGCAGAAGGTAGTGGAAGCCCTGATGAAACTTGAACTCCCTGCAGGTGTGGACGTAGACACAGGTGTTTGACGACAACGGAAGACTTACTCCTGTGACTGTTATCAAGATAGAGGACAACGTGGTCATCGCTAACAGGACCGAGGAGAAGAATGGCTACTCGGCAGCTGTTATCGGTACAGGTGTCAAGAAGAAGAGCAACATCACGAAGCCTTTTGCTGGCCAGTTCAAGGGCGCGAACATCGAGCCTAGCCAGACTGTGATGGAGTTCAGGGATTACGACAACGAGGTCAGCGTAGGCGACGTGCTTGGTGTGGATCTCTTCAAGGATGTGGCTTTCGTGGATGTCACGGGCACTTCCAAGGGTAAGGGTTACCAGGGCGGTATGAAGCGCTATGGCTTCGGCGGCGGTAGGGCGACGCACGGCTCCAAGTTCCACAGGGATCTTGGCGGTACTGCTATGTCATCGACTCCGTCCCGCACGTTCAAGGGCCACCGCATGGCTGGACACATGGGCAATGAGCGCAAGACCATACTCAACCTCAGGGTTGTCGCGGTTGATAGCGATATGCAGGTTCTCATGGTCAAGGGTGCTATTCCAGGCCCTGCTCAGAGTACTGTAGTCGTAAGAAAGGCTATAAAGAAGTAAGAGGCAGAGTATGGAACAGAAGGTATTTAACACCAACGGAAAGGAAACCGGAACGATTGAGCTCTCTGATGCTGTATTCAACATCGAGGTATCAACGGGTTCGATTTACCATGCCATCAGGAACGAGGCAGCTAACCGCCGCGTAGGCACTGCCTGCACGAAGACCCGTTCAGAGGTGAATTACAGCAATACGAAGCCTTATAAGCAGAAGGGAACCGGTAATGCAAGGCGCGGTGATAAGAAGTCTCCTATCGCTGTCGGCGGTGGCACGATCTTCGGACCTAAGCCAAGGGATTACTCCTACCACCTTCCCAAGAAGGTCAAGAGGCTGGCTATGAAGAGCCTGCTTACGCTTGGTGTCCAGGAGAACAGGCTTGTTGTCGTTGAGGATTTCACCAGCGAGAACGGAAAGACCAAGGATATCGTGGCGATCATGAAGGCCTTTGCTACCGAGGATCAGCGCACGCTCATCATCATGAAGGATGATGACAAGATGATCCGCCGTGCCGCAAGGAACATCCCATATGTCCATGTCCAGGCTTATGACAAGCTCTCGGCTAAGGAGCTTCTTTATGGAAGGAAGATCCTCGTACTCAAGGGTGCGGCTTCCAATCTCAACAGCTTCTACGGTGAGAGATAAGGAGATAGGAAGATGAGAGCAGATAGAGTAATCATTGAGCCGATTCTCAGCGAGAAGACGAACCTCATGCGCGAAGCAGAGTGCAAGAAGTACGTGTTCCGCGTGGATCCAGCTGCTAACAAGTTCGAGATCATGGCGGCGGTGAAGGAACTCTTCAACGTTGATTGCACCAAGTGCAACGTGATGAATGTCGGTGGTAAGCCGAAGTATTCCAGGGGCAAGGGCGGATATATCAAGGGATATACCCCATCCTGGAAGAAGGCAATCGTGACCCTGGCCAAGGGACAGTCGATCCAGGCCATCGAGGGCGTATAAGGAGAATAGGAAAGATGGCTCTTAAGACATATAAACCAAATACTCCGGGACTTCGCCAGAGGATTACGCTCGTAAGGTCCGAGATCACCGCTGAGAAGCCTGAGAAGTCGCTTGTCAAGAAGCTCAGCAAGTCCGCTGGCCGTGACACGTTCGGACGCATCAGCGTTCGCCGCCGTGGCGGTGGCCATAAGAGGGCATACAGGATCATCGACTTCAAGAGGAATAAGATCGGTGTTCCGGGAACCGTCAAGACGATCGAGTATGATCCTAACAGGAGCGTAAACATCGCTCTCGTTGCATACAAGGATGGCGAGAAGCGCTATATCCTCGCTCCTAAGGGGCTCACGGTTGGTACGGTCGTCGTATCCGGTCCTACCGCTCCTCTTACGGTCGGTAACGCGCTTCCTCTCAAGGACATCCCGCTTGGCCTCCAGGTCCACAATGTCGAGCTTACGCTTGGCCGTGGCGGTCAGCTTGTCCGCTCTGCCGGACTCGCAGCCAGCGTTGTCGCTAAGGAAGGTGACTATGTTACCCTCCGCCTCCCTTCAGGTGAGATGAGGATGGTCTTCGGCGAGTGCTATGCGACCATCGGTGTCCTTGGAAACGAGGATCACATGAATATCTCCCTCGGAAAGGCCGGTGCCTCAAGGCATCTTGGCAGAAGGCCGAAGGTGAGGGGTGTCGCGATGAACCCGATCGATCACCCGCATGGCGGTGGTGAGGGTAAGACCGCAGCTGGTCGTCATCCTGTGACGCCGTGGGGCAAGCCGACGAAGGGCGGAAAGACACGCTCGAAGAAGAAGCCTTCGGGACGCTTCATCGTTAAGAGACGCAAGTAGTAGGAGTGCAAAGTGGCAAGGTCAATAAAGAAAGGTCCGTTTATCGAGGCTAAGCTCCTCAAGAGGATCGAGGAATCAAACAAGACTGGTCAGAAGCAGATGATCAAGACCTACTCTCGTAGCTCAACGATCATCCCGGAGATGGTTGGTTACACCATTTCCGTGTACAACGGCAAGACGTGGGTGCCTGTCTATGTGACGGAGAATCTGGTAGGCCATAAGCTCGGAGAGTTTGCTCCTACCCGCATCTTCCGCGGCCATGCATCTGACAAGAAGGTCAAGTAGTAGGTAGAGTGATGGAAGCGAATAAGGGTTATAAAGCAGTTGCCAAGTATATTCTGGTGTCGCCATCGAAGGTTCGCCCTGTTGCCAACCTCGTCAGGGGCAAGGGATACGTTGAGGCGGTAGCCATACTTGAGGCAATGCCTCAGAAGGGCGCAAGGCTCATTCTTAAGGTTCTCAAGAGCGCTGGAGCGAATGCTCTCAACCAGAATAGGAAGATGGATGAGGATTCCCTCTACGTCTCCGAGCTGAAGATCGATGACGGTCCGAGGCTTAAGAGGGTCTGGCCGCGCTCGCATGGAAAGCGCGACATACTCCTCAGGAGGATGTCTCATATAACTGTCGTCGTAGATGAGAAGGTGGGAAGATAAAAATGGGCCAGAAAGTTAATCCGATCGGACTTAGGTTAGGTGTAAACAAGACCTGGATGAGCAAGTGGTATGTGGACCCAAGGGAGTATGCAGATACTCTCCATGAGGATCTCAAGCTCCGCAAGGCCCTCCTTTCAGCGGAGGAAGTCGCGGGAGCGGAGATCAGCGAGGTCGAGATCATCCGCAAGCCTCAGCGCGTCACGCTCGTCGTGGCTACCGCTCGCCCGGGAATCATAATCGGAGCGAAGGGCGCTAATGTCGAGAAGCTCTGCGCGAAGATCCAGAAGCTCACCGAGAAGAAGGTCCAGATAAAGATCAAGGAGATCAAGAAGGCCGAGTGCGACGCTCAGCTGATCGCTCAGAACATCGCTCGCCAGCTTGAGAACCGCGGTGCATTCCGCAGGGCCATGAAGAACGCTGTCTCCAGGGCAATGGCTGGTGGAGTACAGGGCATCAAGGTCAAGTGCTCAGGACGCCTTGGCGGAGCTGAGATCAGCCGCTTCGAGTGGATGAAGGATGGACGCGTTCCTCTTCACACCCTCCGCGCTGATATCGATTACGGCACGGCTACCGCGAACACCTCCTTCGGATGCATCGGCATCAAGGTTTGGGTGTTCAATGGTGAGATCTATGATCGCCAGGGAGCCGAGGATGAGACTGTCGGTACTCTTGTGAAGAAGAAGACAGCAGAGACGGCGGAAGCAAGGAGTTAAGTACAATGCTCAGTCCTAAGAGAGTTAAGTTCAGAAAGAAGCAGCGCGGAACACGCGATGGCGTAGCCCATAGGGGAAACCAGCTTGCATTCGGAGAGTATGGACTCATGGCTGCTGAGCCGAGGTGGATCACAAACCGCCAGATCGAGGCAGCTCGTGTCGCGATGACACGTCACGTAAAGCGTGGCGGAAAGGTGTGGATCCGTATCTTCCCCGATATGCCGTACACGAAGAAGCCGGCAGAGACTAGGCAGGGTAATGGAAAGGGCAGCCCGGAAGGATGGGTAGCGGTCGTCAAGACCGGAGCTATCATGTTTGAGATGTCAGGAGTAGAGGAGGAACTCGCAAGAGAGGCTCTTACGCTTGCGGCATCGAAGCTCCCGATCAAGACGAAGTTCGTCGTCCGCGCGGAAATGGAGTGATTAAATGAAGAAGTCTTATAAGAATCTCAGCTACAAGGAACTTGTGGCAGAGCGCGATAAGCTAAGGAAGGAGCTGGTCAATCTGAGGCTGCAGAAGGTCCTCGGACATCTCGATAACCCAATGCTCATCAAGACGACGAAGAAGGATATCGCACGCCTTAATACCAGGATCCATGCTGTGGATATCGGTATCGACAAGGCCAGCAAGTAGGAGAGGCACGGAAGATGGAATCTAGAAAGAAGAAAATGACCGGACTCGTAGTAAGCGACAAGATGGATAAGACCATCGTCGTAGAGGTCACGAACAGGACTCTTCATCCGATCTACAAGAAGTACGTGGTCTCCACGAAGAAGCTCAAGGCTCACGACGAGAACAACGATGCTCATATCGGAGATACCGTCCGTGTCGTCGAAAGCCGCCATTACAGCAAGGACAAGTGCTGGCGTCTCGAAGAAGTCGTCGAGAGAGCGCGCTAAAGGAGAGAAGTCATGGTACAGATGCAGACTTATCTTAACGTCGCGGATAACAGCGGTGCAAAGCGTGTGCAGTGCATCAAGGTCCTCGGCGGCAGCCATAGGTATGTAGCCGGCGTCGGCGATATCATCGTCGTTGCCGTAAAGGATGCCCTGCCGAACGGAGCCATCAAGAAGGGCGATGTCCTCAAGGCAGTCATAGTGCGTACTAAGAAGGAATACCGCAGACCTGACGGTACCTATATCAGGTTCGATGACAATGCTTGCGTTATCATCGATGCCAACAATAACCCGCGCGGCAAGCGCATCTTCGGGCCAGTAGCAAGGGAACTTCGCGAAAACTACATGAAGATCGTCTCTCTCGCGCCGGAAGTGTTGTAGGAGTTTTCCATGAGACTGAAGAAGAACGACACAGTCAAGATCATCGCCGGAAAAGACAAGGGAATGACCGGCAAGATCATCAAGATAGACCCGGAGAAGGAAAGGGTCTATGTCCAGGGTGCCAACATGGTCATGAAGACTCAGAAGAAGAGGAGTCAGCAGGACAAGGGCGGCATCGTGGAGATCGAGGCTCCGATCCACGTTTCCAACGTGCAGCTTGTCTCTAAGGACAAGGTTTCCAGGATCGGATACCGCATCGAGAACGGAAAGAAGGTCCGTTACGCCAAGAAGACAGGAGAGGTGCTATAATGGCAGAGGAAAAGTTCGTACCGAATTTCAAGAGGAAGTACGTAGAGACCGTTGCGCCTCAGCTGATGAAGGACTTTGGATTCAAGTCCGTCATGCAGATTCCTAAGCTTGAGAAGATCACGGTCAGCGTTGGCGTAGGCGAGGCCACGACCAACAAGAAGCTTCTTGATGCAGCTGTCAAGGAACTTGAGCAGATCACCGGCCAGCATGTCGTGAAGACGAAGGCGAGGAAGTCAATCGCCAACTTCAAGATCAGGGAAGGCCAGGAGATCGGAGCCATGGTGACGCTTCGCGGAGATAACATGTGGTATTTCCTCGAGCGCCTCATCTGCATCGCGCTCCCTCGCGTTAAGGACTTCAAGGGTGTGAACCCCAACGCCTTCGACGGACACGGGAACTACTCTCTCGGAATCACCGAGCAGATCATCTTCCCTGAGATCGACTATGACAAGATCGAGAGGATCAGCGGCCTTAACGTCGCTATAGTCACTACGGCTCAGAACGATGAGCAGGGCTTTGCCCTTCTCAAGGCTCTCGGCATGCCGTTTGCGAAATAAGGAGCTAGAGAAGGATGGCAAAGAAGTCTCTTATTATAAAGGCTAAGAAGGATCCCAAGTTCTCCACGCGCAGCTATAACCGCTGCCGCATCTGCGGTCGTCCGCGTGGATATATGCGCCAGTTTGATATGTGCAGAATCTGCTTCAGGAAGCTGGCTAGCGAAGGCCAGATCCCTGGCGTAACGAAGTCGAGCTGGTAGGAGTTCAATATGGCAGTTAGTGATCCAATTGCAGATATGCTGACTAAGATCAGGAATGCTAGTCAGGCAAAGCACGATAAGGTTGATGTAACGGCCTCGAATCTTAAGCTCCAGATCGTCAAGATCCTTAAGAACGAGGGTTTCATCAAGAACTTCAAGAAGGTTACCAAGGACGATGTGACATACATCAGGGTCTTCCTCAAGTATACCGAGGATCAGCGCCCTGTGCTTCACGGCCTTGAGCGTATCTCCACGCCCGGTCGCCGCGTGTACTGCGGCTACAAGGACATGCCGTCTGTCTATAATGGCATCGGTATCGTGGTCGTCTCGTCATCGACAGGCGTCATCACCGGCAAGAAGGCTAAGGAAGCCCGTGTCGGCGGTGAGCTGATCTGCACGATCTGGTAAGGAGGGAAGCGTGTCTAGGATAGGAAAGCTTCCGGTGCAGATTCCGGAGAAGGTTAACGTTGTCGTCGATGGCAGCCTCGTCTCTGTCAAGGGACCTAAGGGTGAGCTTTCGCTTACCGTCAGACCTGACGTGACCGTCGAGGTCAAGGGCAGCGAGGTCGTCGTCACGAGGCATGATGATGAGAAGCTCTCTAAGAGCTATCATGGACTCTATCGCCAGCTGATCAACAACATGATCGTCGGCGTTTCCGCTGGTTTCCAGAAGGTCCTTCTCATCAACGGTGTCGGTTACAGGGCAGAGGTGAAGGGAGATGTCCTTACGCTCAACCTTGGCTATTCGACTCAGATCGAGTACATGATTCCGCAGGGAATCAAGATCGAGGCAGATGGACCTGCCAAGCTTACCGTGTCAGGTATCGACAAGGCGCAGGTAGGCAAGGTCGCGGCTGAGATCCGTTCCCTCAGGGGACCTGAGCCATACAAGGGCAAGGGCATCAAGTACGAAGACGAGACTATCCGCCGCAAGGTCGGTAAGTCCGGTGGTAAGAAATAAGGCGGGTTTGACGTATGAACAGAATGATCGACAAGAGAAGAAGGCATCTCAAGAGAAAGCTTCACATCAGGAAGAGGATTTCAGGGACTGCCTCAAGACCGAGAATGACTGTCTTCAGGTCGAACTACCATATGTATGTCCAGGTGATAGACGATACGGTAGGCAATACGCTCGTATCCGCTTCTTCCGTGGAGGCCGATCTCAGGAACCTCAGGAATACCGTTGCCGATGCAGAGAAGCTCGGCGAGGTCGTTGGAAAGAGGCTTCTTGAGAAGAATATCGACAGCGTCGTCTTCGATCGCAATGGTTATCTCTACCATGGCATCGTCAAGGCTATCGCTGATGGCGCCAGGAAGGCCGGAGTCAAGTTCTAGGAGCAGAGAATGGATAAGGCAAAAGACAGAGAAGTAAAGGATGGAAGCATCGAGAAGCTCGTGAAGCTCAACCGTGTTGCCAAGGTCGTCAAGGGTGGTAGGAGGTTCTCCTTCTCCGCTCTGGTGGTCGTAGGTTATGGCGACGGAAGGGTTGGCTATGGCTTCGGAAAGGCAAACGATGTTACCGATGCCATCAGGAAGGCTACTGAGAAGGCTAGGAATAGCCTCATCACGGTTCCTCTCAAGGGTTCGACCATCCCTCACGATATCGTAGGAAAGTTCAAGAGTGCTTCCGTACTCCTTCGCCCGGCTGTTCCAGGAACAGGAGTCAAGGCCGGTGGTGCGGTCCGCCTCGTCTGTGACGCTGCTGGCATCAGGGACGTTCTCTCGAAGTCTCTCGGATCCAGGAACGGCATCAACACGGTAAAGGCAACGTTCGATGCGCTTGAGCATATGTACGATGCGGCTGCCGTCGCGAAGTCCAGGGGCAAGACCCTGAAGGAGATGTGGGGTTAATCATGGCAAAGCAGATAAGGATCACACTCGTTAAGGGACTGGCTGGTACCCTTCCAAACCAGAGGAAGACCATCAAGGCTCTCGGACTTGGCAAGATTTCCAGCTCAGTCGTTCATGAGGCCACTCCGGCTAATCTCGGAATGGTCCGCGTGGTATCTCACCTCGTGAAGGTTGAGGAGGTCTAAATGGCACAGATCGTTAAACCAGCCGGGGCAACTACCCGCAAGACGATAGTAGGTCGTGGCGCGTCCTCAAAGGGCAGGGCGTGCGGAAGGGGCCATGATGGCCAGAACAGCCGCTCCGGCGGTGGAGTACGCCTCGGATTCGAAGGCGGTCAGATGCCTCTCTACAGGCGCATCGCCCGCCGTGGCTTCTCCAACTACCCGTTCAAGGTCGAGAGGCAGGCTGTTTCCCTCGCTTCCCTGGATAGGGTCTATTCCGATGGGGAGACGGTATCTCCGGCAACCCTTTCGGAGAAGGGACTCATCAAGGGCCAGGAAGAGGCTAAGATCCTCTCTGATGGAGAGCTTACCAAGAAGCTTGTCATCGAGGGCGTCAAGGTCAGCGCAGCCGCTGCGGAGAAGATCAAGGCAGCCGGCGGAGAGGTAAGGTAAGGCTGAGATGGCAAATACTCTGGTAGAAATGTTCAGGATGAAGGACATAAAGAAGAAGATACTCTTCACCTTCGGCATCCTTGCGGTGACGAGGGTGGGAGCGATCCTTCCTATCCCCGGTGTCAATCCGGGGGTTGTCCTCAGCTATTTCGAGACTAACTCGAACTCCTTTACGGAGTATCTGAACTTCTTTTCCGGTGGAGCCTTCGCTAACTTCTCGATCTTCATGCTCGGAGTGATGCCGTACATCAGCACGCAGATCATCATGCAGCTGCTGATGCTTGTCATCCCTTCGCTGAAGAAGCTGGCGCAGGATCCTCAGGGCTCAAAGAAGATTCAGCAGTATACTCGCTATGGCTCGATAATCGTCAGCGCTATCCAGTCGCTTGCTGCCTCGGTATATGCCAGCAGCATCCCTGGAGCTATCGCTATCGGAAGGGTTCCGTTCACCATCGTCGCCATGATCACCGTCACCGCAGGTTCGATGGCTATGGTATGGCTTGGTGAGAAGATTACGGAGAAGGGTGTCGGAAACGGTATCTCCCTCCTGATCTTCGCAGGTATCGTCGCACGTATCCCATCTGCCTCCTATACGATGGTCAGGGGCATCCAGATCGGAGTAATGAATCCGCTCGCGCTCCTCGTGGTCATCGTGATGTTCTTCTTCGTCGTCGCGCTTGTCGTGTATGAGGAGAAGGGCCAGAGGAAGATCCCGGTACAGTATTCCCGCCGTGTTGTCGGAAGAAGGATGTACGGCTCTCAGAGTTCATATATCCCGTTCAAGATCAACCCGTCAGGAGTCATCCCTGTCATCTTCGCTTCTACGCTGCTTTCCTTCCCGCTTCAGCTTGGATACAACTCAAGCATCGGCTGGCTGAATGCAGTCGCGGAGTTCCTCAATCCTCAGGGTGCGCCGTATCTGATCATATACACGCTCCTGATCATCGCGTTCGCGTTCTTCTACACCCAGGTGAGCCTGAACCCGATCGAGATGGCCAAGAACATCCGTGATAACGGAGGCTCTATCCCAGGAGTAAGGAATGAGAAGCTTGAGGAGTATCTGACGAAGGTGCTTAACCGTATCGTGCTTCCAGGTGCGATCTTCCTTGCATTCATCGCTCTGATACCGACGCTGATCCAGATGTTCTTCGATTTCCCGTCGAACGTGGCTATGCTCTTCGGTGGAACATCCCTGATCATCCTCGTGGGCGTTGACCTTGAGACGATGAGGCAGCTTGACGGTATGATGAAGATGCATCATCATGATGGATTCATCGACGCCAAGAAGCACAGGCTAAAGAAATTCTAAGCAGGAGCTGAGCAATGAAAGTAAGAGCTAGTGTCAAACCAATTTGCGATAAGTGCAAGGTTATCAGACGTGCCGGTGTTGTGCGCATCATCTGCGAGAACCCGAAGCACAAGCAGAGACAGAAATAACAGGAGGCCATGAATGGCGCGTATAGCAGGTGTTGACCTGCCCAACAAGGCAGTTAAGATCGCACTGACATATATCTATGGTATCGGCAGGAAGTCCGCTGACGATATCTGCAAGAAGACGAATATCGATCCGGACGTCAGGATCAATACCCTGTCCAGCGATGAGCTTGCCCTCCTGAGGAAGGTCATCGAGGAAGAGTACAAGATCGAGGGTCATCTCCGCACCGAGGTCGCTCTCAACATCAAGAGGCTGATGGATATCGGCTGCTACAGGGGTCTTAGGCACAGGAAGGGCCTTCCTGTCAGAGGTCAGAGGACCAAGACGAATGCCAGGACCAGGAAGGGCAGGAAGAAGACCGTCGCCAATAAGAAGAAGTAAGGGGCAGGTGAGAAATGGCTAACGTAAAGAGAAAGGCTAAGAAGACCGTACTGGAGGGAAACGTCTACATCCAGGCTACCTTCAACAATACGATCATCACGATTACGGATATCGCAGGAAATGCGATCGCTTGGGCATCCGCTGGCGGACTTGGTTTCCGCGGTGCGAAGAAGTCCACTCCTTATGCTGCGCAGACGACTTGTGAGACTGCCGCTAAGAAGGCGATGGATTTCGGTCTCAGGGAAGTCAATGTATACGTGAAGGGGCCAGGAGTGGGCCGCGAGAGCGCGATCAGGACGCTCGGCGTGCTTGGGCTCAAGGTCCGCACGATCAGAGACGTCACCCCGATTCCGCACAACGGCTGCCGTCCTCGCAAGACCCGCCGTGTATGATTGACTGCGGGATTCCCCCGCAGCTGTAATAAGGAGCTATAATGGCTAGGAAAAATCTTCTCAAGGGGTTTAAGAGACCCGCGGGAGTCATCCTTGATCACACTGTGTCTACGGCAGACCGTGGAGTGTTCGTCGCCTATCCGTTCGAGAGAGGCTTCGGAACGACTGTGGGCAATACCCTCCGCCGCGTGCTGCTCTCCTCGATACAGGGATATGCCGTGACGGCGATCCGCTTCACGACCTTCAACGATTCCGAGAACAGGGAAGCGCACATGGTCACGTCGGAGTTCGAGCCGCTCAAGGGCGTCAGGGAAGATATCAGCGATATCATTGCGGCCATTAAGAAACTGCAGATCAGCATGCCTGAGGATAGCGAGGGCACGGTCCTCACGATTCCTTGCAAGGGACCAGGCGTCATCACCGCCAAGGACTTCGAGCGTGATCAGGTGACGGTAACGAATCCTGATCTCCCGATCTTCACGATGATGGATGACTGCGACCTTGAGATGGAGGTGCAGATCGATCTGGGAAGGGGCTATGTTCCTTCTGAACTCAATGAGAAGTATGCCGAGGAGCCGGGAGTCATCTCGATCGATGCCTTCTATTCTCCGGTAAAGAGGGTCAGGTACTCTATCGAGCCGACAAGGGTCGGACAGAGGAATGACTACGAGAAGCTTACCATTGAGATCACCACAGATGGCACGATCTCTCCTGAGAACGCTCTTGGAGAGGCTGCTAAGATCATCAAGGAGCATTTCACCATCTTCATCAACTTCGATGAGGGCAAGATCTGCACTACTGAGGAGGCCGATGAGGAAGAGGAGAGGATCCGCCGCCTTCTTGATACCCCTGTCGAGGAGCTTGAGCTTACGGTTCGTTCGTCCAACTGCCTCAAGAACGCGGGAATCAAGACCATCGGAGATCTTGCAAGAAAGACTGAGGATGAGATTGCCAAGACGAGGAACTTCGGTAAGAAATCCCTCTCTGAGATCAAGGACAAGCTCAGGGAATGGGGCCTCACGCTCGGCATGACGGACTTCAGTGTATTAAAGACGTCTATCAAAGTTCCAGAGAACAAGGAAGAAGAGAACAATGAAGCATAGGATCGGATACAATGCGCTTTCTCGTAAATCAAGTCAGCGCAAGGCCCTCCTGCGCAGCATGGTGACCTCGCTCCTCAAGTATGAGAGGATCGAGACGACCAAGGCTAAGGCGCTTGAGGTGAGGAAGATGGCTGAGAAGCTGATCACACGCTCAAAGGTCGATTCGGTACACAATCGCCGCGTCGCCTCCCGTTACATCTATGATGAGGCGGTGGTGAATAAGCTTTTCAAGGAGATCGGACCTCTCTTCACGGAGAGAAACGGCGGTTATACCCGCATACTCAAGACTGGAAACAGGCTTGGTGATGCAGCTGAGATGGTCATACTCGAACTTGTTGAAAAGACCAAGAAGGAAGAGAAGGCTGCACCGAAGAAGGACAAGAAGTCCCAGAAGGCCGAGTAAGGCCAGAGCTTCCGAACCATGGAAGATTAAAAGGGCAATAGCCTGAAGCCGTCACCGAGCGTGACGGTTTTTTTCTCTCTGCTACTGTGTTTTTCTCATGTCTTTTGGCGCTCTTCGCACGAAAAGGCGGATGTGGGAAAAACCCTCTCCTTGACAGCTGTTTGACTTTGTTACAATATCAGAACATTAAATGACTGGAGGAGGAGCATAACTATGACATTATTCATCTTCTCCCTCCTAAGTCTGTTTGCTGGCATTGCAATAGGCTTTCTTGTCCGTTGGATATACGCAAAATCAAAGCTGACTTCGGCCGAGCAGAATGCTCAGAGGATCTCGGAAGAAGCCGTAACGAAGGCTGAGAATGAAGCCAGGGAGATACTCCTGGAGACCCGTGATAAGCTGCTCAAGGAACAGCAGCAGCAGGAGCGGGAGGCTAGAGAGAGACGATTCGAGCTGCAGAAATCAGAGCGAAGGCTCCTGCAGAAGGAGGAGAATCTCGATCATAGGCAGCAGGAGCTAGAACGCATAAAGCAGCAGCTAGGAGAGAGAGAGGAGGCCATCGGCCTCAAGGAAAGAGAGACGGAGGAGGCTTCTCAGAAGCTTACCTCGGAGCTTGAGCGCGTGGCGTCCATGACCCGTGACGAGGCTAAGAACCTGATCATCGAGCAGATGAGGAGGGAGGCCGAGCATGACGGGCAGGTCTACGTTAACAAGATCGAGCAGGAGGCTCAGGTCCAGGCTGACAAGGTAGCCCGGGATATCATCGTGACATCCATACAGCGCCTTGCCACGGAGGTCTCCGGCGAGACGACCACCGCATCCGTGTCGCTGCCCAGCGATGAGATGAAGGGCAGGATAATCGGAAGGGAAGGGCGTAACATCAGGACGCTTGAGACGCTTACCGGCGTTGATATCATCATCGATGATACCCCTGAGGCTGTCGTCATTTCCTGCTTCGATCCGGTACGCAAGGAGATCGCGCGAGTTGCCCTCGAGCGCCTTGTCCAGGATGGCCGCATCCACCCCGCACGCATCGAGGAGATGGTCAACAAGGTCTCCAAGGAGGTCGGACGCATCATCGTCGATGAGGGAGAGAAGGTCGTCTTCGATCTTGGCTTCCATAATATGGGACCGGAGCTTATCAGGGCACTTGGACGGCTGCATTTCCGCACCAGCTATGGGCAGAACGTGCTTCTTCACTCGAAGGAAGTCGCGATACTCGCCGGCATGATCGCTTCCGAGGTCGGAGCCGATCCGGAGATCGCCAAGCGCGGCGGACTCCTGCATGATATCGGAAAGGGCGCCGAGACCGAGAGTGACGCCAACCATGCCGAGCTTGGCGCGGAGATCGCGAAGAGGCTCGGTGAGGATGCTCAGGTCGTCAACTGCATACTGGCCCATCACAATGATGTGGAGCCGGCTTCGGTCGAGGCTATCATCGTGCAGATCGCCGATGCCATCTCTGCCGCCCGTCCGGGAGCGAGAAGGGAGAGCCTCGATAACTACATCAAGCGCCTTGAGTCCCTGGAGAACATCGCCAAGAGCTTCGATGGCGTCGATAATGCCTTTGCCATCCAGGCTGGCCGCGAGCTGCGTATCATGGTCAACAGTGAGAAGGTCAGCGATGAGGATGCCAGAAACATAGCCGTAGGCATCGCCCAGAGGATCGAGGCTGAACTCAGGTATCCTGGCAAGATCAAGGTGACGATCATAAGGGAGACCAGGGTCACCGAGTACGCGAGGTAATGATGCATGATGAGAAGGTGCGCGTCCTGATGCTGGGAGATGTATCAGGAAGCGCTGGTATGGGAGCCCTGTTCCTAGGGCTCTCTTCATTCGTAAGGGAACGTGATATAGATTTCGTCATAGCCAACGGCGAGAACTGCGCAGGAGGGTTCGGCATTACCGAGTCCGACTTCCGTACCTTCCGCTCGATGGGAGTGGATGTGGTCACCAGCGGCAACCATATATGGCAGAAGGATGAGATCCTCAGCGTCCTTGACAGGGAGGACACGATCCTCCGTCCTATCAACTACCCGGAGCCATGCCATGGCCGAGGCTGGACGGTTCGCAGGAAGGGCGCATCCTCATTCGCCGTCATCAATGCCCAGGGCAGGATGATGATGAGTCCGATCGATGATCCCTTCCGCCGTGTTTCGGAGGCGCTGAGGGAGATCTCCAAGACCACGAGGCTCGTGTTCGTCGACTTCCATGCCGAGAGCGCGGAGGAGAAGGAGGCAATGGCCTTCTACCTCGATGGAAAGGTCACTGCCGTCGTCGGAACGCATACCCACGTCCAGACCGCTGATGAGAAGATCCTCCCCGGCGGTACCGCGTACATAACCGATCTTGGCATTACAGGTGTCACCGATGCCGTGATAGGATCATCTCCTGAGAAGTCGATAGAAAGACAGCTTACCCAGCTCCCGATAAAGAGCGAGGTGGCTGAGGGAGAGGGTCATATGCAAGGCGTGGTCATAGAGGCGGATGCCGCTACGGGACGAGCGCTTTCGATAGAGCGCTTCACGCGCTGACAGGGCGTCCTTCTATCAGGAATGATACGCTGACAGGACCTTCGAGATGGACGAGTGTCCTTCTTATTTCCTCGAATGCCCTGCTATCTGCTCCCTTCATCTCCTTCGAGAGATCGACGAACACATAGCCATCGGCCTTTGATACACCTCTAAGCCTCGTTCCCTCCGGTATGTAGGAGAGCATCCCCGCGGCAAGCTCCTGGCTGCTTTCATCAAGGAGCAGCGCCTCGATCGCAAGATGCAGGTCATCCCTGCCGAGCCTTTCGATCGATCTATCGGATTCCGCATAGCCAGAGGCGGTGGAAAGCATGACGGTGAACGTGGCAGTCTCCATCTCTTCCCCGTTGATGTAGAGATCTATATGCTCCTTTACGCGGTACATCTCCATGATCTCAGGGAGCCTTGGTATGGAGAGGGCTAGCATGATAGCCGTATATGCGATCAGGATCAGGAGGACTATCCTGCCGTACCTTATCCCTTTCCTGCCTTTGTCATCAGCCATGGCCTGATTCTACCAATACCTGTGGCTGCGCTACAACATCCCTTCCTTATTTTCTTGCGGCCCTCACTTCCCCGGCTTATGATTTCAGGGTAAGATTTCAGCATGGTAGAGAGAAGCGGTATCGGTGTATCGAATGGCGTGGTGATGGCTGAGGCGTTCGTGTATCGCCATGGGGATATCCACATCTCCCACGAGCCGGCAGAGGACAGGGAAGAGGAGGCGTCTGCATTCGAGGCTGCCTATAGGCTTACACATGCCGAGTACGATGCGCTTGAAGGGCTCAATGATGATGAGAAGGAGCTTCTCTCCGTCTACAGGATCATGCTTGAGGATCCTGATTACCTGGCGCTCATAAGGGAGAACATACAGAAGAAGGGATATAATGCATCATGGGCGGTCGAGGCCGCCACGGATCGATACGTCTCCCTGCTTGGCGCTGTTGCCAACGACTTCTTCAAGGAACGCATCGCGGATCTCAGGGATATAGAGGGAAGGCTCCTTTCTGCGCTTTCGGATATGCGCTCAGAGATCATCATGCCCCATCCCGCGATCCTCGTCGCTGATTATCTCTATCCCTCGGAGATCCTCTCCATGGATCATTCCACCGTGCTGGGGCTGTGCCTTGATAACGGGGGAGTCACCAGCCATACCGCGATCCTCGCGAGATCGCTGGGCATCCCGTCCGTCTTCGCGCTCAATGACCTTACCTCGATGGTGATCGATGGAGATACCATCGCCATGGATGGCAAGGCCGGGACCGTTGCCGTCAATCCTGACAGGAAGACACGTTCCGTCTATCGTCGCCGCATGGATGCCGAGATCAGGAATGAGGCCGAGATGGAAGAGGGGGTCGGGCTTCCTGCCGTGACTACCGATGGCTTCAGGGTGCGTCTGATGGGGAATATCGAGGGAATCGAGGGACTGGATGCCCTGATCCGGACCGGTGTGGAAGGCATAGGTCTCTTCCGTACCGAGTTCCTGATGATGCTTCCAGAGTATGGGGATGAGGAGGCGAAGGCCGCGGTATACAAGGAGGTAGTGGAGCGCATGGCCCCATATGGTCCGATAACGTTCCGCACCTATGATATCGGGGGGGACAAGAGTCCTGAGGATCTGCGGATAAACGAGGATAATCCCATCCTCGGATGGAGGGCCGTGCGGCTCTGCATGGCGCGCCGCGATATCTTCCGCAGCCAGCTTGTCTCGATACTCAAGGCCTCGGCAGGGCATCCTGGTTCGGTGCGCCTGATGTTCCCGATGATATCAGGATCAGAGGAGCTTAAGGGCGTCATAGCGTTCCTTGATGAGGTCAAGGCAGAGTGCCTGAGGGAGGGAATCGCCTTCGATGACGGCATCAGGATAGGCACGATGATAGAGATACCATCTGCCGCGATAACCGCGGATGTGCTGGCCCGGCATGTTGATTTCATGTCCGTCGGTACCAATGACCTGATACAGTACACGATTGCGGTCGATAGGGGGAACGAGAAGATCTCCTATCTCTACAGGCCGCTGCACCCTGCCGTCCTCAGGCTTCTCAAGCATGTTGCTGACAGTGCTAGGGATGCTGGCATCCCTGTATCGATATGCGGTGAGATGGCTGGGTACCCTGATTATCTTCCGATCCTCATCGGAATGGGCTTCGATGAGCTTTCGATGGCTCCATATTCGATCATGGAATCAAGACGCAGGATAAGGGCGCTCTCCCGTGAGAGTTGTGTCGCCCTCGTAAATCATGTACTCTCTCTCCCAGATGCGGCGGAGATAGAGTCCGCGCTCAAGGAATTCAACGAGACACATGGAAAAGCTTGATATAAGGAACAAGGCGGATATAGACACTCAGCTTCCGCTCATATCGATAATAGGCAGGCCGAACGTGGGTAAGTCCACGCTCTTCAACAGGCTGATAGGAAAGCGCCGGGCCATCACCGATCCGACTCCTGGCGTTACCCGCGATCCGATCCCGGAGCGCTGGCTGCTGGGTAATAATCCGGTCACGCTCGTTGATTCGGGAGGTGTAAAGCTCGATAGGGAAGGGCTCGATGATGCCGTGAGCGATAAGTCCCTCTCCCTCCTTTCCATGAGCGATGCGATCATCTTCCTCATGGACTGCATGGATGTCACGAGGGAGGACCAGCTCCTGATCGATGAGCTTAGGCCGTATGCGGACAAGGTCGTGCTTTGCGTGAATAAGGTTGATGATCCGCGGCGCGATGATCTCGTGTGGAACTTCTTTTCCTATGGATACCAGCGCGTGGTGGGGATATCGGCGGCACACGGGCTTGGGATAGAGGAGCTTGAGGATACGCTCCTGGGTATGCTCGACCTGGAGAGGAGCGAGGAGGAACCGGAGGAGCCTGAGACGATAAAGCTCGCGATCCTCGGGAAGCCTAACACCGGTAAGAGTACCCTGATGAACCTCCTCACCGGCCGCGATATCTCGATCGTGAGCCCTATCGCGGGAACCACGCGCGATGTTATGCGCGGGACCTTCGTATATAAGGGGACGGAGTATACCGTTCTCGACACCGCAGGCATCAGGCGTAAGAGCAAGGTCGAGGAGGATGTCGAGTACTATTCGGTCAACCGCGCGATAAAGACGATCGATGAGGCCGATGTCGTATTGCTCATGATAGATATCACGGAGGGAATCTCCGAGCAGGATAAGAAGATCGCCAATCTCATCGTGCGCCGCGGCAAGGGCGTGCTTCTGGTGCTTAACAAGCTTGATCTTCTGAAGGGCGTGCCTAATGAGATCGAGGCCATAAAGGATAGGGTGCGCTTCCTATTCCCGATACTCTCATTCGCTCCGCTCATGCCTATCTCTGCGCTCAATGGCGTGGATATCGGGAAGATGCTTGATATGGTCTGGGCGGTCTGGAGGCAGCTTAACAAGAGGGTGGATACCTCCGCCGTCAATAATGCCCTGCAGGCATGGACCAAGGAGAATGAGCCGCCGAGAGGCCCGCAGGGACACTTCAAGGTACTGTATGGTACGCAGGTATCATCGACGCCGGTGCGCTTCCTCTTCTTCGTGAACCGCATCCATGGCTTCCCAGATACCTATGTCTCCTATCTCAAGAACATGATACGCAGGGACTTCGGCTTCACGAACATCCCGATAGAGATATCCCTGAGGGAGAGGCGTCGCAATCCGAGCCTCCATGACAACGGTCCCTCGAAGAGCGAGGCCGAGATATCGAAGGTGATGAGAAGCTCTGTCTCGAAGTCCAGCGGCAAGAAGGCGGGAATCGCTAATAAGCCGGGCGGCAAGGCCCGCATGGGCAAGGCGAGGAAGGCCGCGGAGAAGATCGTCCGCGATCAGAAGCAGAAGAGAAGAAGCAATGGGACTCGCTGAGCAATGGGGCATTAAGGCCATAGCCTTCGATATCGATGGAACCCTCTATCCTAAGAGGGCGCTTGATATAAGGCTTGTCATCTCCTCTGTCTTCCATCTGCCGTTCGCGCTAAGGTATAACAGGGTGCGTCAGCGCATACGCGAGGAGGATGGGATGGAGTATCGTCAGCCGGTCTCCTTCGAGGAATTCCAGGAGAGGGAGTGTGCCTTGATGTATCCAGGCTCTGATAGCCGCCGTCTGGAATGGTTCAGGGCGAAGGAGGATAAGGTCTTCCATTCTGCCTGGGATCGTCTCTTCCTGAGCATAAGGCCATTCCCCGGTATGAAGGAGGCCCTCACGAAGGCCTCTGGACGCTACACGCTCTGCGCCCTCTCTGATTTCCCCATAGGCGTGAAGCTCCGCGCTCTAGGCGTGGAGGATCTCTTCAGCTTCAAGGCGACCACTGAGGAATATGGGGCGCTCAAGCCATCTGCCACTCCGTTCATGGCTATGCTTGATGCGATATCGCTGCCTGCGGAGGCTGTCCTGTATGTGGGCGACAGCGAGCGGAAGGATATCGTAGGCGCAAAAGGAGTTGGAATGCATGCCGCCCTTATTTCCCCCTCTTCGCGTAAGGTGTATAGTAAGGCTGATCTGGTCTTCTCATCATGGGATGAATTCAGTGCCGAAGTGCTAGATTGAGAGGTTATCAACGTGCTGACAAGGGATTACATAGTTTTCGCTGTACTGGTCGTTCTTATTTCCTTCTTCCTTAACCTGCTTGTGATCGGGATATCCAAGCATAAGAGCAGGAATGAGCGCACGCTCAAGAACATCAACATGCAGATCAAGGCTTTCAGGAATGAGTCATCATCCACCATAGAGAGGATAAGCACGGCAGGACGCGAATGTCAGCAGGCGGTGGAGGCCAAGGTCGGGGAGGCTGAGGCCATGGTACGTCAGGTCGCAGATTCCCTTGATTCGCTTTCGCAGCATCATAAGGACCTTGCTGCCCTTGAATCGGTATGCGTGAACTATAAGACGGCGCTTGATAAGCTCAGGATATCCACGGAGCAGGCTGAGGCCAGGATCCAGGCGGTACAGCAGGAGGTCAGGAAGGCCGAGGCGGTAAATGAGTTCGTGGCGGGGTTCCAGAGCGAGGCCGAGCGCCTTACCGGTCAGCTTCAGGACCTCAAGGCCGATTACGTGCGTCTCGTCGCCTCCACGCAGGAGAGCCTGAAGGCGGCTGCGGAGGTTCAGAGGAACGAGAATCAGGATATGCTTCAGGAGTTCGCCGCGACACTCGGTCGCTTCCGTACCGATTTCGGCGATTACGTGGGCTCGCTCAGGTCCGAGTTCGAGGCATTCTCCGCGGATGAGATGCGCAAGGCTGAGGATGCTACCATAGATACTGAGAACAGGCGTGAGGATATCCTCCGGAGCCTTGAGGAAGGGAAGAGGAGCCTTGACGAGCTTCGCGGCGAGCTTGAGACGACGCTATCCCAGCTTGAGGAGAAGGATAGCGCGATCCGCTCCTCCGCTGACACTGCGCTCTCTTCCTTCGTCTCCTCAGTCGAGAGCAGGAGCGAGGCTGTGAAGGGTGATATCGAGGCCGCGGTATCAGGGGTCAGGGAGAGGCTTGAGCAGCTCAACGTCTCCGAGGATGCCGAGGTCGAGAGGCGGAAGACCCTTCTTGCAGATAGCGCCGATGAGATTGCCAGCCGCATCGATTCGATGATAAAGGAGAAGGAAGAGGCCTTCTCTGCGCTTTCCGAGGAGCTTTCAGCCTCGTTCACGACAGCGATGGGCGAGAAGAAGGAGTCCATCGAGGCAGCGCTTTCCGAGCTTATGAGGAAGATGGGCGAGGAAGAGGAGTCCCTCAAGGGGCTTGTCGAGGAGCTTAAGCGCACGGGACTCGATGCTGAGGAGAACACGAGGAGGACGATCCAGGAGGCGCTTCAGAACGCTGAGGGAGCGAGAGCTGCCCTCGATGCTGACCGTAACGTGTTCATCTCCTCGAGCCGTGACGCATTGCAGAAGGGCTTTGATTCCATGATAGGGGAGATAGAGGAGCGCTATCAGAAGATCATGGATGATGGTACCTCCTTCATGAAGACCCTTGCTGACAGGGTGCAGGATACCCGTGAGACGATTGCCATGCTCTCCGAGGGCGAACAGGAGAAGATAGCCGATGCCGTCGACAGGCTCAAGGAGCTTGAGGGGAAGATCAAGGTGTCAGAGGATCAGCTCTCAGCGCTCTCTGAGCAGATAACCCGCACCCGTGAGGAGCTTTTCACCGTGCAACAGGACAGGGGAAAGCTCGACAGTGAGATTGCGGAGCGTGAGAAGGAGCTTGAGAAGCTGCAGAACGATATGCAGAGTTCCAAGGCACAGAGGATCAACGAGGAGGCGGCCCTTGTGCGTCTGAAGCTCCAGATCGCATCGTTGCAGAAGGAGAGCACCGAGGCTAAGAAGGATGCTCCGAAGAAGAAGCCGGAGGAGATGATCGAGGAGTTCCCCGATGATATATTCACTGGCAGCGTCGAGGATGTGGATCTCTCCGATGACGATAACGAGTGAGGCCTGATGTAAGCGATGCCGCTGCGAGGAGCAGCGGTATTTGTTTGAGCTATATCCTCATTTGACTCTGCGGCCCAACATTATTACATTCATCATGTGTGCGTTCTAAGGAGCTTGGATGTCACGAAGGAAGAACAGGAAGAGAGGGAATATGTCTGAGGAAGAGAAGAAGGAAGAGATGACGGCTGAGGAGACTCAGGCTTCCGAGGATACCACGGCAGCGGAAGAGGCTGTGGCTGAGGATGATGGCAAGGCTGCCCTGGAGGCGAAGGTGAAGGAGCTTGAGGCCGAGGTTGCTGAGCTGAAGGATCAGATGCTTCGCTCTGCCGCCGAGATGGAGAACTACAAGAAGAGGCTCCGTCAGGATAAGGAGAATGCTGTCAAGTATGCCAATGAGTCCATCATACGCGATCTTCTGGATCCGCTTGATAACTTCTCAAGGGCTATCGAGGCCGCGGAGAAGACCCAGGACGTAGAGACGATAAAGACGGGTGTCTCGATGGTCGAGAGCCAGCTGAAGTCCATACTCAGCACGAACTGGGGCCTGGAGCAGTTCTCCCCCGATGGCGAGGATTTCGATCCTTCTGAGATGGAGGCCTGCATGGTCAAGGAAGAGGAAGGATTGGATAAGGAGAAGGTGCTTCAGGTCTTCATGAAGGGCTATAAGCTCCATGGCAAGGTACTCAGGAGCGCTAAGGTGGTAGTCGGCAAGCCGAAAAGGAATTGACGATTAGCTACGGCTTTATTATCTTTGCGATGATGGGTGGCAAAAGCCGCCTGATAAAGCTTAAAACGATATATGGAGAGAAGATAAAATGGGAAAGATAATCGGTATAGACTTGGGAACGACCAATAGCTGCGTTGCGGTGATGGAGGGAAGCGAGCCTGTCGTCATCGCTAATAGCGAAGGTGATAGGACCACCCCGTCCGTGGTGGGATTCACTGATTCTGACAGGCTTGTCGGCAAGCCGGCTAAGAACCAGATGGTGACGAACCCTGAGAACACCGTCTACTCCATCAAGAGGTTCATGGGACGTAAGTACCATGAGGTCTCAGAGGAGCTTAAGATGGTTCCTTATAAGGTGGTCGCAGGCGCCGGTGACGAGATCAAGGTCGATATAAGGGGTAAGGAGTACTCTCCTCAGGAGATTTCCGCCATCGTGCTTCAGAAGATGAAGAAGACTGCTGAGGATTACCTTGGCGAGCCGGTCACCGAGGCTGTCATCACCGTTCCTGCGTACTTCAACGATGCACAGCGCCAGGCGACCAAGGATGCCGGAAGGATCGCTGGACTCGATGTGAAGAGGATCGTCAACGAGCCTACGGCGGCTGCTCTTGCCTATGGCTTCGGAAAGGATAAGAACGACAAGGAGGAGACGATTGCCGTATATGACTTCGGCGGCGGTACTTTCGATATCTCGATCCTCGAGCTTGGCGATGGCGTCTTCGAGGTAAAGTCCACCAATGGTGATACCCACCTCGGTGGTGATAATATCGATCAGGTCCTCATCGACTGGATGGTCGCTGACTTCAAGCAGCGCAACGGCGTTGATCTCTCGAAGGACAAGATGGCCCTTCAGAGGCTTAAGGAAGCCGCGGAGCAGGCTAAGATCACGCTTTCCTCCGCGATGACGACCACGATCAACCTTCCGTTCATCACGGCCAATGCCAATGGCCCGCTCCACCTCCAGATGGAGCTGTCCAGGGCGAAGTTCGAGCAGATGATCGCTCCTGTCATCGAGAGATCCAAGATCCCTTGCCAGAACGCGCTCCGCGATGCCGGTATCACGGCAAGCGGCGTCGATGAGGTCATCCTTGTCGGCGGATCCTCCAGGATCCCTGCCGTGCAGGCGCTGGTCAAGGAGCTTTTCGGCAAGGAGCCGCACAAGGGAGTCAATCCTGACGAGGTCGTTGCCGTAGGAGCCGCGATCCAGGGTGGAATCCTCAAGGGAGACGTTAAGGACGTGCTTCTGCTTGATGTCACCCCGCTCTCGCTTGGTATCGAGACGCTCGGAGGAGTCTGCACGAAGCTCATCGAGAGGAACACGACGATTCCTACCCGCAAGAGCCAGATCTTCTCCACCGCTTCCGATGGCCAGACCGCGGTATCTATCCACGTGCTGCAGGGAGAGAGGGAGCTTGCCTCACAGAACAGGACGCTCGGAACGTTCAATCTCGAGGGAATCGCACCGGCACCGCGTGGAGTACCTCAGATCGAGGTCACCTTCGATATCGATGCCAATGGCATAGTCCATGTCTCCGCCAAGGACCTTGGCACCGGCAAGGAGCAGAAGATCAGGATCGAATCCTCATCAGGGCTCTCTGAGCAGGAGATCGATAAGATGGTCAAGGATGCCGAGGCTCATGCCGCGGAGGATAAGAAGGCCAGGGAGGGCATCGAGGCTAGGAACAATGCCGAGAGCATCGTCTACTCGACCGAGAAGGCTCTCAAGGACTACGGTGATAAGATCGGGCCGTCCGAGAGGAGCAATATCGAGAGTGCGATCCAGGATCTTAAGGACACGCTGGCTAATGCCTCCGCTTCTCCTGAGGATATCAAGAGCAAGACCGAGCATCTGCAGCAGGTCTCGATGGAGCTTGGACAGAAGGTCTATGAGAGTGCCCAGCAGCAGTCCCAGCAGGGGCCTTCCCAGGGTTCTGCGGATAGCTCTTCCTCTGCTTCATCATCCACCGGCAACGGTAATGACGGAAGCACGATGGACGCGGACTTTGAAGAAGTCAAATAAGGCATTTTCAGGGATCGGTGGAAGCAGCATGGAATCATGCTGCTTTCTGCCGTAAAGGGGAGAGGTATGGCGAAGAGAGATTATTATGAGGTCCTTGGGGTTCCCAAGACAGCTACCGAGGAGGAGATAAAGAAGGCATACAGGAAGATTGCCTTGGCCAATCATCCCGACACCCATCCGAATGACAAGGCCGCAGAGGAGAGGTTCAAGGAGGCAAGCGAGGCATATGAGGTGCTTTCCAACCCCCAGAAGCGTAGTGCTTATGACCAGTTCGGCTTCAGCGGCATGAACGGCTTTCAGGGCGGAGCGGCAGGCAACTACTCCAATGTCTATCGTGATTTCTCTGATATATTCGGCGGCGCGGGTGGCTTCGAGGATATCTTCTCCTCATTCTTCGGCGGTGGCCGTGCCCGCTCCTCACGCTCTCAGGGCGAGCCTGGCGCTTCATTCCGCTATGATCTCACGATAGATTTCAAGGAGGCCGCCTTCGGCTGCAAGAAGGAGATATCATTCTCCCATAAGGTGAAGTGCGAGAGCTGCTCTGGCGAGGGTGGAACCGGACGCCATGCCTGTCCTACATGCGGCGGTAGCGGACGTGTCACGCAGGGCTCCGGCTTCTTCCAGGTCGCTACCACCTGCCGTACCTGCGGCGGCAAGGGCTATGTGATAGACAATCCATGTGCCACCTGCCATGGTACCGGAACGGTGTCCAAGCGTGAGAAGCTGATGGTGACGATACCTGCCGGCGTGGATAACGGCGCCCGCCTCACGCTTCGTGGAAAGGGCGATGAGGGGACCAATGGCGGTCCTGCCGGGGATCTTGTGCTGTTCATATCGGTGCGCCCGGACAGATACTTCGTCCGCGAGGGGCAGGATGTCTACCTGCAGGTGCCTATCTCGATGGCTCAGGCCACGCTGGGCGCCTCCATATTCGTGCCTACCATCGATGGCTCAGACGTCTCTGTCGAGATTCCCTCCGGCATACAGTCTGGGACGATGCTGAGACTGAAGGGCAAGGGGGTTCCCGTACTCAATGGCAAGGGCTGTGGTGATATGTACCTGAGGATCGTCGTGGAGATTCCCAAGCGCCTCTCGATGAAGGCTAAGGGATTGATGAAGGAGCTTGCCGCGGAACTCAAGGAGACCACGCGGCCGGAGCCTATGGAGTTCAGAGGCTGATGGGTGAGAAGATCTACGGGCATCATGCCATAGAGGAGGCCTTGAAGAAGGCCGGGATGGGGTCGACGCTCTTCGTGGAGAGGGGCAGGAGCGAGAAGCTCGATAATCTTATACGTGAGGCGCGCCTGACGGGCAAGGTCGCGGTAAAGAAGGTCTCACGCGATGAGCTCTCAAGGATGCTTCCGGGGGCTGACCTGCGGGGAGCCCTGCTGGATATGGGCGGTCCGAGGCGCGGGGCCTCAAGGCTTCAGGAGATCGGGGTGGAGGAGTTTTGCTCCTCGCTTCCAGAGGAGGCTGGGGCGCTGGTGCTTATCCTTGATGGGATCACCGATCCGCATAACCTCGGGGCGATCCTTCGCTCTGCGGATCAGTTCGGCGTCTCCTTGGTGATCATCCCTGAGCGTCGTTCGGTACAGGCCAACGAGACTGTCGTCAAGGTCTCCTCAGGAGCCGCGCAGTATGTGCCTATATCGGTGGTGACGAATCTCTCAAGGGCCATAGCCACGCTCAAGGATAACGGGTTCTGGATCTATGGTGCCGATATGGCGGGAGAGTCCTCATATACCATCGATTTCGCGAGGCGTACCGCGATCGTCATGGGCAGCGAGGGCGATGGGATATCGCAGCTGGTGAGGAAGAACTGCGATCATATCGTCTCGATACCGATGCGAGGCCATATAGACTCGCTCAATGTGTCGGTAGCTGCCGGTATCCTTCTCTATGAGTTCAGGAGATCCTGATCATTCGAAGTAGGCGTTTCCTATATCCTCCCTGTACCAGAGGTCGCGGAACGCCTTTTTCCTTATGAGATCGTAAGCGTTCTTGTTGGCTTCCTGGAGGTTGGCTCCCTTGCCGACGACGGTTATGTTCCTGCCGCCGGTGGTGATGGCCCTGCCTTCATCACTCTCCTGTATCGCGCCTATGAATACGTTTGGCGTATCTGACAGCGGTTCCATGAGCCTTGCCGAGAGCCCGGTGACCTCCCTGCCGATCAGCGGATGGAGGGGATAGCCCTCCGAGGCAAGCACGACGGCGACGGCGCATTTGTCGGAGACCGACAGCTCCATCGTTCCTATCCTGTCATCCCTCATGGCATACAGCAGCGAGATGATATCCGTATCGATAAGCGGTACCATCGCCTGCGTGGCGGGGTCATTGAGCCTCACATGGTAGTCGACGAGGTATGGCTCCTCATTGTTCCTGATCATCATGGAGAGGGTAAGCACGCCTTTGTACGACAGCTGCTCGACCTGCATCCCATAGAGCGTGGGGTCGATGATCCTCTCCCTTATCTTGTCCTTCAGCCTCTCGAGCATCGGTACGGGACAGATCGCTCCCATGCCTCCTGTCGGAGTCTGGTCATCCGCGCTCTTCTTCATATAGTCGCTCGTGACTGGAAGCGCGAGATAGCCATTCCTGTCCACAAGCAGGGTGCATGTCGCGGGAACGCCATCAAGGCACTCCTCGAGAAGCACGTCTCCCTTCGGGAACAGCGTCTCCGCGAATCTCATCAATGCCGCGGTGTCGCTGGATGAGAGCATTATGCGCGATGGCGCGACAGAGTTGCTCTTTATGATGAATGTCTCGCCCTTATGCCTCTCAAGGTACTTCCTGAGGCTTTCCTTATCGGAGAAGAATGAGCCGCGTGGGACAGGGATGTTATGCCTGGTGGAGAAGGCGCGCGAGAAGGCCCTGTTGCCTTCGAGCTTCAGGGATCCTGATGGGGCTCCGAATGTCTCGATTCCACGGTCCGTGAGGTATTTCACGACGCCTGTGAACAGCGGTGTCTCCGTGCCGATGAAGACGAAGTCTATCCTGTTATCGACACATGCCTGATAGACATCCCCTGGGTCTGCGATATTCACCGACGGAAGATTCGTCGCGAACTTAGCCGTCGCGAGATTGCCAGGCGCGACGAAGAGCGCTGAAAGGAAACAGCTCTTGCTGAACCACCAGGCGACAGCATGATCCTTCGCGCCGGATCCCAATAGCAGAACGCGCATACACTCCTCCTTTGGAATAAACGCTAACACACCGAAATTGGAAAATCAAAGGAAATCGCAGGGGGAGGAGGGACTGGGATCGATCATGCATATGAGCGCTTCATCATTCATCGGAGATAAATCATCATTCATCGGACATTGATTGCCTCTGGATATCCTTGGGCGTAGGATAAGCCTCGTTGCCAAAGGAGGCTGATGTATGACTATAGACAAGAAGCACGATGGTTCTTCATTCTTCCTCACGGTTTCAGGCCGGGTAGATACCCTCACGGCGCCAGAGCTGGACAAGGCCATCAAGGAAGGGCTTGGTACCTCATCCGCGCTCGTGATCGATTTCTCCGATCTCGACTATATCTCGTCAGCTGGCCTGAGGGTGCTTCTCTCTGCTCAGAAGGTCATGAATAAGCAGGGGACGATGACGATAAGGAACGTGAAGCCTGCCGTCATGGACGTCTTTGAGGTCACAGGCTTCTCCAGCATCCTTACGATCGAGTGATGAAAGGCCGCGGGATGGTGGCAGATGAGCGCTGAGCTTACGCAGCTGCGGCAGGATGAGCTGTTCCTGCGAAAGGCCTTCCATAGGAGCCTCCTTCCCTGCATCCTCTCTATCCTCAGCGGTAATATAAACATACTTGTCGATGGAATCCTCGTCGGACAGCGTATCGGTACCGATGGACTCTCCGCGATAAGCCTCTGCGTGCCTGTCTATCTGATGCTTTGCGTGATAGGCTCATTCATCGTCTCGGGAACGGCTATACAGGCATCAAAGGCCATAGGCCGCCAGGATGGGGTTATGGGGCAGAGGCTCTATGCCACATCCGTATGGCTGTGCGTTGCAGCCTCGGCCTTGGTGACGGTCATCGGGCTTGCCTTATGCCATCCGCTCTCCGTGATGCTGTGCGGAGATGAGTCCGGCCTGATCCCGCTTGTGTATGGCTATGCCTCAGTGACCATCATAGGGGCCCTGCCGAAGATACTGGTGTATGTTCCTTTCTGGTTCCTGCGGATGGATGGCCGTGCCAGCCTCGTTACATGGATGATGCTCGTGATGGGGGGAGGGAACGCGATCCTCGACTACATCTTCCTCTATCCGCTGGGCATGGGGATAGAAGGCGCGGCATGGGCCAGCGTGATATCCACAGCACTGGCCTGCATCATAGGCTTCGTATGGCTTTCGGACAGACGGAGCGGCTTTCACCTGGGACGCGCCATGATACGCCAGGCTGAGGAGTGGAAGGCCATCGCGATCGATGGTAGCCCTTCAGCCTTGAACAATCTCTTCCAGACGCTTCGCCTCCTGGTCGTGAATGCCATGCTTATGGATGCGGGCGGCAGCGCCCTTGTGGCTGTATTCACCGCGGTCAACTGCATAAGCGCCTTCTCCCTTGCGGTAACGGATGGGGTGACCCAGGCAGCGTCGCCGATGCTCGGGATCTATAGCGGTGAGCGTGATAACGGCAGCACCGTACTGCTTGTGAGGCGCGAATGGCGTACAGGCGTCATCTGCTCCGCCATATTCTCTGTTGCCATCATCGCGCTTTCCGATGTCATATCATCACTATATGGGCTTGATGTATCGCTGTATCCTGCGATGGCCTGTCTTTCGCTTGGCATGTTCCCTGGGCTTCTCTGCAGCATCCTCTCAGTCCATTACAATATCTCAGGACATGCAGGGCTTGCTAATCTGATCATATTCTCCAGGACGTTCCTGATGGCGGGTCTCTCGCTCCTAGCGGCGCTGCGGCTGGGCCTTTCGCCATGGCTGTTCCTATTCCTAAGCGAGGTGCTTACCGTCATCATCTGGGTCATCGTGTCAGGCATCTACCATCGCCTTCATCCGATCTGTACCCGATTCCTTCTCCTTGACCGCTCGCTTGAGAGGGAAGGAAGCGTGCTGAACTTCTCAGTGGCGGGCAGCGTCGAGGAGATCTGCACCACCAGTGAGAGGCTTTCCGGCTTCTGCACGGAGATAGGCATGGGTGACAGGGAATCCATGAGCCTTGGACTGGCCGTGGAGGAGATCATGACGCTGATAGTAGGGATGAATGATGGTGTACCTGTGCGTTTTGACGTGAGGATGTTCTCCGTTCATGACGTCATAGGACTGCGTGTGCGCTATGGAGGCATCGAATTCAATCCATTCTCACCTAATCACGGCAAGGAAGATGATCTTTATCTTGGGGCTGAGCTTATCTCTGGGATAGCCGAGCATGTGCTTTATCAGCGTACGTTCGGCGTGAATACCGTCCAGATACTGCTTTGAGGGTAGCGTATGGATCGTAAGGCTATTGGACGGAAGGCACTGGGGGATCTTAGGCGGGACGCAGAAGCGGCCTCTGCTGTTCAGCGCCACGAGCTGCTTTCGATCCTCTCTGGGAATAAGGAGACGGAGTATGGCAGGCGCTACGGATTCTCAGGCATCGAGAGCGTGGAAGCGTTCCAGTCGATGGTGCCTATGACCACATATGAGGATTACCAGGGATATATAGACAGGATGATAGCCGGAGAGAGGGGAGTCCTGACGGCATCGGATCCTGTTTATTACGCCATAACATCCGGCAGTACCGATACGCCGAAATATGTCCCGGTGACTGAACGTGATATGCGCGTTCATCTCGATTTCATCCATTCAGGTATCATGGGGATGGTCGATGAGTACTTCGCCTCCTCATGCCCCGATATCCTCTCCCGCAAGGTCTTCCAGGTAGGTGAGTTCGCCAGGACGGCGCTTCCATCCGGGGTCATGTGCGGGGTGCGTTCCGCTTCGCTATACCAATGGCTAGACAGGGATGGCTCGTTCGATGCCTCTCCGTTCTGCGTGCCCAAGGATGTCCTCTTTCCCGATGAGCTTGAGGATCTTACCTATGTGAAGGTACGCTTTGCGCTCGCCGAGCGTCATCTTTCCTCGATACACAGCGTGTTCCTGCATCGCATCGTAAGTGCCCTGGATTACATCAGGAATAACTGGTCGCTTCTCCTTCGCGATATGGAGATGGGGGATATCGATCCAGCCATACAGCTTTCCTCGCGCTGGCGTGAAAGGCTCAGGACCTGGCTTCCTCCCGATCCGGAGAGGGCTGTAGAGCTTAGGGCTCTGAGGATAGATGAGGATGCCTCTGATATGATCCGGAGGATATGGCCGGAGATGCGGTATCTCATTGCCATAGGGGGTAGGAGCTTTCCTGTCTATGAGGAGGCGATCGCCTATTATGGGCCAGATATTCCGATACATCATTTCATCTATGGCGCCTCCGAGGGCTTCCTGAGCATCGCCAACGGGGTGGGGCGCTCGGATGAGTATATCCTCATACCTGCCGCTGGATTCTTCGAGTTCATCCCCGCAGAGGGAGGTGGTCGCCCATTGGTCGTCGGCGAGCTTGAGAAAGGGGGACGCTATGAGCTTGTGTTCACGAATCATTCCGGGCTTTACCGCTATAGGATGCGTGATGTGCTGGAAGTCGTAGGCTTTCTGGGCGAGACGCCTGTGATAAGGTTCTGCTATCGGGTGAACCAGATGCTGAACGTGGCTGATGAGAAGGTTGACTCCGAGCAGCTTGGAACGGCGATGCGTCTCTTCAGCGAGCGTATGGGTATCCCGCAGCCGCGCTTCTGCTTCGATGAGGATTTCTCCGAAAGGCCGGGGCGGTATATCGCGTATATCGAGGGAAAGAAATTGTACGATGCGGATAGGGTATTGGATGAATGTCTATCACACGCAAGCTATGGATACAGCGGCTGTAGGCTTATGGGGGATATCTCCATGCCGCATGTACGGTTCCTCCCTGAAGGCACTTTCAGGCGCTATGAGGATGGCGTTGCCAGCACGGGAAGGGCCATGGCGCAGTACAAGCCGGCGATGATGCTGCGTAAGGATGAGATGAGATCCTTCCTAGCAGCCGAGGCGGGCAGATGGGAGAAGGAGGAAGGATTATGAGGAAGATAGGTCTTTCTGCGAAGCTTATCGCAAGCGTGCTTATACTCAGCGTGCTGCTGTGCATAACGATAAGCTACATGGGATACCGCGAGTTCACGACGGTGCTGGAGGATCAGTACAACCGTTCGGCATATGAGATAGCGGAGACGGTGAAGACCTATCTGAATCCAGATGATTTCGATAGATACCTCAGGACGGGGGAGACGGATGAGGAGTACGACAGGATCGAGGCCCTCCTTGATTCCCTGGTGATATCTACCGATACCTATACCATCTACGTGACTGAGCTTTCCGATGGGTACACGACAAGCACGTACATCTATGACGCCATCCATCCTGATACCGGCTTCTCCCGCTACGAGCTGGGCTATAAGGCCGAGGATATGGATCCGCAGTATCAGGAGGAGGTCGAGAGGATGATGACGACAGGGGAGCGTAGTGCCGTTTACTTCTACTCATATTCCGAAGCCTCAGGAGCTCACACCACGGCTGCGATTCCGGTGGAGGATTCCTCTGGAGCCATCGTCGCGATGATCGGGGTGGAGAAGGCGATGACCGCTCTCAATAGCGCGCGTCTTACATACGTCCTGCATGTATTCGAGGTTACGGCCGTCGCTGTCATCCTCTTCCTCATCATCTATATCTTCTTCCTCCGCCGTAGCGTCATAACCCCTATCCTGACGATAACGGAGGAGGCACAGCGCTTCGCGCAGGATAATGTCGAGCAGCTTGATGTGCTGGAACGCATACGTTCGAACGATGAGATAGGCATCCTTGCCTCGGTAATAGGCCAGATGGAGACCGATATCGTGAGCTATGTGGAGAACCTGACTGCCATCACGGCCGAGAAGGAGAGGATAGGCGCGGAGCTTTCGGTCGCGACGCAGATCCAGGCAGATATGCTGCCTTCGGTCTTTCCCCCGTTCCCGGATCGCCATGAGTTCGATATCTATGCCTCGATGACGCCGGCGAAGGAGGTCGGCGGTGATTTCTATGACTTCTTCCTCATAGACGACACGCATATAGCCCTGGTGATGGCTGATGTATCGGGCAAAGGCGTTCCTGCCGCGCTCTTCATGGTGATTGCCAAGACGATGATAAAGAACCGGTGCCTGCTGGGGGAGGATCCCTCTACCGTACTCCATAACGTGAATGACCAGCTATGCGAGAACAATGAGGAGGGTATGTTCGTTACCGTCTGGCTGGGCATCTATGATATCACCACGGGGCGTCTCGATTATGTCAACGCCGGCCATGAGTATCCTGCGGTGGCTAGGGCTGGCGAACCGTTCTCGCTGATAAAGGAGAAGCCTGATTTCGTCGTCGCGGGAATGGAAGGCCTGGGCTATCGTTCCCGTACGCTCCAGCTGTCGCCCGGTGATAGGCTCTTCCTGTATACTGATGGCGTGCCGGAGGCTACCGATTGCTCCAGCACGCTCTTCGGAGAGGAAAGGATGGTCGAGGCTCTCAATGAAGGACGTGAGCTTGACGTGCAGGCATTGCTTGTGCATATGAAGGAGAGCGTGGATCGCTTCGTCGGGGATGCTGAGGCCTTTGATGATATAACGATGCTGGCGTTTGATGTAAGGTCATATGCGGGGGAGGATGCTATGAGGCGCATAAGCGTCAACGCGGAGCTTGGAGAGCTGGAGGCCGTACTCTCATTCGTTGAGGAGGTCCTTGCCGAGGCTGGAGCCGATGAGGCCCTGGTATCTCAGGCAGGCGTGTGCATCGACGAGCTTTTCTCAAATATAGTGTTCTACAGCGGTGCCTCAGACGTCACTATCGAGTTCTGCCGTCACCCTTCCTCATACAGCTTCCGCATCATCGATGACGGGAGGATGTATGATCCTACCGCGGCAGCTGAGCCTGATACCACGCTCTCGGCAGAGGATCGCGCGATCGGAGGGCTAGGCATCCATATAGTGCGTAAGTTCATGGATCGGATGTTATACGAGTATAAGGACGGGAGGAATATCGTAACGCTGGAGAAGTCTATCTAGAGGAGGGCTCGGATGGCAGAGCGAAGCTCCTCCTCGGTCGTAGCCTTGCCGATGGCGGCCTTCGCTGAGGCGGCTCCGCTGATGCCTTTTAGGTATGCCATGAGCTGCTTCTTCATCTCCCTGCACGCCGTATGCTCGCCGAAGTAGGAAATAGCGAGGGAGAGATGCCTTTCGGCTGTCTTGATCCGTTCCTCTATGGAAGGAAGCGTGTAGCTTCCCTTTTGCATATACTCCTTCGTCATGCGGAATATGAAGGGATTGCCTATTGCACCGCGCGCGAACATGACGCCATCGAGGCCATATTCATCCATCATCTTTACCGCGTCTTCGGGTGTGAAGACGTCGCCTGAGCCGTAGATTAGGATGCCGCTTCCCCTGAAATGCTCTGCGAGGGTGCGGAACGCGCTTCTGTCCGCGGTTCCTGAATAGCCTTGGGCCCTGGTCCTGGCATGGAGCGTCAGCATATCGGCACCGGCAGACGCGGCTTCCTCCGCGAACTCGATGTAGTTTATCGACGAGCTGTCCCATCCGAGGCGGAACTTCACCGATACCGGAGTGTCCGTCGCGGCCTTTATCGTGCGCACTATGCGTCCGATCATTCCCGGCTGCCTCATCAAGGCTGATCCTGCTCCTGTCTTCACGACCTTAGGCACAGGACAGCCGCAGTTGATGTCTATGACAGAGGGATCATGGCTGATGAGCCTTTCCATGCATCGGGCCACGGGATCATCGGAGGGAGCGAATATCTGCATCACCAGCTCCTTCTCTCCCGGATAGCGCTCAAGGAGCGTCTCAGTCTTCTCTCCGCCTCTGGCAAGGCCTTCCGCGCTTACCATCTCCGTCACCGCCCCATCGGCTCCAAGCGATCTTGAGACCTCCCTGAAGGCCTTGTCCGTATATCCTGCGAGCGGGGCGAGCATCAGCGGCCCTACGATCCTTGATATTGCTCTCTCTGTCATGCTGCGATACTAGCCTATCTCTTGCCAATTTGCTACCTACGTGCTAGCTTCGGATAGTATGAAGCAGAAGACAGCGGAACGAAGCGATGAATACGCATATGTGTATGTCGTCAAGAATCCTGCATGTAATGATATATCCCTATGTGCCTGGGACAGCGTGCTTTATGGCGGTACTCCCGTCATGTATGACACCCGTTTCGGCCTTGATCTCGGAATAGTGGTAGGAGCGGCGCCTCGACCTGGGGATTCATATGCTCCGGGCCCTTCGGATGTGCGCGGTGCATGTCTCCATTTCGGCGATGAGGACGAGGAGGAGGGCTATTCATCTGACGCCTCCGAGCATCAGTGCAACTCCTGCTTCCATTGCCAGATCGCGCGGGAGCCGGAGAAGATGCTGGTCGATGGCGATGTGACATGGATAGACCATCTGGCCACGCCTTCGGAGATGGCGCGCTATGCCGAGAACAGCGAGAAGGAGGAGTACGCGACCAGGATCTGCCGCGAGAAGATAAAGAAGCATGGGCTCGATATGAAGCTCGTGACCACGCACTTCCTCCTTGGAGAGCCTAAGGTGATCTTCTTCTTCACAGCAGAGCAGCGCGTTGACTTCCGCGAGCTGGTGAAGGACCTCGTCGCCGTGTTCCGTATGCGCATAGAGCTGAGGCAGATCGGCGTCAGGGATGAGTCGAGGCTTATCGGAGGGCTCTCTGTCTGCGGCCGCGACTACTGCTGCCATATGATGACGAGGGAGATGGAGCCTGTGACCATAAAGATGGCCAAGGAGCAGAACCTGTCTCTCAACAGCATGAAGATATCAGGGCCATGCGGCCGCCTCCTGTGCTGCCTCGCCTATGAGTATGACTACTATATGGAGGAGAAGGCCTCCTGTCCTCCAGAGGGAACGAGGATCAAGATCGAGCATGAGCTATGGAGGGTCAGCGAGATCAACATACTCTCCCATATGATCACGCTCAGCGCCAGCGAGGGCCGTACCCTCTCCGTGCCATCGGAGGAGATCAGCTTCAACAGCGCCACAGGCTACTGGGAGCTTTCCGAGGAGTATCAGGAGGAGCTGTTCTCCGCGGAGTGATCCAATAATCATCTGACAACCTGCGCCATCCCCGGAAACGGGGATGTCTTCGTCTTTGGTGTCGATTCATCGGGGATAAGTCACGATTCATCGGATTAGGTATATATAGGGCTAAAGGCATCCTTGCCATTGTGATACCTTCACCCTGAGCTATTGCTTATGGAGGAGGATGCTATGAGCTGTGATAACTCCAGACCGTGTCCATGTACATATGACTGTCCGCGGCATGGCAGGTGCTGCGCCTGCGTCGCGCATCACCGTGATCATGATGAGGGAGTCCCTGGCTTCTTCTCTCCAGAGGCTGAGGCTACCTATGACAGGAGCATCGAGGCCCTTGCAAGGGACAAGGGAATCATCAGGTAGTCTTTTCTGGGGGTAGGTATGAGACGATTGCTTGGCGTGGCGGTCCTTGTGTTGCTTCTTGCTGGATGCGCTACGACTGATGCCGGACGTAGTCCGGTCGAGGGTAAGAAGGTCGCCTATGTGCTGAACATGGCCCGTAGCGATATCTTCACTGATGCCGCCGCCGGTGCCGTCGATACCGCGCGTGCGCTTGGAATGAGGTGTACGGTGTACTTCACCGGCGGGGATGACGCGCTTTTCATCTCCTATGTCAACACGCTTGCGGCGGAGGGCTATGATGGCCTCTTCCTTTCCCATGGAGGCAGGAAGTACTCCCATAGCCTGATATCCTCCGTGCTGCTGCTTTATCCCCAGCTGTCGATCGTCACCTTCGATACCGAGCTGATAGGACCTGAGGGAGAGCCTGAGGCAATCGATGGCGTCACGCAGTTCTTCCAGGATGACCGTGAGCTTGCCACGATACTCCTTGACTTCATCATCGAGGAGGTGGCTGAGGAGCGTCCTGCGAGGATCCTTAAGCTATGGGTTCCTGATTATATCGCGGCGTTCGACCGGAGGAACGAGGGCTATGAGGCATATGAGGAGTCTGGCCTGATAGATACGGTCGCTGTCGTCTCTCCATCCGTGGAGATCGATCCGGAGCTTGCAGCCTATAGGGCGATGATGGAAGCCCTGAAGACGATCGATGAGGGTGATGTCGATGCCATCTGGGCTGCATACGATGCCTATGGCCGTGGCTGTTACCGCGCTCTCGCTGAATCCGGGAAGGATATCCCGATGGTATCCGTGGATATCTCCGAAGGCGATATGTCCCTGATGGCCGAGCCTGGTTCCCTGTGGCTTGCCTCTGCCTGTACCGATTTCCGCGCGAACGGCGAGCAGGGAATGAGGATCCTTGCCCTCGAGATGGCGGATGAGTATGAGAGCATTCCTTCTGCCTGGATCGAGATGGGAGCCTCGCTCATAACCCGGGAAGATCTGCCTGGAGAGGGAGAGAGCCTTTCTGACACGGCTCCTTCGTCGTATGGCGATCCTTCAGAGCTTGTCACCAGTCCCTGGATAAGGGACGCGATCGGATACTAGGAGGTGGGTGATGAAGAAAGCATATGCCATCCTCATCATGGTACTGGCCGTTGCCATCTCAGGCTGTACGACGGTTGATATCGATCGCCAGGGAGCATATGAGAGGGCTGTCAGGGATGCGGTATTCGCAGAGGAGTGTGAGCTGATGCCGCTTGTCGAGATCACTCCTGACTCTGAGCTTACGACATGGAACGAAGAGGGAAAGGTCCTGATGCTCTCATGGAACAGGCATCCTGAGAGGTATATCGAAGGAACATCCTATACCCTTGAGAATGGTGAGATATGGACATTCACGGATAAGGAGATCCTTGTCTGGTACGAGGAGAACGGGGAGGGCGTCGAGGACTGGGTGCTGCGCCTAGAGGAGCTTATCGGGCTGCCTGAGGGAAGCGGATACACGCATGTCTCCGCCTTCTGGTGCGATCCGGAGGAGCTTATACGCCCGGCCTATGTCACGGATATAACGGCGCAGATGGATGCCTCTGCACTGGATGGTTCGGCCCTCGGCGCATTTGAGGAGTGGTTCGAGGGGAATATCATCTGGTCATATTTCGATTCCGCATATCCTTGGACACGCCTTGGATACACCTACGACTGGGATGAGGCCGGGGATGAGTATGGCCTGACAGAGTTCATCATACTTCCGGGATCCGAGGTGGAGATCGAGTGGACCATCACCACCGAGGAGTTCCTTTCATGGCTTTCCGAAGGAGGATCGAATGGATAGATACCGCGTGAAGGGGGTGCTTGCAGCACTCCTTGTCTCTCTGATTCTTGCCTTTACCGGCTGTTCAGGCAGCGATGGCTCCGGTCAGCTCTATCACAGCCTTGATGAGATGAAGGCTCCTGGTACCGTTATCGGAGTGATGACCGGTACGATATTCGATGGGATATCATCATCGACGTTCCCAGAGGCCAGGCTTGAGTATTACAATGCCTATGCCGATATGGCATACCTGGTATCGCAGGGACAGCTGGCGGGGTACCTTACCGATGAGCCTCTGGCACGCTATACCCAGATAACATTCCCCTCGGTCACATACATAGATGAGAGCTTGGGTGAGGCGAACTATGCCTTCGCCTTCGCCAAGACCGATATGGGGACGAAGCTCAAGAACGAGATGAACCAGTTTCTTGCCAGCATCCGCAAGGACGGCACGCTGGAGGAGATCGACTCGATCTGGTTCGGCAGCGATGAGTCGAAGAAGGTCATCGACAGATCTGGCCTTACCGGTGAGAATGGCACGATACGTGTCGGAACGAGCGTTGAGTGCGCACCGTTCACCTACATGGTCGATGGTGAGGTCGCCGGCTATGAGATCGATATTCTCTACCGCTTCTGCCGTGAGTATGGGTATATCCCGGAGATATCTACATCGGATCTCACATCCCTTATCCCCGGACTCCTGAACCGCTATGACATGGGTGCTAGCTGCATAACGATCACCGAGGAGCGCAAGGAGAGCATCCAGTTCTCTGACCCTGATTATTATGGCGGTATCGTGATGGTCGTGAAGGGCGATGAGGTCAAGGCCGGTATCTGGGACACGCTCCGTGACAGCTTTGAAAAGACATTCGTCAGGGAGAACAGATGGCAGATGATCCTCCAGGGGCTCTGGGTGACCGTGCAGATATCCGTGCTGGCAACGGCCATGGGCACGGTCCTGGGATTCGGGCTATGCCTGATGAGGCTGACGAGGAGCCGCATCGCCCATGGCATCGTGCAGGTATATGTCCGTATCCTGCAGGGAACCCCTATAGTCGTGCTTCTGATGATCCTCTTCTATATCGTGTTCGCGGGTACTTCCCTTGATGGCATATGGGTCGGTGTCATAGGCTTCGGCCTGAACTTCGCGGCATATTTCTGCCAGATGATGTACACCGGCATCAAGGCCGTGGACAAAGGACAGACCGAGGCCGCGCTCGCTATAGGATTCACCAAGGTGCAGTCCTTCCTCAAGGTCGTGCTTCCACAGGCGGCGATACATTTCCTTCCGATGTACAAGGGGGAGTTCATCTCGCTGATAAAGATGACCTCCGTAGTCGGGTACATAGCGATACAGGACCTTACGAAGATGAGCGACATAATCAGGAGCCGTACCTATGACGCGTTCTTCCCGCTCATAACGACCGCGGTTATCTACTTCATCATATCGTGGCTCCTGAGCCTCGTGGTCAGCGCCGTGGAGATAAAGGTCGAACCTGATCGGAAGAACAGGACCGTAAGAGGAGTGAGGATGCAATGATCTCAATAAGGAATCTCAGGAAGGAGTATCCGGGTGTCACGCCTCTCAAGGACGTGACTGTCGATATAGAGAAGGGAGAGGTGATCTCGATAATAGGCCCTTCCGGAACGGGAAAATCAACGCTGCTGCGCTGCATTAATCTTCTGGAGCGTCCCACGTCGGGCTCTATAACGATCGATGGAGACACTATCACGGATAAGGGCTGCAAGGTCCATCTGGTCCGTCGCAAGATGGGGATGGTCTTCCAGTCATTCAACCTCTTCATGAACAAGAACATCATCGAGAATATCATGATGGGGCCCGTATCGCTGCTTGGAAAGACCAGGCAGGAGGCCTATGACAGAGGCATGGAACTGCTGCGCATGGTGGGACTGGCGGATAAGGCGCTCTCATTTCCCGATGAGCTTTCAGGGGGACAGAAGCAGCGTGTCGCCATAGCCCGCACCCTCGCCATGGATCCGGAGATCGTGCTTTTCGATGAGCCGACGAGCGCGCTTGATCCGACGATGGTCGGAGAGGTGCTGGCAGTCATACGCAGCCTCGCGAGGCAGGGGCTTACGATGATGATCGTCACTCATGAGATGAAGTTCGCCAGGGATGTATCGACGCGCGTATTCTACATGGATCAGGGAGTCGTGTACGAGGAAGGAACGCCTGAGGAGATCTTCGATAACCCCAAGAAGGAGAGGACTAGGCAGTTCATACGTCGCCTGAAGGTCTTTGAGGAGACGATATCCTCCCGCGATTTCGATTTCATCGGCATCAATAGCCGCATGGAGGAGTTCGGACGGCGTCATATGATGCCTCAGCGGATCATCAATGGCATGCAGGTTGTCTTCGAGGAGCTGTGCGTGCAGACGATAATGCCGCAGATGGCTGATGATTTCCGCCTGCAGATCTCGGTGGAGTACTCTGATGAGAACAGCGTGGCTAGCATGAGGATACGCTACAGCGGCGATCGCTTCGATCCCGTTGAGCGCGGAGATGAGCTTTCCATGATGCTCGTCAGGAGCGTTGCCGAGGATATCTCATACAGGGCTATCGATGAGGATGGCTACTCATCTGAACTCTCGATGAGCCTTGTATCGGGAGAGAGGCATTGATGGAACATGTCGCGTCATCCGTTGGCGGATATGACGATCTCTTCCATCATAATGAGGGGCAGGCGAACCACTATACGGCTCTCTGCCTCCGTCTTGCGGCCATCGTCGCTGCCGTTATATGGATGCTGAACGTGGCGGGCTTCTTCATCGTCGACAGGACGATGATGAATATGATAATGCCGCTGTCGATAGTGATGTTCCTGATTCCCACTGTCCTGGAACGGGCGGGGATGAACGCGAGGAAGGAGACTAAGTATCTGATGATCGGATGCTTCGCGCTTGGTATCGCGATGCTGTCGGCGGTCCTGACGATGCACACGGTACTGGCCTGGAGCTGTCCGATCATACTCTCATGCCACTACTATTCCCCGCGTGTCACGCGCTTCACCACGTTCTCGGTGCTTGCCTTGATGCTCGTGACATTCTATCTCGGCCTGCCGGTCGGCGTATGGGATAGCAATGTGATGCGCGCCAATGAGGATCCCGGAAGCGCTGTGCTGAGGCTTGAGTATATAAGGCAGCATATGTCCACCGGGGATAATATATATGTCCGGGGATTCAACTTCTATTATCTGCCGCGCGCGATGATCCTGGTGCTTGTGCATCTTATCTCGATGACGCTCTCGAGACGCACCCATGCGCTTATCTCGATGCAGGACCGGCTTGTCCGGGATACCGAGCGTATACGTGCCGAGCTTGATATAGCTACCGAGATACAGACATCGGTGCTACCGTCGACGTTCCCGGCCTTTCCTGACCGGGATGAGTTCGATATCTTCGCCTCGATGACGCCTGCGAAGGAGGTCGGCGGGGATTTCTATGATTTCTTCATGGTCGATGAAGGCCATCTTGCCATAGTGATGGCTGATGTCTCCGGCAAGGGCGTTCCTGCGGCTCTCTTCATGATGATAGGCAAGACGCTCATCAAGAACCATACGGTTCCGGGAAGGACTCCCGGCGATGTGTTCACCATCGTCAACAGGCTGCTTGCGGAATCAGACAAGGAGGGTTTCTTCATCACGGCCTTTGAAGGCGTGCTGGATCTTTCCTCCGGAGAGCTTCTGTATGCCAATGCCGGACATGAACCTCCGTTCATATCGCGTTCAGGTTCGCCGTTTGCCGCGGAGCCCATTGCCCCTGGCTTCGTGCTTGCGGGGCTGGAGGATACCGTATACAAGACCGGGCGGATCATGCTCACTCCCGGGGATAGGCTCTTCCTTTACACCGACGGTGTATCAGAGGCGGTCAGGACCGATGGCTCGCTCTTCGGCAGGGAGAGGATAGGATCGGCGCTCTCATCCTGCGGCCCGGCCTCTCCTGAGGACATGATCAAGGCGATGAGCGGTACCCTCAGTACATTCATGGCCGGGTGTGATCAGGCTGATGATATAACGATGCTCTGCCTGGAATACAGGGCGGAGAATCAGGGTAGATAGGTACGGAATATGGATTTTTCTCTTGATAACACAAGCATAGTCGCCATAAATGACGAGCTGGAATCATTCCTGATGGCAGGGAAGGCCGAGGAGAAGAACAGGCTTCGCATACAGCTCACGGCTGAGGAGATACTCCTGAAGTATCAGGAACGCTTCGGAGAGGGGACGAAGGTAAGCGTAAGGTGCATCAGGCGATTAGGCCGCATGCGCATAGAGCTGTCCTTCGATACCGAGCGGTTCAACCCGTTTGAGGATGGAGAGGATGAGAGCCTCGTGCTTCATAGCCTCCTTGCCAGCATGGGAGCCGCGCCGCTTTGGCAGTACCGCAACGGCCGGAATGTCATCACGTTCACGCCGCGTAAGAAGAAGCGCTCGCAGATGGTGTATATCATCGCGGCCGTCATCCTCGCGCTTGGCTGTGGCATTGCCTGCCTAGCCCTTCCTGACGGGGTTGGGGCTTTTATCTCATCTCAGGTCATCTCGCCGCTTCTGGGAGCCTTCATGGGCCTGCTTTCCGCTGTCTCTGGCCCGATGATCTTCTGCTCAGTGCTTATCGGCATCTGCAGCATAGGAGATACGGCGACGCTTGGGCGCATAGGAAAGCTGATGATGGCACGGTTCCTCATCATCACGCTGCTGCTGAATGTGATCGTGTCGCTGATATACCTGCCGTTCTTCGATCTCTCTTCCCTAGGCGGCAGCGTGCTTGATTTCTCAGCTCTTCTCGATATGATGCTGGGCATCATCCCTGGAAATCTCTTCACCCCGTTCACCGAGGGCAATCCGCTGCAGATCATATCGGTGGCGGTGATGCTTGGCATATCGATCGTGATCCTTGGACAGAAGGTGTCGACGGTAATGTCGTTCTTCGAGCAGGTCGATTATATCATCCAGCTCCAGATGGAGGCCGTGAGTACGCTTGTTCCGTTCTTCGTCTTCGGAAGCATATTCAACATGATCGTCAATAGCGATTTCGCCGTGCTTATGAGTTCTTCCAAGTTCATTCCGATCATGCTGCTCGGTGATCTTGTGATCATCGTCATCTACATAGCGATGGTCTCACTCAGGAAGGGGCTGAATCCGATGCTGCTTATCCGCAAGATCGCCCCTACGTTCCTCATAGCCATCACCACCGATTCATCTGCCGCCGCCTTCTCCACGAACGTGGAGTGCTGCGAGAAGGATCTTGGCATCGATAAGAAGATCATCAGCTTCGGTATTCCCCTTGGGCAGGTGGTATTCATGCCCGGAGCCTCGATCCTCTTCCTCGCAGCGGCGTTCTGCATGGCAGAGGTCTATGGCGTGTCTATATCGCTGCCTTGGCTTGTCAGTGCCATCATAATCACGTTCGTGCTAGCAGTGGCCGCGCCTCCGATACCGGGTGGTGCGCTCATATGCTACACGATGCTGATGACGCAGCTAGGCCTTCCTGACGAGGCCATCGCCATAGCGATCGCATTCAACGTGATCCTTGAATTCGTCGCTACTGCATTCAATCTTTCCTGTCTTCAGCTTGAGCTGGTAGAGCTTTCCGGCGAGCTTGATATGCTGGACAGGGAGGTGCTTAGGAGTAATTGGAGGCAACCGAGATGATTAGCTTCATTATCTGTCTTACCGTGCTTATCGCAGGGTATTTCCTCTATGGACGACTGGTTGAGGATGTGTTTCATCCAGATGACAGGGAGACTCCCGCAGTGCGTATCGATGACGGTGTCGATTATGTCGTGATGCCTGAGTGGAAGCTCTTTCTGGTACAGCTACTGAATATAGCGGGACTGGGACCTATATTCGGCGCTATGCAGGGGGCCCTCTGGGGACCTGTGGTGTTCCTCTGGATCACGCTAGGCACGATCTTCGCCGGTGGTGTCCATGACTACTTCTCCGGGATGCTCAGCGAGCGGAATAACGGATATTCCATATCAGAGGTGACGGGAATATACATGGGCGGGGTCATGAAGAACATCATGCGTGTGTTCTCTGTCATCCTCCTTGTGATGGTGGGCACGGTCTTCGCTGTCGGACCTGCCGGCCTCGTGGTCGAGCTTATTGGCAATTCCGGCGCAGGCGAGGGGAGCTTCCTTCTCAATACCCGCATGTGGATCATCGTGATCCTCGCTTATTACTTCATCGCCACGTTCGTCTCGATCGATAAGATCATCGGGAAGATATACCCGGTCTTCGGTGTCTGCCTTATCATCATGGCCATAGGTGTGATCTTCGGTATATTCACGAGTCCTGAGTATACGATTCCCGAGATCTGGGCATCATTCAGGAACATGCATCCTGATCATACGCCTGTCTGGGCCTTCATGTTCATCACGGTGGCCTGCGGGGCGATATCAGGCTTCCATGCCACGCAGTCTCCGCTGATGGCGCGTTGCATGAAGAGCGAGAGGCAGGGGCGTTTCGTGTTCTATGGAGCTATGACCGCTGAGGGTGTGATCGCCCTTATCTGGGCGGCTGCCGGCTGTGCGATCTACGAGGTCACGGGTGGGCTTTCAACAGGGCTTGCCACGGCTCTTGCCGCCGGGCAGAGCGCGGCTATCTATGATGTCTGTTCCAAGACGATGGGAGGCGTGGGTGTCGTGCTTGCCATGATCGGCGTCATCGTGTGTCCGATAACCTCTGGTGATACGGCTTTCCGCTCCGCCCGACTCACTATAGCGGACTGGATTGGATTGGATCAGAACGATTGGAAGAAGCGTCTCCTGCTATGCGTGCCGCTTCTCGGTGCAGGTCTTCTGATAAGCTTCCTTGATTATACGGTCGTCTGGAGATACTTCAGCTGGACCAACCAGACCCTGGCTATGATAGTGCTATGGACAGCGAGCATGTATCTCTTCCTTGAAGGAAAATGCTACTGGCTTACCGCCGTGCCGGCCTTCTTCATGTCTGCTGTCTCCGCGACGTACTTCTTCTCCGCGCCGGAGTGCCTGGCGCTATCGACTGCTATCGCGTATCCTGCGGGACTTGTGGTGGCGGTCGTGTTCCTTGCGGTATTCCTCTCCGTGATCAGGAAGAAGAGGGCTTCCACCTGATATGCCTTTATTCCGTCCTGTGCCGTTATCATCATCCGTGCTTCCTGCCGATGCATTGAATAGGGATGCGGCCTCGGCATCGCGCTTCGGTCCTGCCGGGGTCGGGGAGAAGGCTGTGTATCTAGGCTCCTTCATGAGGGAGAGGCACGGCTATGTTCCGTATGATGCTATCGCGAGGATATACAAGCGTGTTGCCATGACCAAGGGAGGATTCTCCGGTCGTGGCATGTTCGTTTCTGCCGCCTACCTTGTCGTGGAGTTTCGCGAAGGAGGAGAACGCTCATGCTATATCGGCAGGGAGGAGATCGCGGACAGCCTCATCGCCGCGGTGATGGCCAAGGCTCCGGGCCTCCGATTCATGAGCGAGGCGGCTGAGAGGCGCATCAGAAGGAGACTGGAGGAAGAGAGCTCCCGGATGAAGGATGATATCGGGAAGGAGGCTGAGGCCCTTGCGGCGGCACTTATCAGGGAGCGTGCATTCCTTGAGGAATCGCCATCCCTATATAATGCCCTCTCCGTTGCTTCCCGACGTAAGCGCTCCGATGATATCTCGAGGCCTATGCTGCGCTATGTGGCGACAGCGATCGTCCTTCTGGGAGCAGCGGCATCTGCCTACGGCGTTGTTTCCATTGCCAGGAATGGCCTAGGGGATGCCGTCTATATCGCATTATTCGGCATTGCCGCGGTGTTTCTCTTCTCAGGCTTTTCCGTGTTGCCATCGGGGCGATCGAGCCGCCGTGCGATACAGCAGGGACTGGATGATGCCATGGCGGCGATGGAAGGATACATCAAGGGATACGATGGCTTCCATCTTCCTGCCCGTTATGCCCACCCGGCGGTGCTTACGCGGGTGATACGCATCATCCAGGAGGGCAGGGCCACGGGCTGGCATGATGCGTTCTGCGTCATGAAGGATGAGCTTAAGGCCATCGATAGCTCCTGCCGCGTGTCCCAGGAGGAATATGATGAGATCATGGCCATAAAGCCGATGTTCCTGATACATGGCTGGGAGTGATCTCAGGCGGAGCATGATGATCGGATTTACCGCTCCTGAGGACCTCATCGTGAAGGTGAATGATAGGGTGAGGCTGTCCTTGGCCTTCTGCGTCGTGATCCAGAGCGCTATCCATGAGACTTTACGAGGGTGGCTCTCCGGCTGAAGAAGCTTAAGGAGAAGGGGATGATCGAGCATGTTGGCTCTGCGCTCAGCGGACACTGGAGGCTTCATCCGTAGGGAAAAATAAAGCATTGCCAGATAAGGTGTTGACTACCCATGGTCTTTGTGGTAATTTCTTTAAGCGCTGTCGGCCTTACGACAGCCGTTTGATTGATAACTTCATTGAATGGAAATGTTTGGAGGAATAAATGTCTAATAGGTCCGTTGAGAAGAGAGAGCGTCAGGAGGCTAAGCGCCGCCTTCGCAACCATGCTGCGAAAAGCACGATGCGCACAGCTATCAAGAAGTTCAATGCTGCAGTAGCGGCTGGAGACAAGACTGAGGCTGAGAAGGCGATGGCACTGAGCTGCAAGCTCCTTGATCGTGTTTCCGGCAAGGGCATCATCCACAGGAATACTGCAGCCAGGAAGAAGAGCAGACTCGCACACGCATATAACAAGATGGTCTGATTTCAGATAATCCTGAAGGGAGTGCATCATGGATCAGAAACTGACAAAGGCAACCATCATTGAGAATATCCATCAGAAGCTTGGCCTCAACCGCACTGATATCCATCAGGTGATCGACGAGCTTTTCGAGGAGATCAAGGACGGCCTGAAGGATAATCGCGTAATCGAGCTGCGTGGATTCGGGACGTTCGAGGTCCGCATCCGCAAGGGTCGCGAGAAGGCCCGCAATCCGAAGACCGGTGACGTCGTGTCTGTCGACAGGCATGGTGTCGCGCTCTTCCGCGCAGGAAAGGAGCTCAAGGATTTCGTCTGGGATATCACGACGGATAACAAAGAGGTATGACCGCCTTGGTAGGAATTTCCCGAAGAAGAAGCCTCAGGACCATTGGTTCTGAGGTTCTTGCTTTACTTTTATCAGCGTTCGCCCTGGCGATGGCCTCCCCTGGGTTCATGTCGGAACGCGGACTGTGGCTCATCGCATTCGTTGCCCTCATACCGCTGTTCGCGGTGATAAGGAACACCTCATGGAAGGTCGTGTGGGCCTATGGGTTCCTCTACGGCTTCGTCTTCTACATATTCTTCGCCTACTGGCTCAAGGGATTCCATGCCCTTGCCATCCTCCTGATTCCTATAATCAAGGGTGGGGAGATGGTTCTGCTGTTCCTGGCCTTGAAGGCCGTGGATTCCTTCTTCCGCCGCTTCGGATGGTTCTTCCAGGCCATCATATGGGTAGCGTACGCCTATCTTGCCGAAAGCTGGTTCGCGGGTATCCCATACGGGAATATCGCATATGCGTTCTATCGCTTCACGCCGTTCGTCCAGATCGCTGATATCACCGGCATATGGGGAATCATATTCCTTGCAGTCGTTCCCCAGACCTTCCTCGGACGCCATGTCTCTGATTACCTCTGCGGCAGGCCGGTACGCTTTGTCTCGTATCTGAGGTCGAATATCGTCCTGATCGCGCTATGGGCCGTGCTTATGGCTGCGACCTTCATCTACGGTGGGGTGAGGATGAGTGAGTGGAGGAACAAGGAGAGCGACAGGATATGGGACGTCGTCGCCGTCCAGCATAACCATGATTCATGGCAGGGTGGCTATACGACCTATCTCCATAACTTCAATAACCTGCGCCGCCTCTCCCTGGAGGCCCTTGCCGCTACCGATCCTGATATAGTCATCTGGAGCGAGACGGCATTCGTTCCCTCCGTCGCCTGGCATACGAAGTACTCTGTAGAGGGCTCTGGTTATGAGAGGACGGCGGCGATGGTCGATGAGTTCGTCTCGTTCGCATCCAATCTCGGAGTGCCTCTCGTAACCGGCAATCCGGAGGGCGTGATCAAGGATCCGTCGCTTCCGCCTATCCTGGAGGATGGCTCCACCAACCGTACGGATTACAATACCGTCATCCTCTTCGATGATGGAGAGATAAAGGAGACGTACCGTAAGCAGCATCTGGTGCCGTTCACCGAGTACTTCCCTTATGAGAAGGAGCTTCCCTGGCTCTATAACCTTCTTCTTGCCAATGACTACAACTGGTGGGAGCAGGGCGATGTCCCCGTGGTCTTCGAGGCCGATGGCGTGCATTTCTCGACACCTATCTGCTTCGAGGATACCTTCGCGGATATCAGCGCCGGCTTCGTGCGCAATGGTGCCGATGTGATCGTCAACATGACCAACGACAACTGGTCGAAGAGGGTATCGGCGGAGCTGCAGCACGCCGCTATGGCATCGTTCCGCAGCATAGAGACAAGGAAGTCGATGATCCGCGGTACCAACAGCGGGATAACCTGCCTTATCACGCCGGAGGGCACGATACATGATGAGATGGCGCCGTTCGAGATGGGCTGGAAGCTCTATCATGTGCCTGTCTACACCCATGAGAGCAATCCTGATACCTTCTTCGTCAACCATACCAATCTCTTCGCCCATGTGGCCGTGTATGCCTCTGAGGCTATCCTTGCGATCGGTGCGGTGATGAGGATCATAGAGAAGCTGAGGTCGAGGTCGAAGTGAAGGCTAGCTTCATAATAATCGGTACGGAACTTACCCGCGGTATCATCCAGGACAGCCATGGCTCCCTTCTTTCAAGGGAGCTTACCCATCTGGGGATATATGTTGCCGAGATCGTGGAGGTTCCTGATGACGGCAGCATCGAGAAGGTGCTTGAGGCCCTGATGCGCAATAACGACATCGTGATCATAACCGGAGGCCTTGGTCCCACGTCTGATGATATGACGCGTCCTGTCATCGCCGCGGCAGCTGGCGTTCCGCTGGTGCGAAGCGAGGATGCGTGGAAGCATATGCTTGAGACGCTTGGTGATCGTGCCTATGGGCCGAATTCGCGCCAGGCGATGATCCCTGAGGGCTTCAGCCTCATCAGGAATGATAACGGCACCGCTCCTGGCTTCTATGGCTATGGCGGCAGCACTCTTCTTATCTCCCTTCCTGGTCCTCCTCGCGAGATGCACCCGATGCTCTATGACTCGGTGCTTCCGCTTCTTCGCGATAAGCTCGACCTGCCTCAGGCTGAACGTGACGAGTACACCTCGTTCATAACCGCCGAGGCGAAGCTAGAGGAGCTTTATGAGGATGCCGACAGCTCCCTGGACTGGGGAACCCGCTTCCAAGACTACAGGATATCATTATACGTATCTGGCAAGACAAGGGCCGAGAGGGATAGTGCCATAGCGAAGCTGAGGGAGAAGCTGGGTGAATACCGCCTTGTCGAAGGAGATGCCGATGCCCTTACGATGGCTATCGATGCCCTCCGACGTAGCGGTTCGACCGTGTCCGTGGCCGAGAGCTGTACCGGTGGCCTTCTCTCCATGCTTCTTACCGAGAGGGCTGGCGCCTCTGAATACATGCTGGGCTCTGTCACATCCTATGCCGCATCGGTGAAGGCCGATGTGCTTGGCGTCCCTGAGTCTGTCATCAGGGAGAAGGGAACGGTCTCTCCCGAGTGCGCGATAGCGATGGCTGACGGAGTTCGCCGTCTTACAGGGTCTGATTACTCCGTATCGGTTACAGGCGTCGCTGGACCTGATGAGGACGAGGGCAAGAGCGTCGGAACCGTGCATCTCGGTTTCTCCTCCGCTCGCAGGGAGAGCGTTGCGATCTCTGTCCATTTCTCCTCATGGGGGCGTGCCTCGATAAGGCGCAAGTCCGTCGTCACGGCGCTGCTACTGCTATCTGCGTATATCTCAGGCGAGGATATCGCGAGGATAGCATTTACCTGGAAGGATATATGAGAACGGAACCTGGGTGGGGCCAGGTGCCGTTGACTTGCTTTGATGATGGGAATATCATGCAGGTATCTGATGGCCTTCATCCGAGAGGGCATTTTCAATAGCTGAGATTTTCACTGGAGTAATTAATGTCAGATTACATCGAAGAGACCGATGGCGTTCCTTCGGAGAACGTTGCCGGAGATTCCACAGAGCAGAAGCCTGCGAGGTCGCCAAGGGGCAGGAAGCCTAGGACCGCGGCCTCAGCTGATGGCGCTAAGCGCAAGATAACCATACGTAAGCGCACCAAGGTGACGGTACGTAAGAGCGAGGAAGAGTCCTCGGAGCCTGCAGAGCAGGTTGAGATGCCGTTTATCGAGGTCGCGGAGAATATCCCGGAACCTATCCAGGAGGAGAGTGCCGAGGGAGCCGTTCCTGCAGATGAGGCCGTTGCCGCGGCAGAGGCTCCCACTGAAGCGCAGCCTGCCACGGAGGAGACGGAGAGCCGTCCTCCGCAGGGCGAGAGGGTCGAGCGTGATTTCCGTAACCATCGCGATAAGAGGATGAAGAACGGCAAGAACCGCAGGGCCATGGAGGAGCTTCCCCCAGAGGTGAATATCGATGAGCATCCGGATGCTCCAAGGCTCTATATCTCCCTGCTCACCGCGCTGCCTTTGGATCAGCTCAGGGCCAGGGCCAGGGAGGCGGGGATTCCTGAGGATGTGATCCTCGATTGCAGGAAGCAGGATCTCATCGCCAAGATGCTGCGCCTCCATTCGGCATCAGGCGGCGCTCTCTTCGTCGAGGGCGTGCTTGAGATCCTTCAGGATGGCAGCTTCGGCTATGTGAGATACGCGGTGAACAACTATCTTGCCGGAACTGAGGATGTATATATCTCCGCATCGATCATCAAGGCTGTTGGCCTCAAGACCGGTGATTTCATCCTCGGGCAGATAAGGGCTCCCAGGGAAGGGGAGAAGAGCGCTGCCGTGATAAGGGTCCTCAAGGTCAATGACGAGGAGCCTAGGATGGCGAAGGTCCGCGCTCCGTTCGATTCCCTGACTCCGATCTTTCCCGATGAGAGGCTCAGGCTTGAGACGGTGCATGAGAGCGCTCCGTCGGATCTATCCACGCGCGTGGTCGATCTCTTCTGCCCGATCGGAAAGGGACAGCGCTCGCTCATCGTCGCGCCTCCCCGTACCGGTAAGACCGTGCTGATGCAGAAGATCGCCAATGCGATAACCGAGAACCATCCTGAGGTCACTCTGATGGTGCTTCTCGTGGATGAGAGGCCTGAGGAGGTCACTGATATGACGCGTAACGTAAAGGGCGAGGTCATAGCCAGCACCTTCGATGAGCAGGCCCAGCACCACGTGCAGGTTGCCGAGATGGTAATAGAGCGGGCGAAGAGGCTCGTGGAGTACAAGAAGGATGTCGTTATCCTCCTTGATTCGATTACCCGCCTTGCCCGCGCATACAACCAGACCGTTCCCGCATCGGGAAAGATCCTCTCCGGTGGTGTCGACTCCAACGCGCTCCACAAGCCTAAGAGATTCTTCGGCGCGGCGAGGAATATCGAGGAGGGGGGATCGCTCACGATCATCTCCACTGCGCTCATCGAGACGGGATCGAGGATGGATGAGGTCATCTTCGAGGAGTTCAAGGGTACGGGTAACAATGAGATCGTCCTTGACAGGAAGATGGCTGACAACCGCCGCTTCCCGGCCATAAACATCAAGAAGTCTGGAACGAGACGCGATGATCTTCTCCTCTCAGAGGATGTGAGGTCACGCGTGTATCTGCTGCGCACGGCGTTCGGCAATCTCGATGATATGGATATGTCGGTGAGCATAATTGACAAGATGAGGAAAACAAACAACAATAAGGAGTTCCTCGACTCGATGAATACACCGGCGAGGATGGCATGAGGTCCCTTGCCTGTGAAAGCAGGCGATATTACATAGACCGGAGGAAAATGAGATGAAGAAAGACATCCATCCTGAGTACACCTTGCAGGAAATCCATTGCTCATGCGGCAATGTGATAAAGACGAAGTCCACGTCGAAGAACCTTCACGTTGAGATCTGCTCTGCGTGTCATCCGTTCTTCACGGGCACGCAGAAGCTTGTCGATACCACTGGCCGTGTCGAGCGCTTCAACAAGAGGTACAACAGGACTACGAACTGAGTGTTCGATATCACAGATAAAGCCGGACAAATTGTCCGGCTTTTTCTTACACTTGCAAAGATTGCGTCCATTTCCCTATAATCTCCCCATAGGGTGTATCGATGGAAGGCACAGCAAAGGCGCATCAGGGTGAATATGGCGTGGAGCCGGAAGTACTGGTAGAGGTTCCTCAGGTAACGACGCTCCTAGGTGCATTCGCGGAGTATTGCAAGGGATTCTCCCTTACCAGCACTAATAGCCATGGTCTCAGGGTTGCCCTGACACGGCGTGATGATAATACCGTAAGGGTCTTCAATGCCACGCGCGGAGAGCGCAAGAAGTTCCAGCTCTCTGCCCTGAAGGAGCGCAAGGAGGACAAGTGGGCCTCCATCGTCAAGGCCGTATGCCAGGCGATGCTCTCGGCTGAGCTTGATATCACGGGATTCGATATGACATTCAAGGGGCAGAGCGCGGTTGCCGATGCTCCTTCCCTGACCGCGGCTATCGTCTCCGGCATGGTCTATGGCCTCAATTCCCTTTACTCGCTCTCACTCGATGCCAATGCCATGATGAGGCTCGGCTTCAGCGTAAATCGCTTCATGACGCGCTATGGCTCAAGGCTGCGCGATCTCGTGACGCTCTTCACCGCGGAGCCTGGCAAGGTCATATTCTTCGATCTTGAGAGCTATGATTACAGCTCATATGATTATCCATTCGTTGCCGAGAACGGCATAGGATCATACTTCATAGACTGCTCACTGCCGGAGGATGAGCTTTCCGGCGAGGTTGATATCTTCCGTGAGAACTGCGTGAAGGCCGTGAAGATGGCGACCCCTTCCTTGCCGATGGGTGAGAAGCTCCGCTCGCTCTCGGAGTGGGGCATAAGGCATCTGCATCTTCCTCTTCCTGAGGATCTGAAGCGGGCTCTCAGCTTCGTCGCCGAGGATTCGGCTTTCGCGAAGAAGGGACTTGAGGCGGTGAAGAACGGTGATGCCACCGCGTTCGGCAAGATCATGGCCGCCGAGCAGCGTAACCTCTCCGAGCTTGCTGATCTTACCTCTCCCGAGGTGGACTGGCTCGTGAAGCGTGGGTTCGAGGCAGCTGGAGTGAGGGGGATAACGGAGATATCCGTAGGGATATCAGGGACGCTGGTGGCCCTGATCGAGAATGGTGCCGTCGAGCAGTATAGCGCACAGCTGGAGGAGTACGAGAGGATATTCGGCTTCCATCCCATCATGAGGGAGTATGTGCCTTCTCGCGGTATCAGGATGGTAAGCCTGGATGAAGATCCTTCTCTCTAATGATGATGGCTTCGATGCCATCGGCATAAAGGTCCTTGATGATGTGCTGTCCGCCGCTGGCCATGAGGTGACTGTCGCGGCTCCGGACAGCGAGCAGAGCGGTAAGTCCCATTCGATGACGATTCGCGGCCGCGTGAGGATCACGGAGTATGGCCCGAGGCGCTTCCATGTCTCCGGTACGCCTGCTGACTGCATCATCTACAGCCATCGCTGCGCGCTCTTTCCCTCTGTCCCGGATCTTGTGATCTCCGGCATAAACAGGGGGTATAACCTCTCTGCGGATATCATATACTCAGGTACATGCGCGGCCGCGCGGCAGGCTGCTATCTATGGCATGAAGGCGATCGCCATCTCCGCTGAGGATGGCTGCGGCCCGGATACGTTCTCTGCAGCGGCCCATTATCTTCTTGATAATCTCGAGCTGCTTTCCTCCCAGATACCTCCTATGACCTTCATGAACATCAATGTTCCTTCATCGTTCACAGGAGAGGCGGAGAAGGGCGGCATAGGATTCGTCCATTATGAGGATGATGTGATCGTCGTCTCTGATGATGGCCGGGTGAAGGAGCTTGAGATCAGGGGATGCGGCTTCAACAGGCAGGGGGCGGATGGGCCTTACAGGGCTGATTTCGAGATATGCCAGGATGGACGCGCCGCTGTCACCATCGTCGATGTGCTTCCTCACCATTCTCCTGCGATGGCGGGACTTGAGATATGAGCTGGGAGGATATCTGCAGGCGCTGCGGACTCTGCTGCTTCTCCCGTACCATCTATCCTGATGAGGTCGTGGTGGATTTCTCTTCTCCTTGCTCGTTCCTTGATACGGCCACACGGCTCTGTACCGTCTATGAGGAGCGCTTCGATATCTGCTCTGAATGCACGAAGGTCACTCCTCTTACCGCGATCCTCGGTACCTCTCTGCCGCCGTCATGTGCCTATATCGAATGGGCCAGACGCCACCGCATCAGGCTGCGCCATGATAAGCCGATGGCTGTGGTTGATGAACTTCGTTCCTCCGATTGACCATAGGGGCTAAAGCTAATACCTTACGTGTGAGGAAGGTTTATGGACAGATACGTATACCTTGATAATAATGGCACTACCCGCATGGCAGATGAGGTAGCGGCCTTCATCCATGAGAACGATGGATTATATGGTAATGCCTCAAGTATGCATACATTGGGCCGAGTATGCATACATTGGGCCGCCAGGCAATGAGCGGCATCGACTGGGCCCGTGGAGAGGTCGCGGCGCTGATAGGATCCGGAAAGGAGGAGGTGATCTTCACATCCGGGGCCTCTGAGAGCAATAACACGGTCTTCTCCATATTCCGTGATCTCATCGATGAAGGAGGTGATCGGAAGAGGATCATCACGACGACCATCGAGCATCCGGCCACGAGAGAGACAGTGAAATACCTGCAGAAGAAGGGCTACAGCATCGATCTCTGTCCCGTGGATAGGATAGGGCGAGTGGATATGGAGGCGATGGAGAAGCTTATCGATAGCGATGTCTGCCTCGTGTCGGTGATGCTTGGGAACAATGAGTCGGGTACGATCCAGCCTGTGAAGGAGATCGCCGCGATGGCTCATGCGAAGGGCGCGTATATGCATACCGATGCGACGCAGGCGATCGGCAAGATACCTGTGTATGTGGATGATCTTGGCGTGGATTATCTCTCGCTATCCGCTCATAAGTTCTATGGCCCGAAGGGGATAGGCGTGCTTTATGCGCGGAAGGGCGCACCCCTTGCTCCTTTCGTCCACGGTGGCCATCAGGAAGGCGGCATGAGGGCCGGTACCTATAACAACCAGGCGATCTATGGACTCGGCAAGGCGGCTGAGCTTGCGCGTCTTTCCGTGCAGGAGGAGCATGATAAGCTCTGGGCAATGAGGGAGGCGCTAAGGCGCGGTATCGAGGAGAGGATTCCCGATGTCGTGGTGAATGGCACGAACGATGAGGCGCTCTGCCTGCCGGGCACGCTCAATGTCTCGTTCCCGAGGGCCGAAGGGGAGTCGATACTCCTCTATCTCGATCTTGAGGGAATAGAGGTGTCTACGGGATCTGCCTGTGCCACAGGCTCCCTCGAGCCTAGCTATGTGCTGCTTGCCGCAGGACTTCCCGTAGAGCTGGCGCATGGTTCCGTGCGCTTCTCGTTCGGAAGGTATAATACGATGGAGGATGTCGATTACGTACTCGAGAAGCTTCCTCCGATCATAGATAGAATCAGGGCGATGAGTACGAGGAAGGCGTGATATGGCTGATAGTTTCATGGCACAGTGGGTATATACCGACACGGTGAAGGATCATTTCATGAATCCCCGCAACCTCTGGAAGGAGGGCGAGGATTTCACCCCGGATGGAGTGGGCGAGGTTGGATCCCTTGCCTGCGGCGACCAGATGAGGGTCGGCATCAAGGTGAAGGATGGGCGCATCGAGAGCCTGAGGTGGCTGACCTATGGATGCGCTTCTGCGATCGCATCGACGTCGATGATGAGCGAGATGGCTGTCGGGATGACGCTTGAGGAGGCCTATCATATAACGCCTGAGATGATCACTGGCGCACTTGGGGGACTTCCTGAGCATAAGTTCCATTGCTCGGTCCTTGGAGATAAGGCGCTCCGTGCCGCGATCGATGATTACCTCGAGCGCAACGGCATCGAGAATACGCTCAAGGGAACGACCGCGAAGGTCATCTGCGAGTGCAAGGGCGTTACCGATCATATGATCGAGGAGCTTGTTAAGAGCGATAAGGTCCGTACCTTCGAGGAGCTGCAGGAGGCGACAGGGTGCTGCACCGCCTGCGGCAAGTGCCGTTCGAAGATCATGGACGAGCTTAACGAGTTCCTCCATATCTACGGAAAATGATCAGCGCCTATGCCGATATGGTGAAGGACGCGCTCTATCCTAGGAAGCGTGTCCTCACCCGGCGCAATAAGTATCTTAAGATCATGAAGCCGCGTGATTTCTCCCCGGAGGAGATACGCGGCCTCCGTGTCCGTCTCCGTCTATCAGTGGGGATGTTCGCTGAGCTTCTTTCCGTCTCCGATAAGACCGTGGAGGCCTGGGAGGCCGGTACCAACACCCCGTCAGGACCGGCCCTTCGCCTCATGACGATGATCATGGCCTATCCTGATATCCTGGTGGATACCAGGACATTCTACGAGACAGCGGACTAGAGGGCTCCGTATATCGAGCCGCCGATGAACTCCCGGAGGATCGAATCAGGGGGTACGTCCTCGCTTGGGGCGGGGTATATGAGTTCCAGGAAGCTCAGTAGCCGCCTTGCAAGGGTGTATGCGCTTCCATTCTCCCTCTTTACTGAACGCAGCAGCGGTATTGCCAGCGGGGCAAGTACTGATAGCTCATATTCAAGCGAGCTGTTTATCATGGCGTCGGCATTGTTCTGATAGGGGAAGATGTTGTTCTTCTCTCCCCGTTCCACGCTCGGCCATCTGGATAGCGTCTCGACCGCGTCGAGCCCTCTTGTGCGGTTATCGCGGACCATGCGCCTGAGTATCCTGTTGTCCGTGGTGCTTATCCTGGATCTGGAGTCTAGGTTCACCTGCGTCAGCGCCGATATGTATATCCTATAGGCCTTCTCGTGGGGAAAGCCTGGAAGGAGCCCCGGATTGAGGCCATGGATGCCTTCGATTATGAGGATGGTGCTGTTGTTCATCCTCGATTCCTCCTCTGCGAATCTGGTGGCCTTCTCCTTGAATGAGTGATAGGCCAGATGCACGCCTTCTCCTTCGAGGAGCGCTTCTATCTGTTCACGCAGGAGCGGAAGGTTGAGCGATTCCAGTACCTCATAGTCCTTCTCTCCGTTCTCATCCAGCGGTATCATCCCGGACTCATGGTAGTAGTCATCCAGGGATATCCGCATGCACTCGAAGCCATGTGCCCGTAGCTCGTCGGTGAGCTTCATCGAGAAGGTGGTCTTGCCTGATGATGACGGGCCGGAGATGAACACGGCCTTGACCGTCCCTTTCGTCCTGATATCCGTGGCTATGTCCGAGATGCGCTTGCGCTGCAGTGCCTCAGATAGCCTTATCGTCTCATGTAGCGTTCCGTCTGCGATCTTCCTGTTCAGGTCTCCCAGCGATTCGATCGAGAGTATCCTCGCATAGCGCTTGTTCTCCTGGAATACGGAGAAGAGGCGAGGGTTATCCTGGAAGGGCATGATCCGCATGGGGCTTCTGGATTGTGGGTATCTCAATAGGAGTCCGTCCTCGTAGGCCCTCAGCTCCCAGATCTCAAGGTATCCTGCGGAAATGAGCAATGGTTCGTAGTAAACCTCCATGCAGCTTCCGAGGCGCGCGAAGCGGTATGCGCCGTCGTTTATCGTATCAAGCAGGCGTACCGTCTCGCTAAGGCCGCGGCCATTCGAGTATTCAAGGGCCTCTTCTGAGGTAAGTTCCACGATGTCTATCGGCAGGTCATCCTCTATGGCCTTCCTCATCGTCTCGGTGAGCCTTGGTATATCTGGTTCCTCCCCATCGCGATAGCGGAAGTAATAGCCATCGCCGAGGCTGTGGCCTATGATCAGCGAGCGCTCTGGCGAAATGAGGGCTGAGGCGTAGCAGAGCAGGAAGCAGAGGCTCTTGCGGTAAACGCGGCGGCCATTCTTGGAACAGAGCCTTATGGTCATTATCTCAGCATTGCCTTCTACTCGTTCCGAGAGAGAACGGGCGATACCATTTACCGTAGCCGCCACGACAGGGTTCGCCTCGTATGAACGCTCAGGTACCTCTGGAAGCAGGTCGATGATCCTTGAGCCTTTAGGGGCTTCCTTCCTTATTCCGTCTATGCTTACGAAGATCCTATCCATTCCTAGATGATAACCTCCGCATATCAGGATTTGCAAATCAATGGTGGATTTCAGATGGAATCATCGTGAAGTGGCGATCTCCTTACCGATCCAGCGCATGATCACGGATACTGCATATTCCTTCTCGGCATCGGAAAGCTCATGGCCTTTCGCGATATGATGCCACTTCTCAAGGCATCCACGGCAGCAGCAACCGGTGGCGTGCTGGGCGATGAATACAGGATGGCCACGCATGGGAGTCTGCCTGCCGTCATTGGCTATCTCTGCAGGGGCAAGCCGCTTCGCTATGAATTCCCTGGCATGATCCTCGATCGTATCGAGGCCCTTGTTACGCACATAGTCCTTATCCTTCTCTGAGAGATGGAAGCGTGACCTGAACGCCGAGCGTGCCAGCCTTGCCTCCAGCTCTGTCCATTGCTGATCAGTCATGGCTATATCATAGCTCAATCATCGAACTTCCTGTCATAGAGAAGCGCGGCAATCATCACCACGAATACCGATCCTGCATTATGCACAAGTGCGCCGGTGGTAGGCGTAAGAAGGCCGAGGAGAGAAAGGATGATTGCTATGGCATTGATGCAGAGTGATAGCGATATGCTGAGCCGAATCGTGCTTACGGTTGCGTTGGAGAGCCTTTTCAGATATGGAATCTTCGATATATCATCACCCATCAGCGCGATATCCGCAGCTTCTATCGCGATATCACTGCCGATCGCTCCCATTGCGATTCCCACATCAGCGCTTTTCAGTGCCAGAGCGTCGTTTACCCCATCTCCTATCATCGCCACTGTGCGTCCTTCGGACCTCAGCTCATCTATCACGCTGGCTTTCTGCAATGGAAGCAGATCCGAACGTATCTCCGTAAGGCCAAGGCTTGAGGCTATGTGCTTTGCTGTACGGCTATTATCTCCGGTAAGAAGCACACCCCTCATATCAAGCGCTGATAACCTGGATATCATGGTCCTCGATTCCTTCCGAAGCTCATCCGAGAATCCGACAAGTCCTGTGACCTTCCCATCTATGGCGGCTATCATGATGGCCTTGCCTTCGCCTATGAGCATATTCATGGCTTCTTCTGATCCTTCAAGGGATATCCCTGCTTCATGCAGCAGTCTTGCGTTGCCGCAGAGTACGGTCTTGCCCTCGACCGTTGCCCTTACGCCTTTTCCTGCCTCCATCATGAAGGAGGAGGCTTCCTTCGGCGAGCTAGCTGTCTGCTGGATGAGAAGTGCCTTTGCCAGCGGGTGTTCGCTTCGTCTTTCGACCGCACAGATGATGGAAATGAATTCCGTGGAACTATAAGAGGGATCAAGGATGACTACATCCGATACCACGGGCTTTCCATACGTCAGCGTTCCTGTCTTGTCAAAGGCTATCGTATCTACCTTGCCCATCTTCTCCAGAGCATCGCCTGACTTGATGATGACGCCTTTCTTCGTTGCCTGGCCGATTGCCGCCATGATTGCCGTGGGCGTGGCAAGTACGAGAGCGCAGGGACAGAAGACTACGAGGACCGTCACGGCCTTGACTATATTGCCGGTGAATGCGTACGCGAGGATAGCTATCAGGAGTGCAGCTGGTACTAGCCAGCTTGCCCATCTATCAGCGATGCGCTGGATAGGGGCCTTCTTCTCATTGGCTTCCTGAACGAGCCTTATCAGCTGTTCGAGAGAGCTGTCCTTGCCGACCTTCTGCGCCTTGATATCTATCGAGCCATAGAGATTCATCGTTCCAGAGAAGACCTCGTCTCCTAGGCTCTTGTCTACCGGGAGCGATTCGCCTGTCATTACCGATTGATCTATCGAGGTGATGCCTGCAATGATGATTCCATCTACAGGAATACTCTCTCCGGGAAGTATGCGGATAATGTCATCGACCTGTACTTCCTCCAAGGGAATCTGCTCTTCATGTCCATCCTTGATCCTCCTTGCTGACCTTGGAACCAGGCTTATGAGCTTTTTCAGACCCTTCTGGGCCCTTTCTGTCGTCTTGTCCTCAAGTATTGCGCCGAGAGCCATTATGAAAGCCACTTCTCCTGCCGCGAACAGGTCGTTTATCGCTATCGCCGCTACCATCGCGATTGATATAAGCAGGGCTGATGATATCCTCGCTATTCCCTTGTTGCATATCAGGCGCCAGATGGCGAGATAGAGAAGGGGAATACCGCAGATCACCACTGATATCCATGCGGGATCGACAGGAAATGTCCTTCCTGCAAGCGAAATGCAAAGGCTCAGGATAAGGAACAGCCCTCCTACGATCGTCATCGGAATACCTGCGAGGAAATCGGTTATCTTCTTGAGCATCGGACCTCCTTTCTTGACAGCTGTATGGACTGTAGTACTATGCTCTAATAAGGAATACATGTTCCATAACGAATATTATGTATTTATATATGAAGCGGAAGAGCCAGCTTTTCCTGATAGTACGTTATGGAACAATAAGGGTGATCTGTATGGATAGAAGACAGAGGAAGACGGAGAAAGCCGTGTTCGATGCGGTCGGAAGGCTGTTGGAGAGAAAGAGCTATTCCCGTATCACGGTGCAGGAGATAATCGATGAAGCCGATATCGGACGGACCACGTTCTACGCGCATTTCCCGACTAAGGATGATCTCCTATCAACGCTTTGCGAAAGGCTTTTTGACCACGTGTTCTCCTCTACGCCAGAGCGTGAACGCACCCATGACTTCTCTTCAGAGCCTGGGGATTTCGTCTCGCTCCTGTGCCATATCCTCTATCATATCCGTGATGAGCATGAGGCGCTTCACATCCTCCGAGGAGATAGCCGTGCCATCTTCATTGATTATCTGCGAAGGCGTTTCTCAGAGATGATAGGGGAAATGAGGTTAGCTTCGGATGACGCAGTACCTCGTAGCTATTTGGTCAATCAGCTGTCGAGCAATTTCGTGTCCACATTGGAGTGGTGGATAGCCGATGATATGAGAACGACGCCCGAATGTCTTGCTGGGTACTTCATGGCAGTCAGCGGGCATCTTATCGGATAAACTTGTTTTCCTCCTCATGCGGTTTGGATATAATTCCCCTTATGGCTATCCTTCTGGCAGATCTCGATAAAGACAGCTATTCAAGAGTAGAGGGCCCCGGATTGACCGGAATCGAGCTTGGGATCTCACTGTATAGGGAGTATGAGGCATCCTCTCCGATAGTCCTTGTATCTCCTTCAGAGGAGAGCCTTCGGTTCTCAGGCTCTGCTGTCTTCTCTATCATATTTCATTCTCCGATCACGGATAGGATTGCCCTGACGATATCATCGCTCCCTCCAGGGCTATCGCTCAGGTGCCTTGGCTATGATGCGATGGTGATCAATGGGGCGTGCGAAAGCCTTTCCTGGGTATCCGTCGGCTCTGATGGAGCGGAGCGGATCGATGCCTCTGCATATACCATGATGGCCTCCTATTCATTCGAGGAGAATGCGAGGAAGAACGTCAGTGATTCTTTCCTTTCGATTGGTCCTGCGGCAGAGCGTGGTATCATCTTCTCCGCGCTGCAGTCTGGCGGACGGGAGATCGGAGGAGAAGGGCTTGGATATCTCTTCGCTAAGAAGGGGATAAAAGGTATATCATTCCCATCTTTTCCACGTAAGGACTTCCTGGGAAATGGCAAGGCTGAGAGGAAGGCCAGGAGGCGCCTTGAACGGTCTCGGTGGTCTAAGACCATGCGAAGGGAAGGCGGAGGACGTTTCATCGATGCGTATCTTCGGCTGGGAGCTATGCCTGTAGAGTGCTATTCGAGGCGGTTCGATCCCCGGGTGTATTTCCTAGATGGCAAGGCATTCAACGAGAAATACGGGGTGTATCCGGAGTCATGCCAGGACTGTTACTTTGCCTGCGCGAGACGCCGTGATGATAACTCGCCTCTTCCTACGTGGGAAGAGACGATGGCCTTAGGACCGAACCTTGGTTTCTTCTCTCCTGAGGATGTTGCGGCCCTTGCCGATGAGACTCGCGCTTTGGGATTATCCTCAGCGATGGTCGGAGCTATGCTTGCGGCCATGGGGCGTAATGGCCGGTGGACGAGAGAGAGTGCGATAGAGGCTATCAGAGCCATAGGAAGCGGAGAGCTGAGCGCTACGCTTAGGGATATCCCCGGCGCCGTGATGACCTCATCTGGCTTACCGATCCTCTCTGATCTCAGGGGTTCCTTCCCGGAGGCGATAGCGGCTGCATATGAGCTCCCGCTGCGTATTCCCGCCTCTGTGCTGATGCCTCATTCTCCGCTTGGCGTAAGATCCTCTGCCATCATGGCGCTCTATGAATCTGTTTATTCCATCGCGCTTGTCTCTGAAGGATTCTCCCCGATGGGCGTGATTTCCCAGTGGTGGAGCCGGCTACCGTCGTTTATCTATCATGTTCCGATGATGCTTTACATTGCTTCTCATCTCTTCAGGGCGTACGGAAGAAAGGGAAGGGATCTTCATGCGAGGGGATTGATGCTCCTTGATAGCTTCTCTTCAGGACCGTCAAGGCTTCCTGATGCGTTCACGCTGCATCCTGAGAGCGCTCTTGATGATGCACGCACCCTACCATATTCCCAGCTTATCGAGGCCTACGAGAAGGAGAAGGCCAGGCTTGAGAGGATGGTAAGGTCGAGAAGCGAGAGAAGGGAGAGGCGATCCTCCTCGAAGAGCGCCGCTGTCGGTCCAGATGAGGAACGCGGGCGCGAGGGCGATCCCGGATTGACCAGATAGATACCTCCTTCCATGCGCAGTTCTGGCACATGCGTGTGCCCTGATATGAACACATCCCCGGCATTGAGGTTGAAATCATCTATATAGAGTCTATCCCCATGGGTAATGATGACGTTCCTTCCATATATCCTCATTTCCCTTGAGATAGGAGGGAACGGTATGCCCTCATATTCATAGAACCTGTCGCAGTTGCCCCTTACCGCGATCAGGATGCTCCACAGGGGATCAGGAGATGAGGGGCACTGGTCTCCTGCCGAGATGATACCATCCGCTCCTAGACGAGATGCGGCACTTCTTATAAGTTCCAGCCCTTCCGCAGAGCCGTGTATATCCGATGTTATGAGGTATGGCATATCCAGATACTTCCTGTTCCTATCATAACTCAGATGAACATGATGAAAGAAATGGCAATGTAAGTGATTCCGTTCTTTTTCAGCATATCCTTATCTGCTTAAGTCATCGATATGCATGATATTATCTTTCAATATCATGCCGACATAGAGGCGATATCTCGAATATTTAGTTGTCTTAGAAGCAGATACTTCTGATTTATGGCTTATCTATGGTTCGTGGATCGGTCGTGTAAGCACATTTTTCAATATTAAATCAGACGCGAATTCTCTATTTTTCAATATGCTGGATCGTCTTCCTTCAAGCCTGTCATATCCGAAACAGCCAGAGATAGCCAGTGCTGCCTGCGATAGTCTCATTGCCATTGGTGGAAAAGCAAACTAATATTGAAATAGAGGTATTCTTATGGAACAGCGCAAACTGATGCTTAGCGATGGACATGAACTCTTCTATAGGGTATGGGATGTGCCGGAGGCGAAGGCGACGCTTCATATAAACCATGGCATGGCTGAACATAGCCTGCGCTATTCACGCTTCGCGAAGTATCTTAATTCGCTTGGCATAGCCGTCTATGCCCAGGATCATAGGGGCCATGGGCTTACCAAGGCCGAGGATGAGAAGGGCTGGTTCGCCGAGAAGGATGGATGGCGGCTTGTCGTTGATGATTCCTGGGAACTCGATAAGGCGATATCCAACGACTATCCGCAGCTGCCGCATATCCTCTTCGGTCATTCGATGGGATCCTTTATCGCCCGCGTCGTGCTATCGGAACACTCCGCGGCGTTCTCTGCCGTCATCATATGCGGAACAGGGGCATCCCAGGGACTGATCGGTAAATTCGGTAAGGCGCTCGCGTCACATCATTCGCGTAAGCTTGGATCGAAGATGCCTGATCAGACGTTCGAGCGTATAGCGTTCGGCTCATATACGAGGCATTTCCCCGGAGAGGGGAACTTCGGGTGGCTTTCCCGCGATAAGGAGGAGGTCAGGAAGTATGAGGATGATCCCCTCTGCGGCTTCACCTGTTCCTCTGGTTTCTACTGTGATCTCCTGACGCTTATCGAGAAGGCCAATGATGCCACGATGATTTCCAGTATTAGGAAGGATATCCCAATCATGCTGATATCCGGCGACAAGGATCCCGTCGGAGGCTATGGCAAGGGCGTGATGAAGGTCCACAGGCTCTATAAGAAGGCTGGTATCCATGATGTTCGCCTGGTGCTTCTTCCCGATGACCGCCATGAGATACTCAATGAGCTTGACAGGGATGTAGTGGAGAAGACGATGGGCGCCTTCATCCTGGAGACAATCGGAGAGCATGATGAATAAGGCTGCGGATATCGGCCACAGGTTCATCGCTTGGTGGTCTGATTATGCCCATGTCGTGATGATGGCTTTCCGGGGAACGGGAAGGGATAACATAACGATGGTGGCGTCAGGGATGGTCTATTCGACCCTTATCGCCATAATCCCCTGCCTGACGTTCCTCCTGGCCTTCCTTTCGGCGTTCGGCGTGGTCCAGCCATTCATGCGCCTCATCGCCATGATATTCCAGGACACGTTCGGCGAGCAGACCGGTGCGGAGCTGGTAGCGTATCTGGAACAGTTCTCCAGCAATGCCATGAGCCTCGGAGTCGTGGGACTCGTCTCATTCATCATCACCGGCATACTCCTGGTAGATAAGATATACGTGTCCATCAATGCGATATTCCACACAAGGCCGACTTCCGGTACGATGCGGCGCTTCACCACGTTCCTTACGTTCCTCATAGTCGGCGCGTTCATGATCGCAGCCTCGTTCGCCATGCAGAGCATGCTGCAGAACGCGCTCTCGCGCATCGCGATAGGCATAGAGAAGCAGCGTGGCATACTGATATCGTCGATCCTGCCGATTGTCGCGGTATGGCTCTTCCTCTTCCTCCTGTACAAGGCCGTGCCTAGTGCCAAGGTACGCTTCTCCTCCGCGGCGGTCGGAGCGGCTACCGGTGCCGTGGCGCTGTTGATAACGACTAACGTGTTCAGCATGATAACCAGGTCGATGGTGAGCTATTCGGTAATCTATGGATCGATGGCATCGCTCCTGATACTGCTTCTGTTCCTCTTCGTGTGCTGGTTCATCATCCTCTTCTCCGCCGAGCTTGTATATGTGCGCCAGTTCCGCCCTGATAAGACCTTGCTGATGGGGCATATGCAGTCGCCTGTATCGCAGATCACGGAGGCGGTGAACATGCTCCTATTGATCGCAGATAAGTATCGCCGTGGCAACGGGGCGATGACGATGAAGGAGCTGATGAGGAAGATAGGGGTGCCATCCGCCACGATCAATTCGTATATCTCTGATTTCGAGGATGCGAAGATGGTGCTTTCCACGAATACTACCAGGACGGCATTCGTCCCAGCCCGTCCGCTGGATCAGATAAGCCTCAGGGATGTGCTGATGGTGCTTTATGGCGGGCGTAATGCCAGCAGCGCGGATATAGAGACGATCGGAGAGGCTGTTGCGGTGGATTTCCTCCGCAAGGGAACCGCCGATCTCGATAACGTTACGATAGAGAACCTTCTGGAGAGGATATGATAATAGACAGGACCAAAGCCCCAAGCCTGCTTGATGGTGATTTCGATACGATTCCGATGCCGGATTCGGCTGTTGTCTCACGATACTCAGTCGCTGATCTGGAGATAAGGTTCCAGCGTGGTGCAGAGCTTGTATCTCCGCTGGCTGTGGTCTATGTGCCGTATTCGGTGAGTGTGATCCATGATGGCAGGTATGTCTTTGCCGCGACGATCGAATGCGATGATCTCAGGGCCATGGCTCCGCTGATCGGCACATCGCTTAAGGAACTGCAGGCTGATTATGGAGTCAAGGGCTTCTATGGGGAGAAGAGGGTGATGCTCTACGGAAACGGTGAGAGGGAGACGCTTGGACCGTATTTCGGAAGCGATGCAGAGGACGAGGTCGCGTCATTCCTCCTCTCGCTTGTACTTGATTCCTTCGATGAGATAGAGGAGCCCGTAAGGCTCTGATCAGAGCCCCAGATACAGCAGTACGAGCCCGATAAGGAATACTCCTGCTCCCAGGAGGATATTGAGGATCCTCGATACGATCCTGAATGTGCCGTTCCTGCCGATCTTCCGGATGATCGATGGAAAGGAACCAAGCACTACGGCGAGCGCCGTGCATCCTATCGAATAGAGCAGCATCAGGAAGGCTCCTTGTGCGGTACTCTCCGTGGCCGCTATCATCGCTATCAGGGCAACGAGTACTGGCGTTGAGCATGGGGAGGAGAATATGCCTCCGATTATCCCTGCTATGAGCGCCCCGAGATAGCCTCTGCGGGTGTTTTTCGAGGCAAGGTATGTCGATGGCGCGATGTTTATTATCCCCCAGATCTGCATTGCCATCAGCAGCATCACGATGCCTAGTATCACATACCACCAGGCAAATGCGGCCCCTAGGAGTATTCCCAGAAGCGATGCCGCTATGCCGAACGCGGTAAACGTGACGGCAGATCCTACAGCATATACCAGCGATAGCCTGAAGGCCTTTGCCGTACTTGCCTCCTTGCCCACGTATCCCAGTACGAGAGGTATCTGCGAGAGCGAGCAGGGAGTTATCGAGGTGATGAGGCCTGCAGCGAAGGCCGCGAACGGAGCCGCTACAGGATTTGAGAGCAATGAGCTGAGCGTGTTGAGTATTCCGTCAAGCATCCCTGAGCGTCTCCACGAGCTTATCGAGGTCTGTACGAGGAAGGTACCCTTCATGCACTGTGAATACATGCTCTCCAGTATCACGTGAGGAATAGAGGATCATGGAGATGGGGAAGCCCTCTGGCGGCATGAACGGCTTGCCTTCCGGAAGGAAGAAGAGGATGGTGGGCGTCACGCGCACGGGGAAGTACTCAAGCGCCGCAGGGTTCTCTCCTAGGTCTATATACCTTACCTCTACTTCGTCCTGGCCTCTGTGAAGCGCCTTGAGGTCATCCATCATCCTCAGGCAGGGCTGGCACCATGATTCACCCAGCACGATGATCATCGGCTTATCGCTCTCGGTTATCATCTCAGGGGTGAATGAGGATATCTCAAGGGGAACGATTCCCTCCTGCGCGATCCCACGGCTTGTGTCTATCGCGCCCTGAAGCTCCTCATTACCTCCGTTCTTCACTACGTATATGCCGATGATGATCACCACTATTACCAGTATCGCTATTATCTGTGTCAGCCGTCCGTTCTTGTCCACTTCCGTTCTCCATGCAGTTCGGTGGGTATGATATTACCATCTGAGGAGGCATCATCGCTAGGGAGATGATGGTATTCCGTCCGACATCGATCGAAGAGATGTCTCTATTTTCTGGAAAGCCGGATTTCCACGCATCTGCCCGTCTTGTCCCATGTTTTCGTTAATTAATGATATTAGAATAAGATATGTCTAGAATCCTAGGATTCAGGTACTGATTTGCGCTGGAAATCGATGTTGATTACTTCTAAATTCGGAAGTAATCGACATATGCCGCAGGTATGAACGCCACGTGCCATGATATGCAAAAGCCTGCCGACCATTGCAGCCAGCAGGCATATATCATTGCATCTCTCTGAGTTAAGCGGTCGCAGTGCTTCTGTGTTCCGCTGCAACCATCCTGTAGAACACCTCAAGCTCCTTCGCATCCATCAGCATCGGGACAGGGTATAGAGGATTGGCTTCCTTGTCGGCGTATCCCGAAAGCTCCTCGATATCCTCTTCCCTTATCTCCGGGAGGGTCTCAGGAATCCGAAGCTCCCGCTCCATCCTCCTGATCTCGGCTATGAAGGCCATGGCCTTCTCCTCTTCATCCCTTCCCTTGATGCCAACCGCATCGGCAAGCACCGCGAGCCTCTTCCATGCGCTCTTGCCGTAGTAGCTGAGGACATATGGAAGTAGGACGGCGTTTGCCAGTCCATGCGGGGTATTGTATTTCCCTCCGAGCGAATGGGCTACTGCATGGACATAGCCTACATAGGACTTAGTGAACGCGCTTCCAGCCAGGAAGGCGGCCCTGAGCATGGCGCGCCTCGCGTTCATGTCATTCCCATCCTTATAGGCCTTCTCTAGATTGGCGAAGATTAGCCTGGTCGCCTCTATCGCGTCCCTTCTCGTGTCCTTGGTCGTTGAGCGCCCGATAAACGCCTCTATGGCGTGTGTCAGCGCATCCAGTCCCGTCGTTGCCGTTATCGACTGCGGCAGCGTGCGTGTCACCTCGGGATCCAGCACGGCATAGCGCGGTATGAGGGGGAAGCTGTTGATAGGATATTTATGGCGTGTCTTCGAATCGACGATGACAGAGGCAAGCGTCGTCTCGCTCCCCGTTCCAGCGGTGGTGGGAACTGCGATCAGGAGTGGAATCCTTCGGAGGACCTTGAGTATTCCCTCCATCCTGGAAAGGGGCTTCCTTGGATACGCGATCCGCGCGCCGACTGCCTTGGCCGCATCTATCGATGAGCCGCCGCCGAAGCCGATGATCGCTTCGCAGCCAGAGGCAAGGTAGAGCTGACGGGCCTCCTCGACATTATCTGTCGTCGGATTGGCTACTGTCGCATCATAGACCGCGACCTTTATGCCTGCGTTCCTGAGTCCGTCCTCTAGTGGCCTGGTAAGTCCGAAGCCTCTGATTGGCTTATCCGTCACGAGCAGCACGCTATCAATCTTCTTATCAAGAAAGAGCCGCGGAAGCTCATCCACGCCATTGAGGATCCTTGGCTTCCTGTAAGGAAGGAAGGGGATGGCCAGATGGAACACTTCCTGGAATATCCTGCAATAGATCTTCTTCACCCTGTTCATACAGGCGGGAATTTAACAGATATACGATTAACTGTCAATAAAAACATACATTATAGAATCTGTCAGGATAATTTTGGCTTCTTTATTATAGATAACTGATGAATAATTCTTAGATAGGATTGATTATAATAGGATCTATTATCGATTGGTTAAAAGGAAAGAGGCTGCCGAAGCAGCCCCTCTGATAACTGTCCGGATCAGCCGTTGACCCTTTCCAGATACTCCTTGGTCTCTGTGTTGACCCTGATCTTCTCACCCTGCTTGATGAAGATAGGAACGCGGACGCGAAGGCCTGTCTCGGTGGTGACGTACTTCGTTGCGCCCTGTACCGTATCGCCCTTGACTGCTTCCTCGGCCTCTGCGACGGTGAACACGATCTTCGAGGGGATGATGATGTCGAGGACCTGCTCCTCCCAGAAGGTTGCCCTGTAGGTCTCGCCTTCCTTCATGAAGTACTCATAGTCAGGAAATGACTTCATCGGTACATCCACCTGATCGAAGGTCTCTGTGTTCTGGAAGTAGAAGTTCTCTCCATCATTGTAGAGATACTGGAGATCCTTATCCTCGACGGTGATGTCCTCGGCGTTATCCTGGCTCTTCATCGTCTCGGCAAGCACCTGGCCCGTCGAAGGGCTCTTCAGCTTGAGGCGTACGAATGCCGATCCCTTGCCCGGGTTGACGAACTCACGCTCGATGCAGATGAACGGCTGTCCCTTGATCAGAAGCGCCGTTCCCTTGTCGATCTGTCCTGCTTTAATCATAAGAAATACCTCTATCCTAAACGCTTTTTGTGTCTTTATCTGGATTTGCCGGCGTTAAGCATATCAGAAAGGGGGAATAAAAGTAAAGGCTCGATGCTCTTCATCCCCAGCTCGGCCGCCAGAAGCCTGTCCAGCCCCATCGCAACGCCTGATGAGGAGGGGATATCGAGATCGGGAAAAGCGGGGTCGGTAGGAGGAATCGCATCGCCTGTTCCCCTTCGCTCCTCGGCAAGCCTTGCTTCCTCCTCTCTGAAATAGCTCCTCGTCTCCTCCTTGTCAGTCTCCTCATCGTAGCAGTTGGCGACCTCGATGCCGTTTATGTACATCTCCCAGCGCTTCCTGCAGGGTCTGTCCTCATACGCCTTTGCAAGGCAGCGTATCCCCTTAGGATAATCCGTTATATATACCTGCCTGTCTGTCGGTATGCTTGTCTCGACATAGGTGAGGAATATCCTGTTGAAGACATCATCCCAGGTATCCGAGTCGGCCGAGCCGAGTCCCAGCCGTTCCGCTTCCTTCTTCAGGTACTGGATATCCTCCCCGCGGATCATGTCGACGCCGGCCCACCTCTCCATCGCTTCCGCCATCGTGATGACCATGGGCTCGTTCTCCATCCATGGCTCTCCCTTTCCTACATTGGTCTTCCCGATCATATCGATCGTGAGCCCGATGGAGTCCTGCTCATCGAAGCCTAGCGTGTAGTATTCAAGCATCATGAACTCAGGATTGTGTATCGCGCCAAGCTGCTCTGCGTTACGGAAGCATGTGCTGATCTGATAGATCGAAGGCGATCCCGCCGCCAGGAGGCGCTTCATGAATATCTCAGGGGAGGGGATGAGGTAGAGATCAAGATTGCCTATGAACTCATTGCGGAACTCCGTCTGGAAGGCCTTGATGGTAGGCTCCGGGATGAGATAAGGGGAGAGCGTGGGCGTATACACCTCAAGATATCCCTTGCCATCAAGGTAGGCTCTTATATTCCTGCATAGCTCTGAGCGCCTTGCGGCGGCGTTGAAGTCGAACATGGAGTTGATTCTAGCCTTACGCCTTGGTTGCAACAAGAGCCTAGGCTCGGTAGTATCGGGCCATGGCGCATTACTCAACAGGCGATCCGATATATGCACTCGCGACTCCTTACGCCCCGTCAGCCCTTGCCGTGATAAGGGCCTCTGGCGATGGTGTTATCTCGCTTATCCAGCCGCTTTTCTCCTCTGACCTCAGCGGGAGGGTGAGTGGAAGCGCCGTGCATGGCTATATCTCCGATAAGGACGGCCGGCGGATCGATGAGATCATGCTGCTGATCTACTCATCGGGCCATGGCTACACCGGCGAGGAGGCCTTCGAGATCATGTGCCATGGATCGCTTCCAGTGATACGCTCTATATCGAGGGCGCTTGGGGAGGCCGGCATCAGGGAGGCAGAGAGGGGCGAGTTCACATACCGCGCCTTCATGCATGGCCGCATGGACCTGACGGAGGCCGAGGCGGTGGAGGAGATCGTGAGCGCCCGGACGGAGAGGGCCGGATCAGATGCCCTGGAGCGCCTTACCGGCTCCATAAGGCGGGAGGCTGAGTCCATCAAGGATGAGATCCTCGATATCCTTGCCTCCGTGGAGGTGCAGCTTGATTATGGCGAGGATGATGTTCCTGAGGAGTGGGTATTCCCCTCGGAACGTGTCTCTCGCATAGTCAGGCGCCTTGGGATGATCGCCGCGACCTATTCCTCCTCCCGGCTCTACAGCCATGGTGCGACCGTGGTGCTTGCAGGGCGTACGAACGCGGGAAAGAGTTCGCTGTATAATTCCTTGCTCAAGGAGAATCGTGCCATCGTGTCCTCAGAGGAAGGGACCACGCGCGATTATATAGAGGCTGATGCGGAGCTTCTTGGTATCCCCGTGCGTCTCTTCGATACCGCGGGTCTCAGGGATGCCGATGGGGACGTTGAGAAGGAAGGCATAAGGCGTTCCAAGAGCCTGATCGATGAGGCGGATCTCGTGGTCTACGTGCTTGATGGCATGGAGGAGGACCGCTATCCGGATGGCGAGAGGACGCTGAAGGTGAGATCCAAGAGGGATATGACAGGGCTTGATTCCGGGCTGTCGTTCTCTTCCGTTACCGGGGAGGGCATCGATCTTGTGGTAAATGCCATCGCCGAGCGCCTCAAGGGTGATGATATGCCATCACTGGAAGTGCCGAGGATAGATTCGAAGCGCCAGCTTGATGCCATCAAGGAGACTGCTGCGGCTCTCCGTGATGCGGAGGCTGCTCTGATGATGGGAGAGGATGTGGTCGCGATGTACCTGCAATCAGCGCTCTCCTCGCTTTCCGCCCTTACCGGGGAGGTCACGAGCGAGGATGTGCTTGAGCGGCTCTTCTCCTCATTCTGCCTAGGGAAGTGAGATATGGATTATGATGCGATAGTCATCGGAGGTGGCCATGCCGGCATAGAGGCGGCTCTAGCCATCTCCAGGGAAGGCTTTGAGACATTGATGATAACCCAGTCGCTTGATGCGATAGGGCGCATGAGCTGCAATCCTTCGATCGGAGGGCTTGCGAAGGGTAATCTTGTCCGTGAGATCGATGCGCTTGGCGGTGAGATGGGCCATCTTATCGACAGGACGATGCTGCAGTTCAGGATACTCAACCGCCGACGCGGTCCTGCTGTACAGGCCCCTCGTGCCCAGGCTGATAAGTTCTCCTATTCGCGCCTTGCGAAGGAGACGCTCGAGAGGGAGCATCACCTCCATCTCTTCATGGATACGGTGGTCGATCTCATGATCGAGGATGGCGCTGCCATCGGAGTCGTTACCGAGCGTGGCTGGCGGATAAGCGCCCGCGCTATCGTGCTTACCACGGGAACGTTCATGGATGGCCGTATCTTCATCGGTGAGTATGATGCTCTCTGCGGCAGGCTTGGCGAGAGCGCTGCCATCGGGCTGGGAGACAGCCTGAGGCGACTTGGATTCCACTCAGGGCGCATGAAGACCGGTACCCCTGCCCGTGTCAGGCTTTCCTCGCTGGATCTGGATGAGATGGAGATCCAGGAAGGGGATGAGGCGGAGCCGTTCTCCTTCGATACGGATAGCGTGGACTGCCCGCAGCTTCCATGCTATGTGACGTATACCAACGAGGAGACGCATAGGATCATCAGGGATAATATCTCCCGCTCTCCGCTTTACGGCGGTAAGATAGTCGGACGTGGCCCGCGCTACTGCCCATCCATCGAGGATAAAGTCGTGCGCTTTCCCGACAGGGAGCGCCATCAGATCTTCGTCGAGCCTGAGGGACTTGGAAGCGAGGAGATGTATCTCAATGGCCTCTCCTCATCCCTCCCGGAGGAGGTGCAGCATGCGTTCATCCATTCCATCCCAGGACTTAGGCACGCTGAGGTGATGAGACCTGCGTATGCCGTTGAGTATGATTACCTCGATCCGATGGATCTCTATCCTACGCTTGAGAGCAAGCTTATCCGCTCTCTCTTCATCGCTGGCCAGACCAATGGCACCTCAGGCTATGAGGAGGCGGCGGCACAGGGTCTGATGGCGGGTATCAATGCGGCAGAGCGCCTTAAGGGAGAGAAGGGAATCATCCTGTCCCGTACAGATGCCTACATAGGCGTCCTGATAGATGATCTCGTGACCAAGGGGACCAAGGAGCCATACAGGATGTTCACCTCAAGGGCGGAGTACAGGCTCTCGCTGCGCCATGATACGGCCGATGAGCGCCTTACCCCGATAGGCATCCGCGTGGGCCTTGCTTCTGCTGAGAGGGCCGAGCGCTTCGAGCGCAAGAAGGAGGCGCTTGCCAGGGTCGAGTCTATCCTGCGGTCCGTACGCTCTGGTGAGAAGAGCGCTTATGAGCGCCTGAAAGAGCCAGGGGTTGATATAAATGAGCTGGGGATTGCCGAGCTGGAGGCATATCCTGACCAGATCCTCCGCCGCGTGGAGCTTGATATCAGGTATTCAGGCTACCTTCTCAGGCAGGAGCGCGAGGTCGAGAAGGCAAGGCGAGAGGAGAATATGGAGATTCCTCAGGATTTTGATTATGATAGCATTGATGGCATCTCCTCGGAATCGAAGGAGAAGCTGAAGACCGTAAGACCGGCATCGATAGGACAGGCTGTCCGGATATCAGGGGTAAGGGTCTCGGACATAGCGGTCCTTGCGGTCGCCGTTAGGAGCAGACGTGGATAGGGAGCTTTTGGTTTCCGGCCTTGAGAGAATCGGAATACCGTTCAGCGATCATGTATTGGATTCCATCGGTACGTATATCGATGAGATAATGCTCTTCAATCCCGTGTACAAGCTCGTCGGGGACAAGGACCCCGATGAGATACTTATAAGGCACGTGCTGGACTCCGCTGCTGCTTATCCTGAGTTCATGCGTCGTACCGTGCCTGGATGCGTCATCGCGGATCTTGGTTCCGGGGCAGGCTTTCCCGGAGTAGTACTCTCCATCCTCATGCCTGACAGGCATTTCGTCCTTCTGGAAAGGATGCAGAGGAGGGTCGGATTCCTGAGGGGAGTCCTCGCGAAGGTGAGGATCGGGAACGCCGAGGTCAGCGACAGGGACATCAATGAGGAGAAGAGGAGGTTTGAAGCTGTTACGGCGAGGGCCTTCCATCCGCTCTTCGATGTCGCCGATAGCATCCTGGGGATACTGGCTGACGGAGGCGTCGGCCTATTCTATAAGGGGCAGCGTGCTAATGTGGTTTCGGAGCTGGAGGTCCTTAGGGGAGAGGGCTATTCCTTCGATGCCGAGATAGTGGACCTGCGTGTTCCCTATCTTGATGAGAGAAGGACGCTGTGCGTCCTCGAGAACTGGAAACGTCGATGAAAGCTAATAAGTATCGTCTCTCCCTATTCCTTGCCCTGCTGCTGCTCCTTGCCGGCATCATCTGCGGGGCGGTCATCTATCTTCAGGCCGGATCATATATCCTGCCGCCCTTCGATGGGTATATCGCCCAGGCCATACTGTGCGCGTCATTCGCCCCTGATATGCCCGTGGCGCTGAGCATAGCTCTTGCGTTCGTGCTGGAATCAATCTCCATGCTATGCCTGCGGCGCAGGAAGCGTGCGAGCATGTATATGTCATTCATCATGATACCCTTCATGTATGTCACGCTCCTTGCCTATTTCCACATCCTAGGCGGCATAGAGCGTCCGGAATGGCTGATGATGAATATAACCGGGGAGAAGCCCTGGCTCGTGCTCGTATGCCTTGCATTGGAGCTTATCCTTTATATTGCGCTGCTTTCCATGCTCCGTCCTCTTGATAAGAGGATCTATTCACGCCATGAGTTCCGCATCAGGCAGATGCAGAAGGAAGGGCTCATACCTACCGAAGAGGAAGAGGCAGAGGCCAAGGAGGCAGAGCGTATAGAGAAGCGCTCCAAGAAGGAAGCGGAGCGGGATGAGAAGGATGCCCTGAGATACAGGAAGGCCAAGGAGAGGCTTGATCGTAAGATGGCGCGCAAGGCAGAGAAGGAGGCCCGGCGTGATGAGAAGCAGTATAGGAAGGCTATGGAGAAGCAGGAGGCTGCTGAGGCGAAGGAAGCCGATAAGGCTAGGCGTAAGGCTGAGAAGGCTGAGGCCAAGGCGGCGAAGGAGACTGCTGAGGCTGAGCCCGGTGATGAGTTCTTCACGACCTCCGGTATTTCCTCCTCGCACCGTGCCCATGATCCTTCCGATCCGCTTCAGTTCCCTGATATAGCCAGCATCCCTGACCTGAGTACGATAGCTCCCGATGGTCCGGAGGAGGATTATACCGCGACCGCCATCGATGAGAGCGATGAGCCTGTGCGCATGATGGATTCCGATGTCTTCTCGCAGGTGAAGGGTGAGCTTGAGCGGGAGGCGGAGGGCAGGAAGGAAGAGGAGGAGAGGCGTAAGTTCAGCGATTTCTCAGAGCCTATATCCTTCCAGAAAGGCAGTATGCTTGAGGCAACGCTTGAGAACCTCATGCCGAAGACTCCTGCCGCCCCGATAAAGCAGGGGCCGATCATCGGCTTTGATGATAAGAAGAAGGAGAAGGAAGAGAAGCCTTCAGCTCCTTCCATCGCGCCTTCCGGGCTATCACCTGACCATCCGCGCTATAAGCTGTTCGCCGCGCTGTCGAATAAGCCCAATGTATCGCATTTCCCCTCCAAGGGATTCGTGCCTGAGGATAAGTCCGAGGACATCCCATCCTATGGAAGCACCTTCGTCAGCGAAAAAAAGCCGGCATCCTTAAAGGAGGAGCCCGCGGATACTGCTGCATCAAGGCCATCTCCCGCCCCCTCCTCTGAACCTTCGCGCGTTCCTGCTAGGAAGTCCGATCCTAAGCCTCAGGCAGAGGAAGAGGAGGATGAGGTCTTCTCCTCCGCGATCGATGTCTTCGAGGCTCCGATGGATAGCGGCATGAAGAAGATCGCCCCTAAGGATCCGTTCTCTGAGGAACCAAAGCCACGCAAGGCCACGAAGCCGGCTGCGGAGAGCGTGGAAGAAGCAGACGCAGAGGCCTCGGATGAGGAGGCCAGGCAGGCGAATGAGCTGCTGCTGTCGGTAGGAATCGGGGGACTGCAGAGTAATGAGCTTGGCTTTGCCGCGATATCGAAGCGCAGCAAGAAGAGGTATTCTGCCCCTTCCTCGGACTTCCTTGTCGATTATCCTGAGATCTCGACGGAGATCGATGATTTCACCAGAAGCCAGGGAGAGGTCATCGTGGATACCCTCAGGCAGTTCAATACCGAGGTCACGCTGGATAATATCGTTAAGGGACCTACCGTCACGATGTATGAGATAAAGCTCAAGGAAGGGACTCCCGTAAGCCGCGTGCGCTCGCGCTATGATGAGCTTTCGTACAATCTCGGAGGCGTGCAGATAAGGATCCTTGCGCCGGTGCCGGGCCATCAGGCCGTGGGTATCGAGGTGCCTAACAAGAAGAGGGCGACGATCGGCTTCAAGGATATGCTCAAGGCGATGAAGCGGGACAGCGATGCCGCGAAGCTCCGCGTGCCGATGATCCTTGGCCGTACCATCACCGGAAAGCCTGTCGTGATCGATGTGGCGAAGATGCCCCATATGCTCATCGCGGGAACGACAGGTTCCGGAAAGTCGGTCTGCATAAACACCTTCATCTGCACCATCCTCTATACGAGGGCACCTCAGGACGTGCGTTTCATCATGATCGACCCGAAGGTTGTCGAGCTGTCTGTCTACAATGGCATCCCGCATCTTCTCACGCCTGTCATCACGGAGGCGAAGAAGGTGGTCAGGGCGCTGGCCTGGCTTGTCGATGAGATGGAGAGGCGCTATCAGGTGCTGTCCCGTTTCGGGGTGAGGAATATCGACGGGTTGAACGCGAAGATAAGGAGCGAGAACCTCCCTGTCGAGCGTATGCCGTATATCGTCCTGATCATGGATGAGTTCGCCGATCTGATGACGACGGTCGGAAAGGATATAGAGAACTATGTCGCGCGCCTTGCTGCGAAGGCCAGGGCCGCTGGAATACACCTCGTGCTGGCGACGCAGCGTCCGTCTTCCGATGTCATCACCGGTACGATAAAGAACAACTTTCCTGCGCGCATAGCCTTCACCGTCTCCTCTTCGATGAACTCGAGGATCATCCTCGATGAGGGTGGCGCCGAGGCACTTCTTGGCCGTGGCGATATGCTCTTCATGAATCCTGGAGCGATAGGCTTCGAGAGGATACAGGGGGCGTTCCTCTCCGATGAGGAGGTCGATGCAGTGGTATCCTTCGAGAAGCGGAACTCCACTCCCGACTATCTTTGCGAGGATATCTTCGAGGAGCCTGCCCCCGAGCCGTCCGATGATGAGGGTGAGGAGGATTACTCCGATGAGGACAGCGATGAGGTGCTGTATGAGCGTGCCAAGGAGATCGTCTTCGAGCGTAAGATGGCCTCTGCCTCGTACCTTCAGCGCCGCATGAGGATAGGCTATAACAGGGCAGCAAGGCTCATAGAGATGATGGAGGATGATGGCATCATCGGTCCGGCCAATGGCTCTAAGCCTAGGGAGATCCTTCGCTACGAGTAGTCCGAAAGGGCGCTTTTGGCTATAATCGGGTGCCATGAGAAGCGCAATCAGGAACATGGAGATAATAAGGGAGGACGAGGCTGTCCTCCCCGTCGTATCGAGGGAGGTCCAGTACTCCTTCTCCGTCTATGAGGCATTGAGGATAACGGGCGGCCATGTCGTCCATCTGGATGATCATCTTCATCGCCTTGCCGTCTCCTGCCATGACATAGGCCTTGTCCATCCGTTCTCCGCTCGCGATATAGAGGAGTCGCTTGAGAGGCTCATAGCCGCTGATTCGATAAAGGATGCCACAGCGCGCATCTTCATCGTCGGTGGTCCTTCTCCGCTCTTCTTCATAACATATGCCGATCTGCTGACATATCCTGACTCATACTATTCAGATGGGGTGAAGGCCACGCTCTACCATGGCGAGAGGTTCATGCCTGAGGCCAAGACCTCCAATCTGCTGATGCAGTATATCGCGCTGGAGGAGGCGAAGAGGCAAGGGGCGTTCGAAGCCCTGCTCGTCGACAGGCATGGCTTCGTGCTTGAGGGGACGAGGAGCAACTTCTATGGCATCAGGGGAAACGCGGTGTATACGGCTCCCGATGATAAGGTCCTCAATGGCATAACGCGCATAAGCGTCCTAAAGGCGGCTTCCGAGCTTGGCTTCCGCATCATCTATGAGCCGCCGCGCTTCGATGAGCTTCTCTCCTATGAGAGCGTCTTCATCTCCGCAACCTCGATGGCAGCCATGCCTCTTAGCCATATAGATGGTACGCCTATGCGTAAGGAGCGCTGGGAAGAGGTGCTGGATATGATGCGCCTCGTGCGTAAGTGGGAGTGAATGTCGCCACTCCGTCCTGCCTGATGGACAAAGATGGGCCTCTTCAATAGAGTATGGGTGTATAACTTCGAACTTATCCATTTGAAGGACGGAAATAAATGAGATTCACAGAACTCCCTCTATCAGAAGAGGTGCTTGCCGGCGTTGAGAAGGCCGGTTATTCGGAATGTACCGATGTGCAGGAGCGCGTTCTCCCTCTTACCTTATCAGGACGCGACGTCATGGTGCAGTCGAAGACAGGAAGCGGAAAGACGGCGGTATTCCTGCTTACGATACTTGAGAAATATGCCAAGAACAAGGCTTCGGCGGCGCTTATCGTCTCCCCGACGAGAGAGCTTGCCGTGCAGATCGAGGAGGATGCCCGCGTCCTTAGCGCGGGTTATCCTGATTTCCGTATCGGATGCTTCTATGGCGGTGTAGGCTACAAGGAGCAGATGGAGGAGCTGAAGTCCGGGCTTAACCTCTATGTGGGAACGCCGGGACGCCTGCTTGATTTCGCCAAGTCGAGCAAGATCGATTTCCGCTGCTTCGACACGGTGGTGCTGGATGAGGCTGACCGCATGTTCGATATGGGCTTCTACCCTGATATCCAGACGATGTTCTCCCGCATGGTAAGCCCGAAGGAGAGGCAGACGATGCTCTTCTCCGCCACGCTTTCCACTCGCGTGAGGAACCTTGCCTGGAAGTATATGAACGAGGCGGAGGAGATCACGGTGCAGCCGGAGGAGATAACGGTGAAGAACATCACCCAGGAACTCTTCCATGTCAACAAGGATGAGAAGTTCGGTCTTCTGCTGTCCTTGCTGAAGAAGATAGATCCACGCTCATGCCTGATCTTCACCAACACCAAGGACATGGCGGTGGAGGTTGCGAAGAGGCTGCAGATGAATGGATATAAGGCCGAGTATCTCATGGGTGATATGCCGCAGTCCAAGAGGCTGAAGACGATCGACAGGATGAAGGACGGCCTTCTGCCGATGCTCGTCGCTACCGATGTCGCTGCCCGCGGCCTGCAGATCGATGATCTCGAGCTTGTCGTCAACTATGATATCCCAGAGGATTTCGAGAGCTACGTCCATCGTATCGGACGCACGGCTCGTGCAGGTAAGTCCGGTAAGGCCATAACCCTGGCCTGCGAGGAGTACATCTATGGCCTGGAGCCGATCGAGAACTATATCCAGATGAAGATTCCCGTACTCTGGCCCGATGAGATCGGACTGGAGGCAGTGGAGGATAAGAGCGCGGGCTATCATTACAGAAGCTCAAGGCGTCCGTCTTCCTCCCATCGTCCCGGCTCATCATCCCGTCAGCGCACGGAACGCCGTGGCGCGCCTGGGAAAGGACCTAGGAAGGGCGCGGAGAAGGGCTTTGAGAAGAAGCCTCGCGAGAAGAAGGGCGATGGCGAGTATGACAAGCTCTCCAAGATGACTCTTGAGGAGAGGATGGCCTATTACAAGAAGGAGTATGGCGACAGTCCTGAGGAGGGGAAGAAGAAGCCACAGCCGCAGCGCAAGGGCCAGAACCAGCCTCGCAAGGGCGGGCAGTCCAATCCTTCGAGGAAGGCGCAGGCGCAGCAGAACAGGAAGCCTCAGGCTCAGCAGAAGAATGATGCTATCCAGAGGAAGGAGGAGCCTAAGAAGCCAGCTCCTGCACCTGCCAAGGAGGTGAAGGTCGTCAAGAAGGGCTTTTTCTCACGTATCGTGGATAAGCTCAGAGGCAAGTGATGCTTCGGCGCTTCATATCGTACTACAGATACTACAAGGGGCTCTTCGTCCTTGATATGATCGTGGCGCTCCTGTCGTCGGTGCTTTCCGTGCTGTCTCCGGCGCTGGTCCGGGATATCCTCTACTCATCGTTGCCGGCAGGAGCCTTCAAGAGCGTTCTCTGGACGCTCTCATTGATTCTCGTGATCTACATGCTCCAGATGGGAAGCACGTATATAAGGATCCGCTGGGGCCATTATCTTGGCGTCAGGATGGAGAACAGGATGAGGGAGGAGCTATTCTCCCATCTTCAGGATCTCTCATTCTCATATTTCGACAAGACCAAGACCGGCACGATCATGAGCCGCATCACGAACGACCTCTTTAATATCGCTGAGGTGGCTCATCACTGCCCTGAGGATCTATTGATATCCGTGGCGACTATCGTGGCGGCATATATCTTCATGTTCTCGTTTTCCTGGGAGCTTTCGCTTGTCTCTGCGATTCCTCTCCCATTGATGCTTGCCTATGGCATCCACTTCAACAAGAGGCTCAAGGAGAAGAACAGGGCGATCAGGCAGAAGATAGCGGATGTCAACGTCGAAGCGGAGAACTCCATACAGGGTATCAGGGAGGTCAAGAGCTACTCACAGGAGGGATTCCAGAAAAAGAAGTTCGGCATTTCCAGCAAGGAGCTGAAGGAGAGCCGCGAGACGATGTACAGCACGATGGCGAACTATCAGGCAGGAATCTCGTTCATGAGGGATTTCTACTACTTCTCGACGATCGCGGGCGGTATCCTCCTGATAGCCGCAGGGCGTTGCGAGATCTATGACCTGGTGACATTCGTCCTCTATGTCTCCGTCGTGCTTCCTCCTATCGACAGGCTCATCAACTTCACTGAGCAGTTCTCGCAGGGCATGGCATCATTCGAGCGCTTTACAGAGATCATGGACATAAGGCCGCAGATCGAGGATGAGGAGGGGGCGGTACCTCTTACGGTTACTAATGGGGAGATTGATTACAAGGATGTGTCATTCTCCTATGAGAGCGATGGACGGGAGATCGTCATCGATCATCTGGATCTTCATATACCCGGCGGTTCCAAGGCGGCTCTTGTGGGTGAGTCAGGAGCTGGTAAAAGCACGATAGCGGCTCTTCTTGCCCGTTTCTATGAGCGGGGCGGCGGTATGATAACGATCGATGGCCAGGATATCGATACGGTCACGCAGAAGTCGCTCCATGATTCCATAGGCTTCGTGCAGCAGAACGTCTTTCTCTTCGATGCCTCGATAAAGGAGAACCTCCGCTATGGCAAGAGCAACGCCACGGAGGAGGAGATGTGGGCGGCTCTCCGCAGTGCCAATCTCTATGATTTCGTGGCATCTCTTCCTGACGGCCTGGAGACAGAGGTCGGTGAGCGTGGGACGAGGCTGTCAGGCGGCCAGAAGCAGCGGCTCTCGATTGCCCGTGTCTTCCTGAAGGACCCGAAGATCCTTGTCTTCGATGAGGCTACGAGTTCCCTCGATACCGAGAGCGAGGCCCTGATACAGGACGCTTTCGACCGCCTTGCGAAGGGACGTACCTCAATAGTGATCGCCCACAGGCTTTCAACCATCAGGGATTCGGATATAATCTTCGTCATAGATAAGGGTAGGGTGATGGAGAAGGGCAGCCATGATGAGCTTATGGCGCTTGGTGGCCGCTACTCCAGGCTGTACTCGATAAAAGGTTAGTATTATGAAGAAAGTAAGGCTGACGATCAGCATCATATTCGTGGCGCCGGTGTTCCTTGTGCTGGCTCTTATAGCGATGGCCCTTGGTGGGCTCCTGCATCTTGTTCATCTTGAGAGGGCGTCGGAGAAGACGGTGCATTTCTTCCTCGATATCCTGATCGTATGGATCTGCATCTGCTTCGGCGTCAGGCTCCATGTGGAGGGAAAGGAGAATATACCAAGGTGGGGAGAGCGTGTCTGTTACGTCCCTAACCATCAGTCTCTGATGGATATCCCCATCCTCTATGGTTCTGGCATGTGGTGCGGCCTGGTGGCTAAGAAGGAGCTTTTCAGCATCCCCATCCTTCATGGCCTCCTGCGTGTCCTCAAGTGCGTCCCGATCGATCGCTCGAGCCTCAGGGAGAGCCTGAAGTCGATCATCGAGGGTGCGGACAGGATCAAGTCAGGATACCCGATGGGCATATTCCCTGAGGGAACGCGCAGCAAGACAGGTGAGATCGCGGAGATGAAGGCCGGAGCCTTCAAGATGGCGACGAAGGCCAAGGCGAAGATCGTGCCTGTGGCGATGAAGAACACACGCTGTGCCTTCGAGTCTGCTGACAGCCTCCGCCCGGTCAATGTCTATGTTCGGATCATGAAGCCGATCGACACGGCGGAGCTGGACGAGGAAGGCATCAAGAACGTCCATGCCATCGTCGAGAAGGAGATCAGGGAGGCCTTCGCAGAGCTTCCCGGGCCGTATGGCAGAGCTTGATATCTCATTCAGCTATGATTCAGGGGAGGAGGTTTTCTCCTCCTTTTCCCTTTCTATGGAGAAGGGAGAGCATGTCCTCATACTATCTCCGCCTGGGAGCGGGAAGTCGACCCTTGCCCGCATACTCACTGGTTCTGCTCCGAAATACAGGCGGGGTAGTCTCTCGGGGTCCTTCATCGTCGATGGCGTCGATGTGCTTGGTCTGGATATCCCAGAGAGGATGAGGCTGATCGGAAGGGTGAGCCAGGATACGGATGAGATGATGCTCTTCTCCTCCGTCCATGAGGAGCTTTCCTTTCCGCTGGAGAACATGGGTCTTGGCAGGGCAGAGAGGGAGGAGCGTATCGATGGCGTTCTTTCGCTCTTCGGCCTTGAGCGCTACAGGGATGTCTCGACCTCGGAGCTTTCTGGGGGAGAGAAGCGGCGGCTGATGCTTGCCGTGCTTTTTGCCATCGATCCTGGGATCTATATCCTTGATGAGTCGTTCGATGAGCTTTCCCCTGTCTGGAGAAAGCGGCTTGCCTCGCTGGTCAAAGGCCTTGATCGTACCGTCATAGCCTTGGGAAGCCATGAGCTTGCAGAGTATGCTGAGGCCTTCGACCGTATCGTCACGATAAAGGAGGGAATGGTGGCTGAGTATGTAGGCGAGCCTCTTCCTGCCTCTTCCTTTCCTGTCCGTATGAATGACCGATCATTGGAAGCAGAGGCGCTTGTCATTGAGCGTGACCATCGTAGTTCAGGCGATCTTCCATCATTCATGCTGAGCGTCCCATCGTTTTCCATAAGAGGAGGTGAGTGCGTGACGCTCCTTGGGGAGAATGGTACCGGGAAAAGTTCGTTCTCGCGAGTGCTGTCCGGGCTGCTTAAGGAACGTAGCGGCAGGGTCTTGTTCGATGGTAAGGAGGTGTCATGGAGAGAGCGGCGGCATCGCGTGGCATACCTGATGCAGAATCCCTATGAGGAGCTGTTCCTCCCTACTGTCGGTGATGAGCTGAGGAGTACGAAGGCTTCAGAGAAGGAGATATCCGAGGTGCTTCATCTTTTCTCCCTTGATCCTGAGGAGTATGTGCAGGAGATGTCATATGGCAGGGCAAAGCTCCTGCAGGCGGCGCTCTTCTATCTTCTCGACCGTCCGTTCGCGATCTTTGATGAGCTGGATAGCGCTCTTTCGTCAGATGATTTCGTGGCCGTGGTCTCAGCATATCTTGGGAAAGGCGTCGGCCTCTTGGTGATCACCCATGATCTGAGGGTTTCGGAGATGCTTCCCGGAAGGAAGCTTTCGATAAGGGAGGGCGTACTCTGTGAATGTCAGTAGCTATGTATATGGTACGTCGTTCTATCATCGCTTCGACGTGCGTCCTAAGCTGTTCTTCTCGCTGGTATTCACCGTAGAGGCCTTCATCGTCGATTCTGCCGTGGGGCTCTTGCTGCTTTTCTTCCTGCCTATGGCCTTGATGATCGCCTCTGTGGGTATCAGGGAATGGTGGGTGTCATTCAGGAGGTTGCTGCCTCTTCTGGTCATGCTGGTCCTCTTCATACCGCTTCAGGCGAGGGATGGGATGCCTATTCTCTCGGTAGGAGGGGTTACTGTCGTCACTGAGGAAGGCCTGGGTCTTGTCCTGAGGATAATATCCAGGCTGGGTGGGATATCTATGGCGCTGATGCTTCTGCTGCTTACGGAACGTAATGAGGAGATCATCTCCGGCCTGCGGGCCTTCCATCTTCCATATCCTGCGGCTCTTGCATCCTCGATGATCCTGCGCTTCATACCGTATCTCGGAGGGCTTTTCACGGAGATCAGGGATTCGATGTCCCTGCGTCTGGAGGAAGGTAAGCGTGGTTATCCTATCCTTCCTTCGATAACGGCCCTCGTGGTCGCCGCTATCCGTATGATTCCCGATACGGCCTCATCCCTTGAGGAGCGTGGCTACGGAAGCGCGGGAAGGATCGGCTATGAGAGGATGGAGCGGCCGAATGGCTATTTCATTCAATGGGCAATCGGTGCTATCATCGCGCTGATCTTGTTTCTAGTGAGGTAAGGCTATGGCAGGAGAGAAGAGGAAAGGCGCGCTTCGTATCAGCCTGATCGCGATCTCGGCGGCTATCGTGGCGGTGTTCACGCTTGTTATCAGGATACCTTCTCCGATAGGAGGATATATCTCGCTCTGTGATGCGGCGGTGTCATTCGCGGCATATGCGTTCGGGCCGTTCACGGGGTTCATTGCCGGCGGCCTTGGTACGGCCTTCGCTGATCTTGTCGGCGGCTATCCTCAGTGGGCGGTCATATCATTCATAGTCCATGGCGTCGAGGCTCTTCTCATGGGGCTTATCGTGAGGAAGGATAGCTCCTCAGTCGTGATGAGGATAGTAGCTGCCATCGTTGCCGTGGTGATCGTCTCCGGAGGCTATCTCCTGCTGACTACGGCGTTTGGTCTCACAGTCCTCTCCGAGGCGGTGCTTGAGGTGCCTGCCAATATCGTGCAGAGTGCTGTAGGCGCGGTGATAGGGCTTGTCCTCTATAGCGGGGTAAGGAAGGCTTATCGTCAGCTTGACGACCTTCGTTGGTAGCATCAGGCGCTGTTTCTCTGCTAGACTTTTCCGGGAGGGCCTTATGGCAGCAAAGAGTCATGATTCGGTTATCGTCCTCGATTTCGGTGCCCAGTACAGCCAGCTTATCGCAAGGCGCGTGAGGGAGTGCGGCGTATATAGCCAGATCGTCCCTTATACCATAAGCGCGGATGAGGTCAGAGAGATTGCCCCTAAGGGGATCATCTTCTCTGGCGGTCCTGCCAGCGTGAAGGCTCCGGGCTCTCCTCGTCCTGATAAGGATATCTTCACGCTTGGTATCCCCATCCTCGGTATATGCTATGGCCTTCAGGTCATGTCTGAGATGCTTGGGGGCAATGTGACCTGCCCTGAGAAGAAGGAGTATGGCCTTCAGAACATAGATATCATAGATAGGTCCTCTAGGCTGCTGCGGGATGTGTCGGATCATAGCCAGGTATGGATGAGCCATGGCGATAGCGTGGACAGGATCCCTGCCGGCTTCCGCGTGACGGCTTCAACTCCTTCCTGTCCCTATACTGTCGTGGAGGATGATGCCAGAGGTTTCTATGGCGTGCAGTTCCATCCTGAGGTTGTCCATTCGAAGGAAGGTATTAAGATGATCCGTTCCTTCGTGCTGGATATAGCGAAGGCAAGGCCTGACTGGAATATGGGATCGTTCATCGATGATGCGGTGGAGGAGATAAGGCGTACCGTCGGCGATAGGCAGGTGCTTTGCGGCCTTTCCGGCGGTGTGGACTCCTCAGTCGCGGCTGTCCTAATCCATAAGGCGATCGGCGATCAGCTTATCTGCGTGTTCGTGAACAATGGTATGCTGCGCAAGGGTGAGGCTGAGAGCGTCCTTGATCTCTTCGGCAAGCACTTCAATATGAGGCTGAGGTATGCCGATGCCGAGGATGCCTTCCTCTCTGCTCTTAAGGGCGTCACTGAGCCGGAGGCGAAGAGGAAGATCATCGGAAGGCTCTTTGTCGATACCTTCTATAACGAGGCTCGGCAGTGCGGGGATATCTCATTCCTGGCGCAGGGAACGCTCTATCCAGATGTGATCGAGTCCAAGTCTCCTACGGGAGGTCCTTCCTCTACGATCAAGTCCCATCACAATGTAGGAGGACTTCCTGAGGATCTGAAGTGGCAGCTGCTTGAGCCGCTGAAGGAGCTTTTCAAGGATGAGGTGAGGGAGCTTGGCAAGGAGCTTGGGCTTCCTGACGAGCTTGTCTACCGTCACCCGTTCCCTGGCCCGGGGCTTGGCGTGCGGTGCATCGGCGAGGTCACGAAGGAGCGTCTTGATACGCTGAGGGATATCGATGCGATCTTCATCGATGAGATCAGGAAGGCTGGTCTCTATAGGGATATATGGCAGGCCTTCGCGGATCTTCTGCCTGTGAAGAGCGTAGGCGTACAGGGCGATGAGAGGACCTATCGTGAGGTCTGCACTCTTCGTGCGGTCACTTCAGAGGATGCTATGACCGCTGATTGGTACAGGATGCCTTACGATGTCCTACAGAGAGCCTCTGCCCGTATCTGCAACGAGGTAAAGGGTGTCAATCGTGTCCTCTATGACATCTCATCAAAGCCGCCAGCAACGATAGAGTGGGAGTGATTCGAAATCAACTTAGCCTCTTGCGTTACAAGGGGTTAAGTTTCGTGGTGACCTAGGTTTGCCCCAATTCCACGATGCTTCATATTGGCAGGATTGCCATACTGGATACAACAATAATCTTGACTGTCTGTAAACTATAGGATACCCATAGAATATGGGTAATTCTTCTGTTTCTCAAGCATTGGACTCACTTGAAGAGACAATCCGAATGTCTTCGTATGATGAAACAGCATATAATGCAGATTCTACGGCCATCGTGAAAGCTATTGCTGAAGCAGCCAGGGAAAATGGGATGGCGAAGACTGCAAGAGATGCAGGAATGACGCGAGCCGGACTTTATAAGGCATTGTCTGCAGAAGGGAATCCGTCATTCCTGACAATATGGAACATTCTAGCTGCTCTTGGTTATAGGCTTATGCCTGTAAAAATCAGTAGAGAGAATTGATGGTATTGGGTGGAAAAGAATGAGAGTCTACGACGAAGAAGATCAGAACATAGAATTCAAGGAATCCTGGAACAGTACTGAGCTCTTGAAATGGGTTTGCGGTTTTGCAAATGCCAAAGGCGGCAAGATGTATATTGGGGGTTAGGGATGATGGAGAGGTTCTAGGTCTTTCAAACAGTAAGAAGCTGATGGAAGATATTCCTAATGCTATTGTCAGTGCGTTCGGCATGTATGATGCAGAGGTCAATCTCCTGAGAGATGGTGAGAAGAAGTATATTGAGATTGTCATACCAAAAAGCAAGGTTGTCTTAGATTACAAAGGGGTTCCTTATATCAAGATTGGTACGACACTTCAGACGATGAAGGGCGATTCTCTCCGTCAGTCAGTATTGAGTCGTGGCAATCTTTCCTGGGATGCTTACACAGTTGATGGTATCAGCATTGATGAGTTGGATGAAGAAAGCTTCAGGATATTCAGAGAAGAGGCAACAAAGGCAAACATATTGTCAGGCGTGAATCTTGAAGACAGGCATTCCATCCTGAAGGAACTTGAACTGATTGAAGATGGCAAGCTCACAAGAGCTGCTGTCCTGCTTTTCCATGCAAGACCGTACAAGGTTTTTCCTGGTTCGTATGTCCAGATTGGCCGTTTTGCAAGCGAAGCTGATATCCTTTATCAGGATGAGATAAAAGGATCATTGATGGTGCTTTGCAAAGCAATCATCAGATCCCTGAATACGAACTACAAATACAATCTCATTTCATATGACAAGACACGAGACACAGCCATATCCTGATGTGGCTGTCAGAGAGGGAATATACAATGCCTTAATCATAATGACTGGTCGGCATGTCAGCCTATCACAATAAAGGTTTTTGATCTGAAGATGGAAATCAGTAACAGATCGGTTCTTCCCTCAGGCTGGACAATGGAGAATCACGACTCGATGCATATCAATCCGCTCATCTCGAATGCGTTCAAGTATGCGGGGTTCGTAGAGAAATTCGGTACGGGAATACCTAAGATGCTGAACGCTTGCAAGGCAAATGGAAACCCGGAACCGGAATACAGGATCTATGAGAAAAGCATTTCCCTTGTTCTTAAGCCTTCTGAGAAATACATGTTGCTTGTGAAGCAATTGTATGGAAAGGACAATAACGACTCTCAGCAAAATGCAAATGTCGTCAATGTCGTTGGAAATGTCGTTGATGTCGTCGATAAAACGGACAATGTCGTTAATGGCAGCAATGAGAACCATGCTTTAAATACTCATGGCAGACGTAAGAAACTGCTGGATCTGATATCAGCAAATGCATCCATTTCAATTGCTGAGCTGGCTTTGATTATGGCTGTAACAAAACGTACTGTCGATCGTGATCTATCATGGTTGAAAGAGCAAGGTTATATAAGCAGAGAAGGAAGTTCAAGGAATGGATACTGGAAGATTCTTAAATGTATAGAGGATTGAATTTTTCAAGTATGGTAAGTATTGCCCTTGATCGGCAGAAGAAGCTTGTTGCCGCAAGGGCTGTGTTACATAAGGAGGAGTTGTTAGCAAACTGGCAGTTTGCAAGAGAAGATCAATCGCTGTTCAGGATTGATCCCCTTAGATAAGGAGGAGATCAATATGGGAAATCCGGCTTGGGTAATAACTAAAGTCATTCTTAGAAAAGATTATACTCTTCTGCTTATGTTTGAAGATGGAAAGCATGGTGTTTATGATGTATTCCGACAGCAAAAATGGATAGGAAGTCCGAAAATAATGGATAATGTGTCCGCCTGAATCGGATACAGGGAAATGACAGGCAATCCGCAGGAAAC
>CASFZR010000007.1 GCA_949299185.1 uncultured Spirochaetales bacterium
AAAGAAGGGGAAGCCTACGCCTCCCCTCTTTGCCTATTCGAATGTCCTTGCGATATCCTCAGGTATCTTCCTCGGCCTCTTCGTCTCGCTGTCTATGAACGCGACACGGACCATGAGCTGAGAGAGAAGCGTATCACCTCTCATGATGCTCTGCCTTATGGTACAGGAGACGTGCTGGATGTCTGCAAGCTCGGTAAGCACCGTGATCTCATCATCGAGGAAGGCGGGCGTCCTATACTCTATGCTGATCGACTTCACGACGATCATCAGATGATCCTCGCGCACAAGCTGGCTCTGGCTCTTGCCGGGATATATCTCCCTTAGCATCTCGGTACGTCCATGCTCCGCCCAGTCAAGGTAGCGTGCATGATAGGCGATACCGCCTGCATCTGTATCTGAGAAGTAGACCCTCGCCCTGTATTCGAACGTCCTCATGTGCTGACCTCCAGCGGAGCATCAAGCTAGCATCAAGCTGCGTCGAAAGGTAATCCTCTATCGTCTCAGCCCGCCTTATGCAGAAGATCCTTCCTCCATCCGCGATAAGGTACTCCGCGTGCCTCAGCTTAGCATTATAATTGAATCCCATCGAGTGGCCGTGGGCACCGGTATCGTGTATCGCGACGAGATCTCCACGCTTCAGCTCCGGGAGAGAACGATTGATGGCGAACTTGTCATTGTTCTCGCATAAGGATCCCGTGACATCGTATACATGATCCTTAGGCAGGTCCTCCTTGCCGATGGCCGTAATGTGGTGATAGGCGCCGTAGAGCGCCGGACGCATCAGGTCAGCCATCGTCGCGTCCAGTCCCACGTAGTCCTTGTACTTATGCGTGACATGGCGCACCCGGGAGATAAGCCAGCCATATGGGCCCGTGATCGCACGTCCCATCTCGAATGAGAGGGCAAGCGGAGCAAGCCCCTCGGCCACGATCATCTCATCATAGAGCCTGTGGATCTCCTCTCCCAGCCATCTGAAGCTTATAGCCTCATCCTCCGGACGGTATGGAATCCCTACCCCGCCACCGAGATCGACGCGCTCTATCCTCACGCCCACGCGGTCATGGATCTCCTTCACAAGCGAGAAGAGCATCCTCGCAGTCTCGACGATGTAGCCGCCGTCCAGCTCATTGGACGCCACCATCGTATGAAGCATGAAGCGCCTCACTCCCTTCTCCTTGGCGATACGATAGCAGTCGAAGAGCTGATCGCGCGTAACGCCATACTTCGCCTCCACCGGATTGCCGATGATGACGTTGCCAGTACGCTCCGGACCGGGATTGAAGCGGAATGAGATCGTCTCAGGCAGGCATCCGCAGGCGCGTTCGACAGCCTCGATGTGGGTTATATCATCGAGGTTCAGGATCGCTCCGAGGTCATAGGCAGCACGGAACTCCTCATCGGGGGTATCGTTGGAGGTGAACATGATCCTCTCTCCTGGGATCCCAGCGTCATGGGCTATGATAAGCTCCGGCAGCGATGAGCAGTCGGCTCCGAAGCCATGGTGGGCAAGGAGCCTCACGATATTCACGTTCGGAAGCGCCTTTACCGCGAAGTAGTTGATGAAGCCCTCGTTCCAGGAGAAAGAGGAACGGACATCCTCCGCATTGCGCTCAATGGCGGGACCATCATAGATATGGAAGGGCGTACCGACGCTATCTGCAAGCCTCTCAAGCGCGGCAGCCGGGAGTGGAAGCGCCTTAGCAGCCATATACCCTCCTTATGCTCTCGACGGCCCTCTCTATATCCTCCCTGTGGCCATAGGCGGAGACACGGACATAACCCTCGCCCTTCGAGCCGAAGCCTGCACCGGGCGTCACGACCACGGAGGCCTTATCGAGAAGGAAGTCGAAGTACTCCCAGCTCGTGAAGCCCTTTGGACAGCGCACCCAGACATAAGGGCTGTCAACGCCGCCATAGCAGGTAAGCCCTGCCCCCTCAAGCCCTTTCCTTATGATATCCGCATTGCCAAGATAGTAGCCCACAAGCTCCATGCACTCACGCCTGCCCTCATCGGAGAGCGCGGCAACGCCTCCGGCCTGCGCGATGTTCGAGGCTCCGTTGAAGAAGGTACACTGCCTCCTGTTCCATAGCCTGTTGAAGGTGCCGGATGGGGCGTTGTCGGACTCAAGGGCCATGGGGACGATACTCCAGCCAAGGCGCACGCCGGTAAAGCCCGCGTATTTTGAGAATGAGCTTATCTCGATGGCGCAGCGCTCCGCCCCCTCGATCTCATAGATCGAACGGGGGATACCCGGAGTCCTGATGTAATCGGAGTAGGCGGCGTCGAAGACGATGACGGAACGGTTCTCCAGCGCCCAGTCCACAAAGGCCTTCAGCTGTGCCTTCGTCGCTACCGCCCCCGTTGGATTATTCGGGAAGCAGAGATAGACAAGGTCCGCCCTCTCCTTCGGAGGCTCTGGAACGAAGCCGTTTGCGGCGTCGGATGGCATGTAGACGATCGAGCGATACCCCATGATCGAGTCATCGTAATCCCCGGTATGGCCAGAGGCCACGTTCGAATCAACATATACAGGGTATGACGGATCCTGCACCGCGACGCGAGTGGAACGGCTGAAGATCGACTGGATGTTCGCGGCGTCGCTCTTCGCACCATCGGAGACGAAGATCTCATTCAGGGCAAGGGAGACGCCAAGCCTCTGGTAGTGACGCTGCAGCGCCTCCCTCAGCGGAAGGTCTCCCTGCTCATCGCCATAGCCCGTGTAGGTCTCACGGGAAGAGAGGAGATCGAGCTTCTCCTTCATGGCGCGCACCACCGATGGGACAAGCGCCTCTGTCGTATTGCCTATGCCGAGCCTCATCACGTCCTTTCCAGGGTTGCGCTCCTGCCAAGCCCTCGTCCTCCTCGCCACCTCGGGAAAGAGATAGCCGGAAGCAAGGCGCAGGAAGTCCTCATTGCAGGAAGCCATCAGATCCTACCCTCCCTTATATCCTCATCCATGGCATCGACTATCGAGAGAAGCGATGCCTTCTTCTCCTCGCTCTCCATCGTCGTCAGCGGCAGGCGGAAGATGTCGCTGCACCAGCCCATATGGGCCATCGCCGTCTTGATGGGAATGGGATTGGTCTCGCAGAAGCAGGCCTTGAAGAACGGCGCGAACCAGGCATTAAGCCGCTCTGCATCCTCCATCCTGCCATCCAGCGCCGCATGTATCATCTCATGCATCTGGCGGGGAAAGAGGTTGGATGCGACGGATATCACGCCATCACCGCCTCGTCTGATGAGGTCGAGGGCGAGGTTGTCATCGCCGGAGAGGACGGAGAAGCCCCCCTTGCGCGAGGCGATCACATCGCTCATCTGCCCAAGGTCCCCGGAAGCCTCCTTGACCGCCACGATGTTCGGGCACTCCTCTTCCAGACGGCGGAGCGTCTCCGTCTCCAGGTTCACCCCCGTGCGTCCCTTGATGTTATAAAGCACGCATGGGACATGGACGGAATCCGCGATTGCCTTGAAGTGGAGGAAGAGACCCTTCTGCGTCGGCTTATTGTAGTATGGATTGACAAGAAGGATAGCATCCACCCCGGCATCCTCGGCGTGCTGCGAGAGCCTTATGGCCTCGGAGGTGGCATTGGATCCGGTACCTGCGATCACAGGCACGCGGCCGCGGGCATACTGTATCGTCTTGGCAATGACCCTGTCATGCTCCTCATGGGACAAGGTAGGGCTCTCACCCGTGGTGCCACAGGGCACGAGGCCATCTATGCCTCCCTCGATCTGGAACTCTATTATCCTCTCAAGCGCGTGGTAATCAACGTTGCCTATCTCCATGAACGGCGTTATCAGCGCCGTGTATACGCCTCTGAATGTCCTCATTCCCTACCTCCTAGCATATCGCTGATGAAATCATCCATCGTATAGATCCCGTTATCCTGGCGGAGTAGCCACTCTGCCGCCCTTATGGCCCCGCGGGCAAAGCCCTCGCGGGAACGCGCGCGGTGCGTGAGGGTTATGGTGTCAGACTCGCCGTCTATAGTGACGGTATGGGTTCCGGGCTCCGAGCCCACACGCATCGATGAGACCTCAAGCCCGTTCTCCGCGATCACGCCATCAGGATTGCCGATCACCAGGTGATCCTTCCTTCCAAGCCCCTTCAATAGGCGATCCGCGATCATCAAGGCGGTACCTGACGGGGCATCTGCCTTCATGCGGTGGTGGATCTCGCTTACCGAGAGATCGTACTGATCGAATGGATCGAAGAGACGCGCCGCCTCTGAGACTAGGGAGAGGAAGAGCGCTACGCCGATCGAGAAGTTCCCGGAATGTATGATACGCACCCTAGAGGCGTCTATCGCTGAGAGGTCGCTTCCCCAGCCGGTGGTACCGATGACCGCAGGCGTACCGGTACGGGCATAGACCGCGGCATTCGAACGGACCGCGGAAGGAACGGAGAAGTCTATCGCCACATCGGCGCGGGAAAGCACCGCATCGGTCAGGGACAGCGATGTCACGCGCCCTGACGATGATGAGGGATCCACGATGGAGACAGCCTCATGCACCCCGCTTCCCTCTATCAGCGAGTGTACCATCTGTCCCATCCTGCCATAACCAACTATTGCTACCTTCATGGCCAGAAGATAGCAGATTTATAACAAGCTTGTCTAGATTATAACAAAATGTTATTATAATAACATTACTTTCGCTTCTTGCTCTTACCCTCGTTCCTCTCCTTGCTCAGGCGGAAGAAGTCGGCCATCGTGCCGCCGGAGAAATCGGAGGACGTGAAGCGGGAAGATGAATTCCTCATGCCCTCGTCATGGCGCGTGTCGCGCTTGTATGCCCGCTTGGACTCCCTGACGACCACGGTCTTCGTCTCATAGACCGCCTTCGGCATCTTCACGCCGCCGCGGAGATTAACAACGACCTTGGCCCTTCCGTCAGGACCTGTGGATACCTTGCGCACCGAGGGAGCGCCGGTTTCTACCTTGACGCGGACCTCCTTCTCCTCGTACTGGCAGGAGAGCTTCTGGCAGATGTAATGCACGGAGCCATCGGCATCGGTGGCCTTCATCATATCGCTATTGCAGTACGGGCAGCGCTTGGTGTCCTTGAAGCGTGGGGAGAAGACCTTATCGCTCCTCTCGACCTCCTTCACGAGATCCGCGGCCATCTTCTTTATATCCCTGATGAAGGCATCGGGATCCTCCTTGCCGCGGCTGATGCGCTCAAGACGTCCTTCCCACTCGCCGGTGAGGACGGGAGAACGCAGGACCTCAGGGGCAAGGCGCACGACCTCGCGGCCCTTGGCGGTCGGGATGAAGTACTTACCCTCCCTCTCGATATACCTGTTCTGCACGAGCTTCTCTATCATGTCCGCGCGGGTTGCGGGCGTTCCGAGCCCGTTGCCGAGATTCGCCTTCAGCGCCGCGTCATCGACGAAGCGTCCAGCGTGTTCCATCGCGGAGAGGAGCGTGGCATCGGTATAGCGCTCCGGAGGATTGGTCACGTTCTTGCGCACCTTGATCGCCTCGATCGTCACCTCATCGCCCTCCTTCATGCTCATCAGGCCGAAGCTGTTATCGCCCTCATCGGCAAGGGGAGATGCGCTCTTTATCCCCGCGCTCTCCGCTACGGAGCGGTAGCCCTTGCGCACCGGCATCGAGAGGCGTGTCCTGAACTGCCTGCCCTCCACGTCGATCGTGCAGGTGGTGGTCCTGTAGCTGTAGTCCTCCCCGATAACCTCTAAAAAGCGCAGCGCTATGAGCTGCCACAGCTTCGCCTCGTCGGAGGAGAGCTTATCCATGCGGACAGGCTCCTCGGTGGGGATTATCGCATGATGGTCTGAGACAAGCGCGCTATTGACGAAGCGGGGGTTATCGCTGCGGAAGCCGGAAGCAAGGTACTCATCGACCTGGCGGGAGAAGATGGTCGAGGAGAGCGCCTTGATGCGCTCTGGAAGCGTCGGCACGATATCCTCCGTGATATACCGTGAGTCGGTACGAGGATAGGTCACGATCTTATGTACCTCATAGAGCCGCTGCAGCGTGTCCAGCGTCTCCTTGGCTGAGAAGCCCAGCACGATATTAGCATCCCTCTGAAGCTCAGTGAGATCATAGGCCTGAGGCACCGCCTCGCTCTTCTCCTCGCTCACCATCGAGACCACCCGGCCCTTCTTCCCCTGCCACTCCTTGAAGGCCTCGGCAAGCTCGTCATCGGTGAACCTGATGGAGTTATCCTCAGGATAGTATGAAGCGGAGAAGAGCCCGAAGTCGGCACGTGCGGTATAGTAGTACTTACCCTCGAAGCTCTCGATCTCATCCTCTCTCTCCGTCATCAGCGCAAGCGTCGGTGTCTGCACTCGGCCGGCGGAGAGCTTTGCATCATAGAAGCATGTGAGCGCCCTGGTGACGTTCATGCCGACATACCAGTCGGCAGCGGCACGGCAGAATGCGGCATGATAGAGGTTGTCATAGTCAGAGGCGGGACGGAGCGACTGGAAGCCCTCCTTGATCGCCTTCTCCGTCTGGGAGGAGATCCAGAGCCTCTCGGCCTTGCCCTCATAGCCGGCGGCCTTGAGGATCCAGCGGGCGACAAGCTCTCCCTCGCGTCCGGCATCGGTTGCGATGACGACGCTCTCGACATCCTCCCTCTTGAGGAGTGAGGCTATCACATCGAACTGCTCCTTCGTACTCTCGATGACCTCCTCATCAAGCTTCTCAGGGAGCATCGGAAGCGACTGGAGCGACCATCGCTTATAGCGCTCCGAGTAGTGCTGCGGCTCAGCAAGCTCCACCAGGTGGCCGAGGGCCCAGGTGACGATATATGAGCTACCTTCGCTGTATCCCTTCTCCTTGATAGGACACACGAGGTTCCTTGCGATCTCACGTCCGACGGACGGCTTTTCAGCGATAACCAGTTTCTTCATGCTGCGATGGTAGCAGAAAAGAGGCAGAGGGAAAACTTCACAAGAACGGCAGGAGATGGTAACGTACGGCCATGAATGACGGACAACGTGATCTAACGAAGGGCGGGATCGTGGCGCCTATACTCTCCTTCGCCATGCCTCTCATCGCAGGAAACATGCTCCAGACGCTATATAACGCAGCCGATTCCGTGATAGTCGGACGCTTCGTCGGGCCTGACGCGCTGGCAGCCGTAGGCTCCGCGTACTCCCTGATGACCTTCCTCACCTCGCTGATGATCGGCCTCTCGATGGGGGCCTCCGTTGCGTTCTCCCGCCTCTATGGCCAGGGAGAGAAGGAAGGGATGAAGGCATCGATAGCGATCGCCTTCGTCCTCATCGGGGCGCTATCACTGCTGATAACCATAGCCTCGGCCATGCTGCTGCCTGCGATAATCCGCCTGCTCTCCGTGCCAGAGGAGCTTACGGGGATGATGGACAGCTACATGAGGATCATCCTCACAGGCCTTCCCGCCCTCTTCCTCTACAACTTCTACGCATCCGCTGAGCGTGCGATAGGCAACTCAGGCGCGGCGCTGATGATGATGGCGCTCTCATCCGTGATGAACATCATCCTGGATCTCGTCTTCGTCATACCGCTTGGCATGGGCGTGGACGGGGCCGCGATCGCAACCGTGATCTCGCAGTATGCCGCCGCGATAGGCATCGTGCTATATGCCCTGATCCGCTCGCCGCTGCTGCGCTTCCGTCCCCGCCATCTCCCACATGGCGTCCATATGCTTCCCGACCTACTGTCCCTCTCCGTGCTGACATCGATGCAGCAGTCCATAATGAACCTCGGCATACTGATGGTCCAGGGCGTGGTAAACGGCTTCGGAAGCGGCGTGATGGCAGCGTTCGCGGCCGGCGTGAAGATAGACAGCATCGCCTACATGCCGCTGCAGGAGTTCGGAAACGCCTTCTCAACCTTCGTCGCGCAGAACGACGGAGCCGGGAGGAAGGACAGGATACGGAAGGGCCTCAGGGCCGCGTTCCTCATCGCCACGATCTACGGACTCTGTATATCGGCAGTGGTATTCATCATCCCACGCATCCTGCTCTCGATCTTCATCAGCCCCGATGAGACGGAGATAATCGCCGTCGGGACCTCCTACCTGAGGATAGAGGGCGCGTTCTACATCCTCATAGGCTATCTCTTCCTCTTCTACGGCATCTTCCGTGCGGCCTCCTACCCCGCCGTCTCGCTACTGCTGACGATCATAAGCCTCGGGCTGCGCGTCGTCCTGGCGTACCTCCTTTCAGTACCGCTTGGCCCTGTAGGCATCTGGATGAGCATCCCGATCGGATGGGTCATTGCGGACGCGACGGGGCTCCTGATGATGCGCATAAAGGGAGTTACCCTAAGCTAACTTATTCTGATATTGGCATTTGCTTCGATAAATAGGGAGTTCGCGGTTGACTGTCGCACAGCTAGGGAGTAAATTCTCTTCATAGAAAGACACTGCATCACGCAGAAAGGAGTTTGATATGGCTTACAAGATCACTGACAGCTGCATCGCTTGCGGAACCTGCCAGGGCGAGTGCCCGGTCGGAGCAATCTCTGAGGGAGACATCTACCAGATCGATCCCGATACATGCATCAGCTGCGGAACCTGCGCAAGCGTTTGCCCACAGGGTGCTATCGAGGAGGAGTAAGATCTCCCCAAGGCCGTAACCGGAAACGGCCTTTCTGTTCTGAATATGGGCCTTCCTGAACGGGGAGGCCTTCTTCTTTCTATCGTGACAAGGGCTGCAGGAAGAGAAGAGATCGCATCTAGGCCCTTATCCTTGTTAATGCGTGCCATGATGGAATAATATGATCATATGGCCGCATATGATGCGATAGGACGGACGCTCACCGTAACGGAAGCCAATGCTATCATCCGCGATACAGTCGCCGAGCTTTTCTCCGAACTCACCATCGAAGGAGAGGTATCGGGGTTCCGTCCATCATCATCCGGGCACTGGTATTTCACCCTAAAGGACAGCCAGGCGGCGCTCGATGCCGCGGTGTTCCGCAGTGCGCAGTACTCTATGACGGTACCGCGGAACGGAGACCTGGTGATCGCCAAGGGCTCGCTCTCCTACTACGCGAAGAACGGACGGCTCTCATTCGTCATCAGGTCAATGCGGATAAAGGGAGAGGGCTCGCTTCTGGAGATGATCGAGAAGCGCAAGGACTACTACCGTAGCCTCGGCTACTTCGATGAGGACAGGAAGAGGCCGATACCCGATGAGATAAGGCGGATAGGCGTCGTTACCAGCCCAACCGGCGCCGCGATACGCGATGTGCTGAACATAACGAGGCGCAGGGCTCCCGGCATCGACATCATCATCTTCCCATGCCTCGTGCAAGGAGAGGAGGCTGCAGGAAGCATCGCGGCAAGGATCCGCCAGGCCAACGCCTTCGCCGCGGCTGATGTGCTTATCGTGGGACGAGGAGGCGGAAGCACCGAGGATCTTGCACCCTTCTCCGATCCCGCAGTGATCGAGGCGATACATGAATCCACCATTCCCGTGGTGTCAGCGGTGGGGCATGAGATAGACTGGCCTATATCGGACTACGTGGCGGACCGCAGGGCCCCTACCCCGTCGGCGGCCGCGGAGCTTGTCACGGAAGGCGCGTATAGGAGGGCCGAGAGGCTACGAAACGTCCTCTCCACGCTATCATCCGAGATGAGGACAAGGATATGGCGTGCTGACTCGCGCCTGAGGCGCGCGGAGTCATTCAAGGGCCTCCTTGCCGGACGCATCGCCAGGGCGAAGGCCCTCATTCCCTCGACAAGGGAGCTTGGGCACGCGCTCACCATGCGCCTCTCGCTGAGGCTCTCCGAGCTTGGATGGACCGAGGAAGAGGCCGCGCGGGCCATGAAGGAAAAGGCCGAGAGCAGGAGACGGGATGCAGAGGCGATGATGAAGGAGTCCAAGGCAGCCCTCACCGAGAGGATAAAGGATGCCAAGGCAAGGCTCTCGATGGCCGAGAGGGAGTGCGAGGCGCTCTCACCGCTATCGATACTCTCCCGCGGCTACTCAGTCACGATGGATGGAAGCGGACACGTGATACGCAGTATATCAGAGGCGCGTAATAGGGATATCATAAGGACAAGGGTCAGCGATGGCGAGCTGATAGCAAGAGTGGAGGACAGCCATGAGCTTTGAAAGCGATCTGAAGAGGATGGAGGAGATAACCGATCTCCTCAAGAAGGATGACACGGGGCTTGAGGATGCGATCAAGCTCTACGAGGAGGCCACGGAGCTTGGGAAGAAGCTGAACAAGACGCTCTCCGAGATCCAGAGGAAGATAGAGCTTGTCACATCAGAGGACGAGGATGTGCTGACGACAGAGGAGATGGAGGAGGACGAGGATGATTAAGGCTATCTTCCTGATACAGGCAGAGGACAAGAAGGGCCTATTGGCCTCCACCGTTGATTTCTTCTACGGCAAGGGATTCAACATCCTCCACTGCCAGCAGCATACCGACAGCTATGAGAAGCGCTACTTCATGCGCATAGAACTCGACGCTACGGATATGAAGATGACGCGCAAGGAGCTGTACGATGAGTTCGAGGCCCTTGCCGCGCCGCTGGGACTGGAGTGGTCGCTCCACTGGTCGGACTACAGGATGCGCGTGGCGATACTCGTCTCGAAGACAAGCCACTGCCTCTATGATCTTATATCACGGCAGCTCGAGGGGGAGCTTGATTGCGAGATACCGCTCATCATCTCCAACCATCCTGACATGGAGCGCGTGGCAAACCAGTTCCGCATCCCCTACTACTACTTTCCGGTAGGAGACGACAAGGAGAAGCAGGAGGGGAAGATACGCGACCTCTTAAGGCGCTTCGACATAGATCTTGTGGTGCTTGCCCGCTATATGCAGATACTCTCACCCGCGTTCACGGAGGAATGGAGCGGCAGGATAATAAACATCCACCATGCCTTCCTTCCGGCGTTCCAGGGGGCAAACCCATACCTCAGGGCATATAAGAGAGGGGTGAAGATGATCGGTGCGACGGCACACTACGCCTCAGAGGACCTGGATCAGGGCCCGATCATCGAGCAGGACGTGGTAAGGGTGAACCATGAGCTGACTCCGGAGGGGCTGAAGGAGGTCGGGAAGGACTGCGAGAGACGCGTCCTGGCGTCCGCGGTCAAGGCACACCTCGAGCATAGGATAATGGTCTACTCCAACCGCACGATCGTCTTCTCCGTGGAGCGCTAGATCGATATCGTGAGCTTACGCCCGGAACAGGGCTCTATATAGCTGATGCTTATCGCCTCGAGTCCGAAGACCTCGGACTCGGTTCCGCCGTACTGCACGTCACCGGCTATCGGATGGCCGGCCCAGGCGAGATGGGAGCGTATCTGATGGCGGAAGCCTCGGCTTATCGTGCAGCGGAAGACCTCGCTCTCCTCAGGCACCACCTCGGTGGTATAGACACGGCCCTTCCTATGCCTGTCGTTCATCAGCACGGGCCGCACGCTCGCACCCTTCCTGCCGAAGGGACGGAAATAGGATGTTATCGTTGAAGGCCCCTCCTCGATAGGAAACAGGGTGAAGGGCTCGAAGCCATCATCGAAGGCACGCGGAGAGGTAGTCTCTGCGATATACTCCTTGACGATCATGTCCTTCTTCTGCTGCTGCATCAGGGCATCATAGGCCCTCTGGCTACGGGCTATCAGGACAAGGCCGCGCGTGGGGGTATCGAGGCGATGGACCACACCGCCCTCCCAGGGATTGCCGCCATGGCAGCACCGTATCTCAGGATATGCCGCCGCGGCTATGGAAAGGAGGGTGCGGCCATCGATGGTATTCTTCAGAGGTACCGTCGGTATGCCGCTCTCCTTCCAGTATACGAGGGTATCAGGACCCTCGAAGACAAGACCGGTCTCAGTTATCACTGCTGCGGCCGAAGATGCGAAGAAGATACAGGAAGATATTGAGGAAGTCGAGGTAGAGGTCAAGCGCTCCGAGGATTCCCACCTTCGTCAGCTCCTCCCTCGTCATCATCGACCCATAGGACCTGTTCATATCCGATATCTTCTGGCTGTCCCAGGCGGTAAGGCCGGTGAACAGCAGCACTCCTACAGCTGAGATCAGGAGATCCAGCGAGGAAGAACCCAGGAACATGTTGATGAGAAGCGCCACCATCATGCCGATCAGGGCCATCGTCAGATAGCCTCCTATCCCCCTCAGATCCTTCTTCGTCACGCTTCCATAGATCGCTCCGGCCGCGAACACGGCTGCGGCAGAGACGAACGCCGACGCTATCACCGTTCCGGCATAGACGATGAATATGGAGGTGAGCGTGAGCCCCGTCACGGCAGAATAGCCGAGGAAGAGCGCGATCGCCGTCCCCGTGCTTAGCCTCTCGATGCGGCCTGAAAGCACCATCACCAGCACCAGCTGGGCGATGAAGACCGCGATCATCAGCATCGGGTTGGTGAAGAAGAAGCGGAGGAACGCAGCCGAATGGGCAAGCCCATACGATACTCCTGCCGTTACCGCCAGTCCTGCGATCATCCACAGGTATACGTTCTTAAGGAGGACATTCTCCCTTATCCTTACATCCCTCAGGATGAGATCCTTGTCGTTATTCATCATTACTCCTCTTTACATTAAGGATATAATAAAGAACGCCGACGGGCAAATGCTTCATGTAATCTACAGGAGTCAACTATAAAGAATGAGAAAGTATAGGAAATATGAATCAGGATTCTTCCTTATACATTTCTCCTCTTGTCAGGAGGATGAAGATGATCTTCGTGAGCTTGTTCATCACGGCGACCATAGCCTTTCTGTGGCTGAATCCTTGCTCTCTCTTCTTGTCATAGTAGGCACGGAAGAAGGGAGAATAGATGATAGCTCTCTGAGCCATTATATAAGTGTATTTCCTGAGGCTCCTGTTGCCATGCTTGGTGATATGACCTTTGCTGTAGCTTTCTCCGGACTGGTATATAGATGGATCGGTGCCCATGTATGCGATGAGCTTCTGGTAGGTCGCGAATCTGGAGATGTCCTCGACCTCAGCCATGAAATGGGCTGCGGTGATCTCCCCGACTCCTGGAATGGACTGGAGGATCTCCATCTCCTTTTCATGTACTTTCTTCTCATGCTCTATGAGAGCCTTTGTGAGTGCTTTGTCTCTCTTCTCAAGGTACAGTATCTTCTCGGCGCTGTCCTTCACGAGATCTGCGTACCCAGGTACACCTATGCTTCCTATGGCATAGCCCTTGATGTCCTCCACGGAGATGGAGAGATAGCGTCCCTTCTCCTGTATGAGCGCATCAGCAAGATCGCCGTCAGCAGCGGCAAGCACCTCATCGGGGGAGGCGAAGGAGGACAGGAAGGAGAGCATGGAAGCCGTAAGCACATCCACGGCAAGGATTTCAGGCCATGCGAGGGCAAGGTCGCTCTTCAGCTGCGTCTTCGCTCTGGCGATGTCCTCTGCCACTTCCTGCCTTCTTCTCGCTATGCTTCTCACCTCGTCATCCATGACGCGCTTCTCCCTACGGAGTTTATCGTAATTGGCAAGGCCGTATCTTGCAATGCTGAGAGCGTCAGCGCTGTCGGTCTTGGTCTTGCGGAGTGTCGTGGACTTCACATAGTTCTTGATCATCATAGGATTCTCGACACAGACGCTGAAGCCCTTGCCGATGAGGAAATGGCAGAGGTTCTTATGGTAGCGCCCTGTGGATTCCATGATGAATACGGTGTCCTCCGGGACAGCGGAAAGGAAGCTTTGGAATCCTCCATAGCTCATCTCGCAGCTGCCTCTGGAAAGACTTGCTCCATTTGCGTCGATGATTCGATAGTCGAACTTCCTGCTTGCGATGTCGATGCCTGCTACGCAGCACATGGCCTTACCTCCTGGGTAATGAAAGATGGTTCCCCTCATCCAATCTCCCGCGTGAATGAAGCTCTCAGGCTTAACCAACCAATAGGGATTGAAAGGGAACTGGTGGGATTTATTGTTAGGAGGAGATGATGATAGAGGAAGGAATGATGGCACCGCTCTTCACGCTTCCGGACAAGGACGGGAACGATGTATCGCTTGAATCATACAGGGGACGCTATGTGCTAGTGTACTTCTACCCCAAGGATAACACGCCTGGCTGCACGGCAGAGGCCTGCTCGATCCGTGACACGATGCCGCGCTTCTCGGAGCTTGGGCTCGAGGTACTTGCCATAAGCGCTGACAGCGCCCAGTCGCACAGGAAGTTCGCGGAGAAATACGGACTGGACTTCACGCTCCTTACCGACTCAGATCATGCGGTGATGGAGGCCTATGGGGCATACGGGGAGAAGATGATGTACGGCAAGAAGACCATAGGCGTCATACGCTCATCATTCCTCATCGCCCCGGACGGCACCGTCGCCAGGGTCTGGAAGAAGGTGAACACCAAGACCCATGGCGAGGATGTGAGGAAAGCCCTTGAGGAGATCAAGGGCTGACGATCAGTTGCGGAAGCTATGCACCGGTGCCGGTATGCGGCCGCCACGGCCGATGAAGCGCTCTGAGGAGAAGCGGCTTACAGGCATTATCGGGGCATAGCCAAGAAGGCCGCCGAAATGCGCCGTGTCCCCGACGTCCTTGCCGATGACGGGAATGACGCGGACGGCGGTCGTCTTCTGATTCACCATGCCTATCGCCATCTCATCGGCGATGATGCCGGAGATCGTCGAGGCCGGAGTGGATCCGGGTATGGCGATCATATCGAGGCCGACGGAGCAGATGCAGGTCATCGCCTCTAGCTTCTCTATCGACAGCGATCCCCTGTTCACCGCGTTGATCATCCCCTGATCCTCGCTGACGGGGATGAAGGCACCTGAGAGGCCGCCGACATAGCTGGATGCCATGATACCACCCTTCTTAACCTGATCGTTGAGCAGTGCGAGCGCTGCGGTGGTTCCCGGAGCGCCGGTACTCTCGATGCCCATCGCCTCGATGATATCCGAGATCGAGTCGCCGATGGCAGGAGTCGGGGCAAGGGAGAGATCCACGATGCCGAACGGTATTCCCATCCTCCTCGAAGCCTCCTGCGCCACGAGCTGTCCTAGCCTGGTGATCTTGAACGCGGTACGCTTTATCGTCTCGGCAAGCACGCCGAAGTCCCCATCCTTGACGCTCTCTACCGCGTACTTGATCACGCCAGGTCCGCTGACGCCTACGTTGATGACCGCGTCTGTCTCGGTAACGCCATGGAACGCGCCTGCCATGAAGGGATTATCATCGGGGGCATTGCAGAACACCACGAGCTTGGAGCAGGCGATCGAATCCTGATCGGCGGTAAGCTCCGCGCTGCGGCGGATGATGGAGCCCATCAGGGCCACGGCATCCATGTTTATGCCGATCTTCGTCGAACCGAGCGCCACGGAGGAGCATACCCGGCCTGTGGAGCGGAGCGCCTCCGGGATCGACATGATAAGGAGCCTCTCGGCCTCGCTCATACCCTTCACGGGAAGCGCGGAGAATCCTCCGATGAAGTTCACCCCTACCTCACCTGCAACGCGGTCGAGCGTCTGTGCCACCTGCACATAATCCTCAGGAGAGCGGCACGAGGATGCGCCAACGATGCCTATCGGAGTGACCGATATGCGCTTGTTAACGACCTTTATAGCGTAATCACGCTCGATCTCATTGCCTGTCCGGACAAGGTCCTTCGCGGTATATGCGATCTTGTCGTAGATCTTCCGGCAGAGCGTATCGACATTCTCTGCCATGCAGTCAAGAAGGGAGATGCCGAGGGTTATCGTCCTGACATCGAGGTTCTCCTTCTCGATCATCATGTTCGTCTCGATGACTTCGTTGAGGTTTATCATCCTATATCCTCTGCATGCTCTCGAAGATCTCCTCCCTCTGGAGCTTTATGATGCAGCCGATACGGCCGCCAAGCCCCTCAAGCTCGGATGAGAGCAGGCTGAACTCCTTTGCAGCCTTGTTCGTGTCGACGATCATCATCATGTTGAAGAAGCCATCGACGATCGTCTGCGATATATCAAGGATATTTACGTTGCTATCAGCCAGATAGGAGCATACCTTGGCGATGATGCCTACCTGGTCCTTCCCGACCACTGTGAGTATAGACTTATGCATATTTTCCTCCGCCATAGGTTAGCAGTTAATCGCCTCTTCTGAAAGAGAAGCGAATCACATGACCAGCATCATATCATGATATGATAATCACGAGGGGGCGCGGATGGTTCCAAGGCGGGTCAAGGCCTAGATGGAAGCCCGGCCTAGAGGGTTCGATTCCCTCCGTCTCCAGCAACGCCCGCGGCTGCGGCAATGCGCTTCCCTGCCGTGGCATTGTAGAGGGCGACTACGCGTCCCACGCCGATGAACGCGATTACCGTGCCGATACCTATGCCAGCTATGCGGGAGAGGAAGACAAGGCCCAGCGTGAGGGAGATACAGACATTCACGCCATCGATGATGTTCTTCATCGTCCCTACCGGAAGCGAGAGAAGATCAGCAAAGGCCTGCACGATGCCATCGCCGGGATTGGGTATCAGGCACATCGAGAGCGTTGACGCGGCGCCGACGCCGGTGGCGATGATGGCAAGAAGGAGCGCCAGGAGCCTCACGGCCATCGGTGATGACGACAGATCAGGGAGGATTGCCTGGAAGAGCGCCATGAAGCGGGTGAAGAGAAGCGAGAGCGGAAGCTGGGCCACATCCTTGATAAGCTGCATCCACGTGAGGCGCCTCAGATGGGCGTGTATCAGAAGCTCCGCGATGACGAATAGCACATAGAGCAGGAACGTGGCATCGGCAAAGGCTATTCCAGTGATCTCCGACGCGGCATAGGAGACGGAGATTATCGGAGAGACTCCGAGGCCCGTCATGACGTTCATAGTAAGGCCGAACGCCAGGATCAGCAGTCCCGCGAGATAGGCGGCGAGCCTTATGATCAGCTTCTTATCCACGATATGATACCCTCCGGAAAAGCAGTACACGCTTTAGGCGAAGGTGTCAATTCTCCTCTCAGGCCCTGCCCTTGGCCCCTGCCTGCTGCTGCTTGCGATAGCGTAGCGGGGAGATGTCGTTCTGCTCCTTGAAGGCGCGGTCGAAGGTCTTTACGTTCCGGAACCCAACCCTCGTGGCTATCTCCGCGATGCTCATGGATGTGGAGGAGAGCAGGTACATCGCCCTCATGACCCTGTAGGACGTGAGGTAATCATAGAAGGTGATGCCGGTGAACGACTTGAAGACATGGGAGAAATAGGTGGGAACATAGCCGACCGCGGAGGCGACCATGCCAAGCGTGACCCTGTCGCTGTAATGCTCGCCGATGAAGGTAAAGACCTTCTCCATCTTCGCATCGGCCTTGCGGCTGGGACGCACGACAGGATTCTCGGAAGGAGGATTGATCCTCTCATCGCCGAAGAGGCAGAGGATGAAGAATATGCCGGAGCGCACGCGCACCTCATAGTCATAGCCCCGCTCATCGTCGGCCCTGAGGATGAATGCCATGATGTTCCTCAGGAACGCCTTGCCCTCGCCCTTCCATCCTAGCGTCGTCTTATCGAGGATATCAAAGCGCTCCTGAAGATCCCTCTTTACGGCATGGGATCCGGGCGTGCCATCCAGGATGTCTATAGAGAAGATTATGTTGACCCTGTTCGTTCCGTTACCAGGGAATATGAGATGCCTATCGCCTGAATTGAAGAGGATGCCATCCCCGGCAAGAAGCGTTACCTTCTCTCCGTTGATGAACACGTCCTGCTCCCCTGATAGGACATACATCAGCTCCAGCTCGCTATGCCAATGCATAGGTATGGTCCTATCCTCCTGCTTGCGGATCACTACGAACCGAGCCTCGTTCCCCGATGCCGAATCATACATGAAAGGTGCTACCATCTCCCACATCCTTTCCGGACTACCCCACGTAACCCCCGGACGAGAGAATCCTAAGCGGAAAAAGAGGGAATTTTCAAGTAATTTATCGGAATTAGATGACAAAATGTGCGTTAATTCTGCGGTTTTATACCCCTGGCCCGTATCTCAGCCCCAGCCATGACCTCAAGATAAGGCCTTGCAGAGGCAAGGAAGGACCTGTATGCGGGACAGAGATAAGAGAGCCTGAGAGCGCCCGTGGAGAAATCCTCCCGGTCACGGCGGCAGCCTCCGCGGCAGAGCATGAAGACAGGACATTCTGAACATTCAGGCTCGATCCGCAGCGACTTCTCCCGGAAGCCTATCTCCTCGCGCTTCCTGCCGATATCCTCAAGGCTGTCGCTGTTCATGTTCCCCAGCAGATAGCCATCGAGAACATAGAAATCACAGGGGAAGACGCTGCCATCGGCCTCCACGACATAGTTATCAGGGCAGAAGCCGAGAAGGCCGCAGGACTCAGGACGCATCCCCATCATCATCGTCACGAGGTTATCGAAATAGCGGACAGAGACATAATCACCGCGCTCCCAGTCACGGTAATAGAGGGCGAAGACATCGTTGAGGAACGATAGATACGCCTCAGGCGTAAGCGAGTACTCCTCGCTCCCCCGCTCCGAGGCCATCGGGTCTATGCACGGTATGTACTGCTGATAGCGCGCGCCATTGCGCTTTAGGAACTGATAGATCTCACGGCCCCTGAGAGCCGCTGCCCTGGTAAGCGTCACCAGCACGTTGAAGTCAACGCCGCTGGACGAGAGGATCTGGAAGGAGGAGAAGACGCGGCGGAACGTGCCTTTATCACGGCCATCGACACGGTACGCGTCATGCATCGCCTTGTCCCCGTCCATCGAGAGCCCGACAAGGTAGCCATGCTCCTTGAAGAACGACGCCCACTCCCTGTCTATGATGAAGCCGTTTGTCTGTATCGCGAAATGGACGCTCTTGCCCTTCCCTTCGGCATACTCGGTGAACGAGCGGAAGAAATCAAGGCCGCGTACCGTAGGCTCTCCTCCCTGGAAGGCATATGTGACATCATCGAATGAGGCTGTCGTCTTATCGATCAGGGCATGGGCCGTGTCCAGGCTCATCATCCCGTAGTCCTTGTATTCCCTATTCTCTGCCTCATCCTGATAGAAGCAGTAACGGCACCTCATATTGCACCTGCCAGATGCAGGCTTGATGAGAATAGTAGCAGCTTTCATGAATACAGGAATAGCAGAGAAGCGGCCTTACTGCAATGAGAAGAATCGCTCCCGTACTGGCCGGAGCGCCCTATTGAGGATCCTCGCGACCGTTCCGACGAGAAGCGCGGCGGCAAGCGTTCCTTCCCTCACGCCGCCAAGGCTATGCAGCAGAGGAGCCGAAAGGGCCAGGGACAGCACGACCAGCGACAGGTCCACAGAGACCTTTATCGTGCCGAAGCGCCTCCCGGAAACCTGGGAGATCGCAAGGGAGAGCCCCTCCGCCGCAAGCGGAACCGTGGATGACAGCACCTCCAGGCTGACTCCGGTGCCGACAAGCACGATACCAAGCAGGCAGTATAGCCACGAGGATACATAACCGGAGGGAGCCAGGATGCCGATGAACGATGAGACGAAGTCGATCAGGATGCCGAACACGGATGACACCACGACCTGCAATAGCTGCACAGGGTGGAAGCGTCGCCTGAGTATGATGACCTGAAGGAGGACCATGAGGGCATTGACGAGTATCGTGGCGCTGCCGACGGTAAGCGGCGTGAGGAGGCTGAGGGTATAGGGAAGGCTGGAGATCGGAGAAGTTCCTAGTCCTGCGATTATAGAGAATGAGACACCCATGGCCATTATCCAAAGGCCCGCTACCATGACGATGATACGCCTCACGATATGGGCGCCTGCGCTCTTTCCGTACATAAACATACCTCTTGATCAATAATGCTTTACCGCAGATAAGGAAGAGAGACAACCCTCTGCCGATCAAGATGAGAAAGAATCATGGCTCATAGCGCCTTCCTGCATACGGGAATCCAGATCTCGCTCCGAAACAAGGGAAGAGAGGTATCCTCATCGAGGTTGCGGAGCATCTCCGGCCCTTCTGCAAGATCATACCCTGATTCAGGCAGCCATACGGCATAGATATCTGCCCAGGCCTGCTGCAACGCCTCCGGATACCTTCCAGCCGCGCTGAAGACGGCCCAGTCATAGGCAGGGACATCGAGAAGATCGAAGCCAGGGGAGGAGCAAGCAGCGGCAGCGGCCACCCCGACATACTGATCAAGGAGGCTTCCCTCCCTGACCCTGTCCTCAAATGCCGTGGAGATGCTGAGTATCCCATGGGGCTCTTCGGTGCCGAGCGCTTCAAGCTCAAGCCGGACGGAAGGAGTAAGGCGCTCCATAAGCCCATCTATCTGAGGGTTCTCCCCATCGAACTGCAGAGAGATCCTCTTCCTGAACCCGATTATCCTGAACGCGTCCTTGTGCACGATCCTGTATTCCATCTTCGCCTCCCCTGATCTCATGTTGTTATGATACCACATCAGTATCGAGAGAAAGCAGCGGCCGGTCTTCACACCTCAGTGAGAAATTAACATCTACCTCAGAGGAACAGCCTCCCGCCCTCCGACTATGAACGTTATGTTCTCGTAGTAATCCTCTGGCTTGATGTTAATTCATATTCGAATTGTCCTAGGATATATACACAGTAATCCAACCCCCATAAACCCAAGCGGGCTGTCCACGCCCAAGCTAAGATATCGGCCCGAAATCAATAATTCGGAAGAGCTAAACTCTCTTCTACCTATTTCATTCCGTACGCCCAGGAAGTATCCCCTGATGCGTACCTCCGCCTGTAATCCCTGACGGTATAAGTATTGAGTCCGGTTATGCTCGCCGTCCTCTTGTACCCGTTGCCTTTCTCGAACAGCTCAAGGCACTATCGCTTATGAAACCCTTAGGCATCAGGCTATCGGACGTCATCATCTGAATCATCTAGGCATGGTATCCTCAGATCGAGAAGGCTTCACGATAAGGAGGCTTTGAACTTAAATCAAATCATGGTATAGTATCTATAGAGAGGCACTGCCGATAGACGGCTGGCCCGACAGTTTTAGCTAATATGCCGCATCAGTCTGGACCACTGGGCGGCTATTTTCGTGAACAGGCAATCAGCAATCCGATAACCGTGAATACGATCATCAGCGTCTCATAGGTGTTCATGGCATCATCACCTCCTCCCAGCCGGAGATTCCGGGCCGTGTCCGAAGCGATGCCAGCCGCCTACCATCAATGGCAGTGCCATAGGCATGATAGCATGAGATACAAGGCAATGAATAGTATCTTATAAGTGAACTTAAAGCTTTGATCTACTTACTATATAAGTATATTATTTCTTAAGAAGAAGTAATCTGATGGTATACAACCCTATCGAGATAAATAATGGCCGGGTCTCCCCGGCCGGTCTCTCTCAAAAGCGATATCTCACTCGGCTGTTGCCGGTCCGATCTGATCAAGCGGCTGCAGTCCCTTCAGCGAGATATCCACATTGTAGCCCTTCTGATCGAGGTAATGCAGTATCTCCTCAAGGGTGAAGTTGTCGAGGCTGGCCTCATCAGCGACGTAATGAACATTGCTGCTATCAGCCTGCACCGCGAATGACGGGAGTATGCTTCCAGTCTGCTCCTGGGACGTGCCGAAGAACATGAAGCCTCCGATGAAGATGAACACCACGGCAGCGGCGGCGGTCACCAGCGACGGCATCGACACCTCGAAGCGACGGCGTATGAAGCCGACCTTCCGCTTTCCCTGGAAGTACTTTCTGTCAAGCATCTCCTCGATATCAGCCTTCTTCCTATCAAGCATCTCCGCCGGATAATCGCTCCTGCGGATCCTCTCGCCAATGGCCCTCATATCCTCAAGGTGCTTGCGACACGCAGGACAATGCTCGAGGTGTTCCTCTACCTGCGTCCTATATGGTTCCTGCAGCTCTCCATCAAGGTAGGCTGACAGCATCTGGGCATCAATACACATCCCGTTCCTCCGAACCGAGGGCCTCCTCGAGCTTCTTCCTGGCCCGGAACACCCTCACCTTAACATTCGTCTCGGAGATGCCAAGCACCTTGGCGATGGACTTATAGTCCAGCCCCGAGTACTCCCTCAGCTGGATAACCATCCTGAGGTTCTCAGGCAGGGATTCAATGGCCGCCCTGACTTCCCGCCTGTTCTCCGCGTCTATGACTTCCTTCGCGCCATCGCGCTCATCGATGGTAGCAAAAGGCATCCTCTTCACCTTCTCCACCATCTCGCTCTCGCGCTTATTGCGTCTCACGTGGTTCAGCGCGAGATTCTTCGCAACACGAAGGAGCCAGTACTTCGCATCATCCTCGCTCGGGAAGGTCATGTTCTTCACATAGAACCTCTCGAACGCTTCCTGCGTCAGATCCTCGGCAACCTCCAGATTGTACACGATATGCATTATCACCTGGACGAGCAGGCGGTAGTTCGCATCGTATACAAGGCGGAAATCGTCGCGATCTGTACTTCTTATCTCCATAATATCAACAATCCAGGACGAAGAAGGTTACACCCTCTTCTCAAGAACGGGTCCCTGAGGGGTATCCCGGACGATGAAGCCACGCTCAAGGAGGATATCGCGGATCTCATCAGCCCTGGCGAAATCCCTGGCCTTCTTAGCCGCGCTCCTCTCCTCGAGAAGCCTCTTCTCCTCCTCTCCTCCGACTGAGCCGGTACCAGAAGCCTCGATTCCATCAAGGCCGAGGCCGAGTATGCCATCCATATGATAGGCTGCCGCGAGCTTGTCCTGCGATGGGATATCATCCTTGAGCATCAGCCAGAGCTGCGAAAGCGCCTGAGGAGCCGAGAGATCATTCTCCATAGCCTCATCGAACGCATCCATGTAGCCTCTAGCCTTCTCTCCAGGCTCCTTGGAAGCCTCTCCCTCAGCCTTCAGCTGAGCGATCTTATCGAAGAGGTTGCGACGCGCGGCACGGGCGTGGTCAAGCGCCTCGAACGAGAACTTCAGCTGGCTCCTGTAATGCCCCGAAAGGCAGAAGTAGCGGTAATCAAGCGGATCATAGCCCTTCTCCTTAAGCACGGAGAGCGTCAGGAACTCACCCGAGGACTTGCTCATCTTGCCGCTGTCATTGAGAAGGAACTCACCATGGCACCAGTAGTTCACCCATACATGGCCGGTCGCCGCCTCAGACTGCGCGATCTCATTGGTATGATGCACAGGGATGGCGTCGATGCCACCGCAGTGGATATCGAAATGCTCACCTAGGTACTTCATCGACATCGCGGAACACTCGATATGCCAGCCAGGATAGCCGCGACCCCATGGGGAGTCCCACATCATCGCCTGATCCTTGAACTTCGAGTTGGTGAACCACAGCACGAAATCCTTTGGATTGCGCTTGTTAGAATCGATATCTATCCTCGCTCCGCTCTTCAGCTCATCCAGATCAAGCCTGGCAAGCTTGCCGTAGTCGTCGATCGAGTCGATCGAGAAGTAGACGTTGCCGCCAGCGGTATATGTATGGCCGCCCTCCTCAAGCCTCTTTATCAGGGCGATCATGTCAGCGATATGATCGGTGGCCTTGCATACGATATCGGGCCTGATGATCCTCAGGTCCTTCTCATCGGAGAAGAACGCATCGGTATAGAACCTCGCGATATCCCAGACGCTCCGCCCGGATTCCCTCGCGCTCTTCTCCATCTTGTCCTCTCCGTCATCGCCATCCCCCGTCAGATGCCCGACATCGGTTATGTTCATGACGTGGCAGACCTTGAGGCCGGAACGCTCAAGCGTCCGGTGCAGAAGGTCCTCGAAGATATATGTCCTCAGATTGCCTATATGCGCATAGTTATATACGGTAGGACCGCAGCAGTACATCGAGGCCTTGCCTGGAACGATTGGTATGAATTCCTCGATGGTTCTCGACATTGTGTTATATAGCTTCATGCATGACTCCGTATTGCCTTATAATACCAATATAGGCCGATGTTTCCAATAAGGAGGCCGGAAAAGGGGCAGAGCATGGTAAGGATGAAGCCGAGGGAGGCAGAGATAATAGTCACGGAAGCCTTCAGCATGAGCGACCGCTCCTCGTTCCATACGGGGGGAAAGGCCGAGTACTATGCCGAGCCAAGGGACCTGGAGGAGACCAGGAGCGTGCTGGAGCTTGCCTATAAGCGCTCCCTGCCCGTGACGATCATCGGCGGCGGCACGCATATACTCGTATCCGAGGAAGGGATCCCCGGCATCGTGCTTTCGACAAGGGGACTCAGGGGTATCTCGATAAAAGGAGACCTCCTCCTCGCGTCCCCCGGAGAGATGCTGGACATCATCATAAACATCGCCATAGAGCATAGCCTCATCGGGCTTGAGGAGATCGCAGGCATCCCCGGAACGATCGCAGGCGCGATAACCGTGAACGCCAATGCCAACGGCCGTTCGATATCCGACCTGTTCTTCTACGCCGACGTACTCACTCCAGACGGGAGGATGCACCGCTATCCGAACTATCAGGATGCCTTCGGCTCCCAGTCCTCTGTGATAGGCCGCGGAGGGCTGGTGGTCATGGTGGCGCTCAACCTCATCCCCTCCAAGAGGACCGCGGAGGCAAGGATGCGCAAGGAGGAGTATGTGGAGAGGATGTTCATTCCCCCGTGCGCCCGCTTCTCCGGGGAGATCTTCCGCGATCCGGAAGGAATGAAGGCCGAGGATGCGCTGAGGAAAGCCGGTATGACCGGCTATCATGGACTCAGGGCTGAGTTCTCAGAATACCAGCCCAACTCCATCTTCACATACCCCGGCTGCACCTCCGATGAGATATACTCGCTGATCAGGATGGCTGAGAGGGAGGTGGAGGAGAAGACCGGCATCAGGCTTACCCGATCCATCACCCTGCTCGGGCCATTCAGAGATCAAGGGCTACGGCAATAGAGAACGAGCTATCGGAGGAGAGGCGCAGGAGAAGGCGGGAGTGTTCCGTCTCAAGCTCCCTCTCCAGCTCCACATATCCCCTGCCCTCATCGAACCCCGCCTCTATGCCGCCATAGCGGAATAGCGCGATGAGGCCATGATCGCTATCATACCCTAGCTCGATGAAGTCATAGCGTATGGTGAACCTGTCACGCTTGTGGCTGCGTCCGCGACGGGAGAAGGAATACTCCATCGCGGAATAGATGATGACACCGTGGATATCGAGACGGGAACGCAGCTCCGCCTCATACGGAAGGTAATCCTCAGAGAATACCGGGGCCTCCCCTATACGCAGCTCGAATTCAGATATGAATCCTTCCTCTCTTATAGTTCCGTTTACGCTATATAAGAATCGTTGCGAATCATCATATAATAGCTGAGGGCCCCCTGCCGCGACGGAGAGGGAATAGCCGTTCCAGGCCGCGGAAAGGGAGAGGAAGCCATCGAACCCCAGATGTTCGGCGAAGGAAGCGATACCGAGCGCGTTGAAGGCGCCTACCTCTACGGAAGCCGCCCAGTATAGCGTCTCACGCTCCTCCTGCCTCCATTGATGGATAAGAGGCCGGTCAGATGTGACATCTCCGGCATATAGCATCGCAATGGAGAAGGAGTCATAGGAAAGAGATGCGGCAAAGAGCGCCCTGTCATCAAGCGCCATGCCCACTGAGAGCGGCCCCAGATCCAGCACGGCTCCTGAGCGGCGGTCATCGGACCGGAACGGCAGGCACTCCAGCTCAAGCCCGTGTCTTCCGCCATGGGGTTCGGCTATGGTCCTTACCAGTCCCGACCTGTCGATCTGTCCGACACGGAGGGGCCCGATATCCATGAAGAGATTGCCATCGGTCAGCGAGACGCGGAAGGAATCGCCGCGGATCTCCCTGAGGTCAGAGGAGGCATACGCGCCGCCGGCATGGAGCGGAAGCGTTACGATCAGCAGGATAATCAGCACCATCATGCCCTATATACGCCCCAGCCCCCGTTTTTTGCCAATTCCGGATATGTACTTTTTTCGCTCCTTGCTATATACATTCCATGTATATCGTTTTTCAGGAGAATTAGGTAATGGTCATACTGACACTTAACTGCGGCAGCTCGTCTGCCAAGTACCAGGTCTACGACTGGGAGGAGAAGGATGTGCTTTGCGTAGGAGTAGTCGAGCGCATCGGACTTGAATACTCAACGATCGAGCAGAAGTCTGCCGGCAAGGAAGAGTACAACGAGCGCTTCGTATCCCCGACGCACAAGGAAGCGATCGAACTTATCCTCAAGATGCTTGTCGATCCGACCTATGGATGCATCAAGAGCCTCAGCGAGATCGGTGCGGTAGGCCACAGGGTCCTCCATGGAGGAGAGCTCTTCAAGAAATCCACGCTTGTCGACGAGAAGGTCGTCGAGCAGCTCAAGTCGCTCATCCCGCTCGGACCGCTCCACATGCCCGCGAACATCATGGGCATCGAGAGCGCGATGAAGCTCATGCCGGGCGTGCCTAACGCGATCGTCATGGATACCGCCTTCCATCAGACGATGCCGGAGGAGTCCTTCATGTATGCCGTGCCGTATGAGTGGTACACGAAGTACAACGTGCGCCGCTATGGCTTCCATGGAACGAGCCACCTCTACTGCGCCAAGCGCGCCGCGCTCCTCCTGGGAAAGGAGAACAAGGACACGAACGTCATCATCCTCCATATCGGAAATGGCGCATCGGCCTGCGCAGTCAAGAACGGCGTCTGCATCGACACCTCGATGGGCCTTACCCCGCTTGAGGGCCTCGTGATGGGAACCAGGTCCGGAGATATCGATCCGGCGATCGTCTCCTATATCTCCTCCAACACCGGCATGAACGCACAGGAGATCGATACGGTGCTGAACAAGAAGTCAGGACTCATGGGACTCTGCGGCATGTCAGACAGGAGGGATGTACATGAGGCGGCCAACAGCGGCAACAAGCAGGCACAGCTCGGAGTCGCGATGGAGGTCCATAGGATCAAGAAGTACATCGGCGCCTATGCCGCGCTCCTCGGACGCGTTGACGCAATCGTCTTCACCGCAGGCGTCGGCGAGATGGGTGAGCATATCAGGCGCGGTGCCTGTGAGGGCCTTGAGAGCCTCGGCATCATGATCGATGAGGAGAAGAACGACCTCTCGCACTGCCGCAACGCCGAAACCTGCATCTCCAAGGACGAGAGCCCCGTTAAGATCTTCGTGATCCCGACCGACGAGGAGCTTGTGATCACCGAGGATGCCCACGCGCTCATGAACGGCACATATGACATCCACACGAACTTCCACTACTCGTTCGAGTCCCCGGACTACGTCAACAAGGCAAGGGCTAGAGGCCTGAAGGAGAACCTGAAGAAGAATCCTGCGCTGGAGAGGATCATCGCGCTTCCACCAGAGAAGGCATCCTGCTCCACAAAGGGCTGCTGACAAAGAGAGGGCTGCTTCGGCAGCCCTCATTACTTAATATCGAGATTCTTACATTTCAAGTAAATAGATACCTTATCTCATGCACTCTGGATTCAGATGGGGCAAGGCGTATAAGGTCCTTGCGCTCCCCGATATCACAGAGGATGCCATCACGCCCGGGAAGCGTCCACCATGGCTCTATGCACACGAATGGCGCATCCTTGCCGACACTATGCCATATACCCCACCATGGCGCGTCGCTCTCAACCTCGACACTACGCCTTCCCTTGGAGGAGGACAGCACGGCCTTTCCCCCGACCGAGGTAAGGATGATCGCGTCATGATCGAAGAGGCTGTGGCGGAGAGGAAGAGCCTTCCCGTCAGTAAGCGCGTACGGTTCCTCTCTTCCGGCATCAAGTCCGGATGAGGAGAATACCCTCCGCCTTACGCCATCAGCATCGGGGAAGGAGATCATGTAGTCCTCGAACGCGATGCCCGGCTCAAGAGGAACGGCGAATCCCGGATGGCCGCCCGCGCCGTAGATCATCTCATCGTCTCCGTCATTACGCACCTCTATCCGCTCGCTCATACTCCTTCCCTCAAGCGCGTAGGTGACGGCAAGGCTGAACAAGAAGGGATAGGCTTCCTCTGTGGAACCATCAGAAGAGAGGCAGAACGTCACTGATGAGCCGGTGTTAGCCACGACGGAGAAGCCGGACTCCTTAGCAAAGCCATGACGGGTCATGGCATAGCGCCTGCCACGATAGGTATATGCCTCCTCCATAAGCCTTCCAACGAACGGGAAGAGAAGCGGAGAATGGCGGGGCCAGTACCTCTCATCAGCCTGCCAGAGATACTCCGTGCCATCGCTGCCCTTTATGCTTGCCAGCTCCGCTCCCAGCGGATCGACGATCACCGTAAGATACTCATTCCCTATCCTTTCCATCACTCCTCCTCATAATCAGGGCGCAGCGAGGCTGCCTTCCTCAGATAGACCATCCGAGGCTCCTTCTGCACCGGATGATTCACAAGCACGAGAACGCGGATCGCGAGCGGCAGGGATCCGGAGATATCTGCCTCCTGGACGCAGAAGAGCGGGACCTTCGCGGCAAAGCCGGCCTTACGGCACGCGGCAGCGGCGTTGCGTGTCCTTATATCATGCGTCTGCGAGAATATGATCGCCGCGATATCCCTATCGCTTATCTCGTTCTGCCTGTAAATCAGATCCATCATCTCCCTCACGGCATCATCTACTTCCTGAGGAAAGTCAGAGGGAACCGTGGTAGCTCCCCTTATCCCGTAGATTCCTTCCATGCCCATATCAACCTCCTAGCGAGAATCCATGAAGGATCACGGTGTTCAGCATATCTATGATGATGGATATGATGAAGTACACGATCATCCTCAGCACCGTCAGCACCAGCGGCGAGACGAATGCCACGCGCGTATAGAAGAACTGGTATATCGAGGCAAGCACTATCCATACTCCTTCCAGGAATATCGTCCACCCAAGCACCATCTGGCAGCTGGTAACGAACGTGACCAGCACCTCGCTGACGGGAAAGTACAGGAAGAGGACGAAGAGAAGGGCGAAGAATAGATAGAGCGCCAGTAGATACGAATGGACGCGTGATGAGAATGCAAGGATCCTTCTGAATGCCAGCATGGTGCAATGATAGCACTTAACCTCTCTCAGCGAAAGGACGGAAGGAGCGAAGGATCGAAGGAAGGCGTGTCGGGAACTGGCTGTCCTGCTCTCGTGCATGATGATAGGACGAAGGTGCTTTCATCAGCCTCCCCGTTCCAGCTTGAGCGGTATCTCCTGTCGATATGCCCGGAGAACGAGCAATCCAGGAACGAGGCCTTGCCCTCCGGACGCCAGGGCCGCATCAGGAAGACGCTCTCATCAGGAAGGCCGTCGGAGACGAAGGCGGAACGGAGGAAGACGAATCCCGTCCCATCCTTCCTGCCTGACGGGGCTGCCACATAGCCCGGCTCGGTGCTTCTTATGATGCAATCCTCGAAGAGCGCGTCACCACCGCCGAAGATGAAGTCGATCGATCCGGCGATCTCGCAGGAGGAAAACACTGCACGGCATGGCTTCCTGGGAGAAAGATACCGAGGACCGTAGAAGCCACCCTTCTCACGTTCGGCAGCGGGAAGAGGGGCGATGAAGAGGGTATCCTGATGGGAAAGAAGCGTGATGGAAGAACATCGGGCCTCAGATGCGTCAAGGTAGAGGGCAACGGCCTGCCCGACATCCTCGCCCCGTCCGGCGTCGTTCACTATCGTGAGATCAGCAAGGGCGATGTACTCTCCGGAGAAGAACGCGGTATAGGAGCGGAAAGTGCCAAGCTTCCGCCCTGCAGCATCCTTCTTATAGGCGAAGTCTGAGCAGATGATGCGCACATTCCCCTCGCCTCTTATCGTGAGATGCCTCTTGTCGGAAAAGAGCTTCTCCCTGTATTCCCCTTCCGATACCACTATCTCGGCCTCCACGTCATACGGCACGGCGTTTATTGCCTCCTGTATGGTGGAGTAATCCTCTCCTCTGCGGCCTACGGTTATCCTCATAGCGTCCTTCCTATCATGATCCGCTCATGATCCTCCGCCCTCATGCGCATCAGTATCGTCCCATCTATATCGAGGGAGACGAGGGAGGCACGCATCCTGTTTGAAAGAGAGACCGACGATGGGGAGAGCGGAAAGCCGTCAAGCTCCCAGAAAAGCCCCTTAGAGCGGACCTGCACCGTGCCCTCAATCGACATGAACGACAGCTCCGTCCCCTCTGCCGCGCTCAGCTCAACATGGCCGGAGAGCGAGGCGACAGTATCAACGCGCATGAACCAGAGAGATGGATAGCCGCAGCGTATGAAGGTGGAGAAGAGCGAGAGCGTGTGATCGATACGTCCCTCGCCACCTCCCAGAAGATCATACTCGCCGCTTCCCGACGCTATCGCCAGCTCCGTGTCGCTCTCATCCTTGTCATGGCTGCAGCCCCTGATGCCCATTGCCTCGATCTCCTCACGGTACGATGTCGAATCGAGATCCCCGACGACGGAATCTACGGGAATGGAAAGACGGCGTGCAGTGTCATAGCCGCTGTCAGCGGCCACGACTGAGCCGTATACCGAGCGATCGAAGCTGAACGATGATGGGGCGCTTCCCCCGATGACTATCAGGCGTTTCATGCCACGATTCTACAGCATAGGGGATTATCGTGTATAATGGGCAACATGAAGAGTTCAGGATTTTCAAGCGCGGAGATACTCCTGCCGAAGAAGGGCATCGATCTGGAACGCTGGGCAACGATAGCCTGCGACCAGTTCACATCTGATCCCGCCTACTGGGAAGAGGTCGAGGGTATCGTCGGCGATGCTCCGTCCACGCTCAGGATCACGCTACCGGAGATCTATCTGGAGCAGGATGGGAAGGAAGGCCGGATCGAGGAGATAAATAGGAAGATGAAGGAATACCTCGAAGAAGGCATCTTCACCGCATACCCCGATTCATTCATCCTCGTGGAACGGCGCACGGGAAACGGCGTGCGCTACGGGATAGTCGGGAAGCTCGATCTTGAGGAATATGACTACAGTCCGGATTCAAAGTCCCTCGTGCGCGCAACCGAAGGCACGATCCTCTCCCGCATCCCTCCTCGCAAGGAGATAAGGATGCACGCTCCGCTTGAGCTGCCGCACATAATGGTACTCATATCCGATGAGAAGAGGAGCGTCATCGAGCCTCTCGTGGCAAGAAGGGATAGCCTCACCGTCGTCTACGACACGCCGTTGATGATGAATGGAGGCCATGCGAAAGGCTACCTGATAGACTCGGAATCCGATAAGAACGGCATCGAAGGCGCGTTGCAGGCCATCCTCTCCTCTCTCGATCCGGCCAATCCCCTTCTCTTCGCCATGGGGGACGGGAACCACAGTCTCGCCACGGCCAAGAGCATATGGGAGGATATCAAGAGGGGGCTGGACGAGGAGGAAAGGAAGAGCCACCCCGCCCGCTACGCGCTCGTGGAAATTGAGAACATCTATGATGACGGCCTTGAGTTCGAGCCGATACACAGGGTCTTCTTCTCGCTGGGGAAGGAGGCGTTCATCACGGCGCTATCTGCAGTCGCTCCTGACTTCACCACGGAGACGATCGGCCGGGATGAGATACATGATCGTGTCAATGAGAGCAGAAGCTCATTCGTGACCTATGATGGCGAGGAGTATTCTCTCTTCAGGCTCCGCAATACCGCGAAGGAGCTTGCGGCATGGACGGTGCAGGGCGTGATCGACGCGCTCCTTGAGAGCAAGGCCTGCACGGTCGACTACATCCACGGCATGGATGAGACTCTTTCGCTGGGAGGTGACGGGAATATCGCCCTGATACTCCCTGATATCTCCAAGGAGACCTTCTTCGCGTCCATCCTCTCTGACAGCGCCTTCCCGAGAAAGACCTTCTCGATAGGGCACGCGGAAGAGAAGCGCTACTACATGGAGGCCCGCCGCATCAGATGACGTAGGCTCCCTGGCGAAGCACCTTGAACGGCCTCACTGTCGCATCGATGAGCGTGGAGGCCGTTCCGCCATGGATCGATGGATCGGAGACGATGAAGTCCACCAAGGAGGAGAAGACCGGCAGGATATCCTCGAACGATAGGAGGCTCTTCTCTCCGGAGAAGTTGACCGAGGTCGAGTATATCGGTCCGGATATAGCCATCACGCGCTGGATGTAATCATCATCGGGAACCCTGACAGCCACCGTCTCTCCGCTTGCTCTGTCACGGAGTATCGCGGTAAGCGGCGCGGGCCATATCCCGAGAAGCTCAGAAGGAACCTCGAGAGAGCTTCCTTTAAGCTGGCAAAGCGTCATCAGCGTGATGAATGACTTTGACTGAGGACGCCGCTTTATCTCGTAAAGCCTATCGGCCGAAGCCTTGCCGACAATGCCTGAAAGTCCGTATATCGTGTCGCAGGGAAGCACTCCGACAGCCCCTTCCCTGAGCATCATCCCTACCCTCTCGGCGCTTCCCTCTTCCGCCTTCTTTATCACCAATGCGTCCATATAATGCCTCCAATACGCGAAAATAGACTAAATCGAGTCATTCTTATATGCAATATGTCCTTGTAAACACGATATTACACTGATATAATAGCCGTAAGCGTATCATTCGCCCCGGAGGAAACATGGCTAAGCCTTCCAATACAGTAAAGCTAGTCGTCACAAGCATCATCATATCGCTGATCGTGCTTGCGGTATTCGTAATGCTGTTCCTTAACTTCATCGTTCCGGCGTATCAGATAACCGAGGAGCAGATATACTCAGTGATGGTCAAGCTCTTCCCGATCCTCATAGGACTCGCGCTGATCCAGATCGGGGTGATGGTCGCAAAGAGAGGAGAGCCGGAGTACAAGGATACGATCGACAGGCTTTCACCTAACGCCTATGACAGCTCGCTCTATACCGAGCCGAAGGATGATCCGATGGCCCGCGGCCGCGTGGATGGATCTGGATTCGGCGGCACGGCCCAGGAGCCTAGGGTGATTGAGAAGGAAGTACCTGTCGAGGTTATCCGGGAAGTTCCTGTGGAGGTGATCAAGAAGATCGAGGTGCCGGTGGAGATCATCCGTGAGGTCCAGGTTCCTGTTGAGATCATAAAGGAAGTCCCTGTCGACAAGATCGTCATCAAGGAAGTGGTTAAGGAAGTCCCGGTAGAGAAGATCGTCGAGAAGGAAGTAATCAAGGAAATCCCAGTCGAGGTCATTAAGGAAGTGCCTGTCGAGGTCGTCAGGGAAGTTGAGAAGGCTCCTGAGATGCTTGGCTTCCGTGAGGTTCTCGATACCGAGACCAGAGATGCCGTCGACATGGGCTATGACCTCTCGCTCGTCGCTGTCAAGGAAGGAGACGGCAGGACGGCAGAGAGCGTCGAGGCGGCATTTGAGGAAGACACGCTCGTATTCGACGAAGGCAGCTCCATCTACGCTATCCTCCCGCTCTATACCAAGGAAGATGCCGAGAAGGCTGCTGAATCCCTTGAGCCTAAGAAGATCGCCTCTGTCGATGGCAGGAAGATCGGTGGCTCCGTCCTCATAGAGGAAACGAGATTCTGATTCATATCAATGCAACGCAAGGGTACATGGCCTAGGCTGTGTACCTTTTTTATTTGACAAATACGGCGATGTTACATACATTAATGTTACAAACATTTTTGTTTGCAACTTTATTATATGCATCAAGAGGTGGTGATGAGATTCATAGGCAGGGAAAAGGAACTGCAGTCAATACGGAACCAGCTTAACCAGCATGGCCCCTCTGCGCTATTGCTCTATGGCAGGAGGCGCGTAGGCAAGACCACGCTCCTCAGGGAAGCCCTGAAGGATATCGACGCAATACGGATCATATACACGTGCATGCCCGTCGATCTAACGGGAAATGCAAGGGCCTTATCAAGCGCAGTCCTTGAAGCACTTGGCCTTGCCCCCCTCTCCTTCGACACATTACCAGATCTGTTCTCCTTCCTCAGGAAGCGATCCGAGAGAATCATCATCGTACTTGATGAATACCAGGATATGAAGAGAAGAGCCGACAACGAGTATGTGGATGCGCTTTTCAGGACGATCATAGATGAGCTTGGAGAGAATCTGTCTCTGGTACTCTCAGGATCCTCCATGAGGCTGATGAGTGCCCTGCTTGAGGCCGACAACCCGCTATTCCAGCGATTCTCTCTAACGATCAGGCTTGATGAACTTGACTATTCAGAAGCCTCATCATTCTATCCTGCCGCTACTATACGGGACAGGATAATGCTGTATGGCGTGTTCGGAGGAATGCCTCAGCTGAACGCGTACATAAACCAAGAAAAGAGCGTGAAGGAGAATATAATAGATCTCTTCATCGATGAGAACGGAATCGCCAGAAACTATGTCCGCAGCGTCATCGATACGGAAATATCCTCCATACCCGATGCCTTTACAATCATAAGCGCACTAGGAAACGGGAAGAAGAAGTATACAGAGATACTATCCTATCTACACGATCAGGCAAGCAGGATACAGCTTCCCCGAACACTGAAAAGGCTCATCACTGCAGGCCTTATACGCAAGAGGATGCCGATAAACTCAGATAACAGGAACACTGTGTTCTACGAGCTTTGCAGCAATTGCATCAGATTCTATTTCGCATATCTATTGCGCTCAGATGATTATGTGACAGCCAATAGCAACGGCTTCTTCGACAGGATGATCACCCCTTCCCTTACGACATTCGTCAGCTACCGCTTCGAGGAGATTGCCAAGGCCTATTTCCATCGCATGGCAAAGGAAGGCCTGAGGGATGACATACTCAGGATAGGAAGCTACTGGTACGATGATCGGAAAAGCAGGAAGAACGGCGAGTTTGATGTAGCACTCGAAACGTACGATGGCTATGAGATCTATGAATGCAAGTTCCTTGAGGCAAAGGCAGCATCATCCCTAGTGCGCTCAGAGAAGAGGAATGTGGAGGAGATAGAAGGAATCAATGCCAGCAAGTTCGGCTTCATATCCTCATCAGGATTCGAGGAAGAGATAGATGGAGTAACGTTGATATCCGGCGAGGATATCTATGGCATATAGGGTTGCTACAGGTCAGCTGATGATACCGCCACTCCATAGCCGTTCCAGGAAGGATCTCCATGGAAGTATGAGGATGCCATCATCAAGCATCCTCGGACTCTCTTCCCTCGATACGACAATGTAGCTTGAGAATATGCCTTCCTCCTTGAGTTCTCTGAGATTAGCAAGGTGCTTGTCAGTGACTGACCTTGCGCTCTTCACCTCGATTGCAACCTCATCTCCGATAATGAAGTCGACCTCCCTCTTCCCATCGCTGGTACGATAATATGTAAGATCCGCGTTATGGAGTCCTGAATAGTCGATGTAGGCAGAAAGCTCCATCGCGATATAAGTCTCGAAGAGCGTTCCATACTCCGTCATCGTCTCTGTAGGAACATTCATCCTGGCAAGGCTCCTTACGACTCCTACATCGAAGAAGTAGAAGCGGGAGAAGGATGTCTCCTTCCTCTTCTTCGTCTTTCCGTATGGCTTGATCTCCTTTACCATCAATGTATCAAGAAGGATCTTATACCAGGTCTTAATTGCCTGACGGCTGACACCGACATCGGAGGCAAAAGCGGAGAAGTTTATCTGCTGCCCATTCGAAAGCGCTGCCTTCTCAAGGAAGTTGATGAAACCCGGAAGGTCATTGACTTCATTCTCAAGCTGGATCTCAGTTTCCAGATACAGCCCCTCATAGGCTTCAAGTGCCTCATCAGCATCCTCTGGATTGAGGTACATATCTGGCAGAAGGCCGGTTCTGAATACCCGCTCAAGGGTATAATCGCCTCTATCCTTGATCTCTGGATAGCAAAGAGGATGGAGCTTCTTCTCAAATGCACGTCCACCAAGAAGGTTGACACCTCCGGCCTTCAGCTTCCTTACGCTAGAGCCAGTCATCAGGAATACGAGATCCGTATCCTCAATGAACTGATGGACGGTATACAGCAGCTGAGGCGCACGCTGGATCTCATCAATAACAACAAGCCCTTCCCGTAACCCCTCAGCCTTGAGCGTCTCCTCAAGAAGAGCCGGATTACGCACGATGCGGTAGTATAGGGTGTTTGAAAGAAGATTCCAGTAAAGCACAGGCTTCCTGACCTCATTCTTCGCATACATCGATTTCCCACACATCCTAGGACCGATGAGAAATACGGATTTCCTATCAAGGAGCCTGTCTAGATTGATGTAACGCTTTATATACTCCTTCATATTTACCTCTGCTATATTCATTATATAGCAAATATTGAATCTGATAAATTCAAAATTTATGCAAATATGAATATGACGAATACATAAATAGAAAGCTCTATTCCTAAATCAAGGGAAACGAACCATGAGTCTCATTTCCGAGAATCGCAGGTTCCGTCTTCTCTCCCTCTACTATCAGCAGGATCCTACTTCCCAAACTCACCTCCAAGCATCATCTTCTCAAGGTTGTGTCCCTGCCTTATGACCTTTGAGGTGCTATCAGAAAAGCTGGTTATACGGCCATTCTTGAGTATCGCATAGCAATCTGGCCGCATAAGCTCATTATCAATAAGATACGTATTGTGAGATGTAAGGATCGACTGGAACTCCGAACGATCATTCACATATCGGAGTATGTGCGTAGAAAGTTCATAATGATAGAACGCATCGAACTCATCAAGATACACAAATGAGATATTCTTCGTCCTCTTCATCCAATAGAAGAACAGCCACAACGAATTAGTACCGGAAGAAGCTACCCTATCGAACCTGGCGGAGAAATTCCCATACTTAACGCCAATATAATGCTTTCCGCCCTCAGTGATCTCACACAACCGGTAATCCTGCCCACAGCCGCGGAGGAATGACTCAAATTCGCCAAGAAGCCTATTGTTAATTACGAAATCATCAAGATCCTCCCCATTGGCCATCACCCCCATAAACTCATTTATACGAAGGCTACGGAACCAGAGCATATTATTGACGAATTCCATCAATAGCCTGACGGGGCTATCAGCCTCCCAATACATCGTATTGTTATAGATATACTTCAAGGCAGACATAGCCATGTTCTTCTTGCTGATATCTATCGTCGATGCCTCTGGAATGGAATTCTCAAACCTGTTGGAAACATAATTGTATTTGAATAGGATCCGATTCCCTTCACTCAGCTCCTCAGAAAGAAGTCTTCTGGATGCATCCTTCGAATACCGATAGACAATGGTCTTGTCTCCAAAGAGGAACTCATAGCAGAACGAAGCAGCATCCTCAACGGAATCACCATTCAGATAGTAATCATAAAGCGGATTGTAATTCAGATTATCAGTAAGGTGCGTCGTGATATCCATGATCGCAGCTCCGAGATTGCTCTTCCCGGAGTTATTCGGGCCATAGATAAGCATCTTATTAACCAATCCGTTCTTTATAAGAGACTCGTTGAATTCATAATCCCGCACTCTGGAAAAATCCAGAACAAGCTCATCCTTGAAATTCTTGAAGCCTTTGACACTGAATAGCCTTATCATTCCTTACCACCAACTACAGGATAAGAGGATAAGGTAATCCATGCAAGGTAAATGTAAAATATTTACATCACTAATGTCGTCAAATTACATCAATCATGACGGGATAGCAACACGGAATAATTAGTCTTCATTCCCCCATTCTCTTTCTTCCAGCTGCCATTCCAGCGAAGCTTGGAGAACAGGTTTTCCTTCAAAGCCTTATTCAAGGCTTCCTCGTCATAAGGCTCATTGAGGATATCAACAAGTCCATAAAGAGTCTCGCTGGTCAGATCAAGGCTGTCTATCATTGCCTTGATATCCGGCATATTGAAATACTGGAACATCATCGAGTAATCAAGGAGATAGTAGTCCAGCATCGCATCATGGGTCTTACAATAATCAGAGAAGAAATCACGCTCGAATTCAAAGAACTTGGAACCCTTGCCACCCCCCAGCACGAACGTATAGAAGCGATCATCTGCAACGAAAGGAGTCTTATGATGGTCAGAATGAAGCGAATAGAATGGCTTGGTGAATATATCCTCTGGAATAGACCGGGAAACATAGATCGTGGAATCCAGCCAGAGTCCGCCATACCCTGCCAGCAGGAACATCCTGGTGATATCAGCAAGATGCGCAAAGGAAATAACACCTGCCCTATGCTTCTCTATGATGTAATCTGGAATATCCACATAATCACGGTAGTTGTCCTTCGTGATTACTACGACCTCTGCCCCGTTCGCATTTCGTCTTATGCTGTCTATGCACATCCTGACAAGCTCAGGAGCAGCCTGCTCACCCTGCCACCACATCACCCAGATATACCGATGCTCAGGAACCACCGCCCCAAGAGGCTTATCCTTGTATCTATCGATCAGGTATGAGAAATCACGCTCCAGATATGAGAATACGCAGCGATGCTTAGCCTCAACGATACGATATACAGAATCCCGATGGAACGCAGGAACGAAGTAAAGCAATGAAGCAAGAGTCTCGAAGCTGAGCTTCCAGGAAATCCTATGCCCTACCCTAAACCAATTCCTTATGAGCCATCTGGTGTTCATTGGGCCCTACCTATTTTCAAAATCAAATGCAAGAATGGTTCTGCCATTTTTAAATAGATGATATCTTTTGGCATTTTTCTCCATTCATTTTGATTAACTATTGTTCTAAGCCTGGTTAACCAATTCAGATGCATATTTCGATACTTTTTGCATTGTCCAACCCAACCAAATGTCTCATACCAGCATCTACGATATATAAAAGCACCAGCCCCCTGATACTCATCACTATCCTTGCCTTTCTGCTCTGCAAGAAATGGCAGGATATAATCTGTATAAGCAGAATAAGCACGTTCTTCTGATATAGTATGCGAAAGACTTTTAGGGTTAAAATTATATTGATAAAGAATATCTGGGATATAGAGGCATTTATCAACTGTATTCAGGAAGCCCAATTGCCATAATTTATCCTCATAAAGAGTGATATTCTGGTTAAATCGCCCTAATCTATCTTTACCAATAACGGCAAGATTGAATACTTTACTCCAAGTATACCCAGTCATAATACTGCAACCTATTGATAAAGAGCGAAAAGCCTCCTTGCCATCGAAGGAAACACGTTCCTTGCATACCCTCTTATCCAAAATCTTACCGGAGTCTTGTTTCTCACAATAACCAAAGATAAGTACGGCAATATCATCATCAGCTTTGAACTCATTTAAGATCTTTGAAACAGCACATTTCTCTGGGATATAATCGTCAGGATCGATTATCCACAACAGATTTCCACTTATATGTTCAAGACCAAAATTCCTAGCAGAAGATAATCCTCCATTAGGTTTATGGAATACACTAGCATTTGGAATTCTTTGTCTTACTTTTTCTAAAGACGCCAATGATTCTGGATTCGTACTTCCATCATCAACTATTATCAATTCAAAATCATCAGAATCTTGGTTCTCGATGCTTTCAAGAAACGGAAGGAATAAAGAATCAGGAATGTTATAGAAAGGAACGACAATACTTAATTTATAAGAGTTTCCCATATAAAGTCAGACTCCAAATACCCTCGAATTCTCTCTAGCTTCAACATATGCCTTGAATACAAAGAAGTCAGCTGGAACAGTTATCTTTATATTATCAATAGGTCCCTGAACCGCATGAAGGCTATATCCATAGTGATCCATAAGGCTTGCAGAATCTACGAATTCCAATCCTTCTGCAACAGCTCTCTCATGAGCATTAAAGATGTCATTGAGGATGAAACACTGAGGAGCGCGAGCTACATGGCATTGTGAACGATCAATAACCGATGAAATAATATCATCACTCTCAATCTCAACGATTGTCTCGATGACATCCGCGACGGTCACAGCAGAACCATGGTTCTTAACAGACTTAATACAATCAGAAATCAACTTAAGATCAATCAATGGTCGAACTCCATCATGAATTAGGATAATGGAATCACCAGGATACACTTCCATTGCTTTCCGCAACCCATTACCGATTGAAGCAAAACCTGTACGTCCCCCTGGAATAACGGAAGACACCTTAGACAATCCAAATTTCCTTATCAGCTCATTGCAATATGGAATCCAATCTTCCAATGAAACAAGGATTATACCGTCAATCTCAGAAGAATTCTGAAAATGCTCAATCGTATAAACAAGTATGGGCTTGCCGCCTAATTTGAGAAATTGCTTCGGAACAGACTCAGAGTGCATCCTTTGTCCGACACCACCTGCAAAGATAAGAGCTATATTCATCTTGATTCATCCTTCGTATATCTTACGCCTTTTAGATGCCCTCCTTTCCGGTCTTTCTCAGGAGGTGGCGTCATATAATCCCCATAAACATTCGTAAGCATTGCATCATATGCTGCAGGCGCCATAAAGTAATGACCCTCGAACTCAAGCTCAATCACTTTATCATACCATTCCTTCTTATATAGAAGCTTATCAATCTGATTTGGCTCTGGGCCAAAAGCAACTAAGAGCAAATCAGTTTCTTTACCTTCTGAAAGGTTCTTCTGGAATCGGTCGAACTCGATATTATTCAAGGCTGCATCACGGAATAGGTATGAGAATCTATGCTTTCCCTTATAGATTATCAAATTCCAAAGGTTACCGAACTTCCATATGCCCGGAGCATATCGAATATCAGTAATCATCTGCCGACGATTGAAAAGTATCAGCTGATCCTGTAACGCCTGCTTCTCCTGTTCAGATGACAATTCAACATAATCTAAGGGAAATACATCAACGAAAAGCCCATAGGCGAAAGGAGGGACAAGCGATTTCTCATGCAATGAGGTATCAAGGTTGATTACCTTTGCATATCCCCAAAGATAATTCTTTTCAGTATATGGGCTGATCAATCTAAACCTAGGATTTGCATGCTTATTGAATTCAGATAAGAATATCTCATAATCCTTACGCATCATTGAAATATCGACATCATCATCCCATGGTATGAATCCCTTATGCCTTACTGCACCAAGCAAGGTCCCGGCAAAAAGGAAATATCTCAATCCAAGAAGCTTAGCAACTCGATCTATTTCAACGAGAACAGAAAGCATCTCCTGCTTTATCTCGATATCTGAAAGATTCCTTTTACTCATTGGAAGTATTCTTACACGAATCAAGATTATTTAATAGTCAGGAAATCTAATTAATTAGGTTAAGTAAATCACATGAATACCAATACGCCTGAACAAATCATCCTATCCCCTTCATACTATCGATGATTATCATATAACATAGTCTTGAGGTTACGATATGAGCAATGAGAACCATTCTGCTGGTGCTGTAAGGAAAATACTCGTTTATGGTATGACAGGAAATATTGGTGGACTTGAGAATTATATCATGTATCAATACCGCCAATTTGATAAATCAAAGATTCATATTGACTTCATATCAGCATATAAGGATGTTGACAAGATTGCGTTCCAAGATGAAATCCTTGACAACGGAAGCAAGATATTCAAATTAACAACGATTCCTTTATGGGAAAGGTTCTTAACCGAACATAGTGGCGAGTATCACACCATCATCTTTAATAATACGAATCCATTGGAACTTAATATGCTAGACCTCGTGAAAGAAAAAGGAGGCTTTAAAAGGATAATCATCCATTCACATAATGGGGGAATCGACTTCAGCCCTCTGATTCAGAAGATGTTACGAAAGAAATTCCTGAAAAGGCAACAGGATTTTAGAAATATAGGAGCAACCTTATGGGCTTGCTCAGAACTTGCTGGGAAATGGATGTTCGGAGATTCCGCCAAATTCACTATTATCAAAAATGGAATTAATACTGATACCTTTCGATTTGATGCGAGGATCCGGCAAGAAGTCAGGAAAGAATTAGGATTTACAGATAATGATTTTGTAATTGGTAATGTAGCTCGTTTTGCCTTTCAGAAAAATCATAAATTCATGATAAGCCTGTTCAAGGAAATATCTAAAGATATGCCGGATGCAAAGCTTGTTCTCATTGGCCAGAACTCTCCTGCGATAAATAAACTCAAAGAACTAACGCAAATAAGAGTATTCCTCAAAGGTGTTTCCAAGAATGTCCGTTTCCTCGGTTTAAGAAAAGATACAGCAAGATTATATCAGGCGATGGATGCCTTCATACTCCCCAGTCATTACGAAGGTTTGCCTGTCGTAGGAGTTGAAGCTCAGTGTTCTGGGCTACCATGCTTCTTTTCAGATACAATAACTAAAGAAGCAAAGCTGACAGCCAATACATATTACCTTCCTATACAGCCAATAAGACCATCCTTACAGATCTGGAAAGATAAAATCTTAAAAATAAGTAGAAGGAATGATATAAACCGGAGTATGGCTTTCAAGATAATCAAAGATAAAGGATTTGACATAAAGGATGAAACGAAGAGAGTCGAAATCCTATTGCTGTCAGATAATTGAATCCTTTGGATAACCTGCGATCTGGCGTGATATTGAAACTTTAGCTGATTTAAGGTGTTATATCGTTGTTTATGGATGACAACCGCGTAACAGAGCGAAGATTAAATCGAATTGAAAAAGCGAAGCTTAATACAACGATCATGCTCGCTACATCGATAATCATGGGGGTTGTCAGCTTCGCCGAGAGGACGATATTCAACAGGTTCTTCATTGCCGACTATCTCGGATTATATAGCTTCTTCAACAATGTCATAGGAGTACTTAGCGCTGCAGACCTCGGATTAGGAACCTCTATAGCATTTGCATTATACGCGCCTCTTGAGTACAGGCAGGAAGATCAAATCGCGGCAATCATGCGATTCTTCCGTAAGGCATATCAAATCGTAGGAACAGTTATCCTCCTATGCGGAATCGGAGTAATGCCGTTCCTTTCATTTCTGCTAAATACTGAAATCCCGCTATCAAGCGTAAGGCTGTACTTTTTATTCTTTATATTCAAGACAGTCTCTAATTATTATTTTGGGTATAAGGAAACGCTCCTTGCCGCAAATCAGGAGCAATATAAGATAACTCTTGTAAATAATGTTTCCTGGACCATCCTGTATCTAATAGATATTGCGATCTCCATATTCACACAGAATTTCCTTCTATACTCCATCAGTATCTTTGTAATCAATCTCATAAGAGCTGCGATACTAAACATAATGACATCACGGGAATTCCCTGAAATGCGCAAATATAAAGGTGCAAGGATTGATCAGGCAAATATACGGCACCTAATTAGAAATACAAAGGGCTTGATAATGTCAAAGCTGTCGAGCGTACTCGTAAGCACTACCGACTCGATATTAATCAGTGCGATGGTTGGAACGGCATTCCTCGGTAAATATTCCAACTATCAGATGATTACGACAGGATTGATGACTGTATCTACGGTACTGCCCAAATCCATAACAGCAGGAGTCGGCAATGCAGGCGTTACTGAATCCAAAAGGATGATTTCTAAAAGCTTCGACGCCCTTAATCTTGCATCATTCCTTATCTATAGCTCACTATCAATCATACTAATCAATATATCCAATCCTATAATCAGCACATTCTTCGGAAAAGATCGCGCACTCCCCATGTCCTCGGTGATACTTATTTGGATAAACTTCTATCTAAATAACCAACGAGAAATACTACTGACTTTCAAGTCATCGCTTGGTCTTTACTGGGAAGACAGGAAGCGTCCTATGATAGAAGGACTTACGAACCTGGTAATCTCCATAATCCTCGGGTATTGGTGGGACTTCAATGGAATCATAATCGGGACAATCTTCACGAATATAGCTATAAATCTCATGATAGAACCAAGGGTAATATTCCATGATGGATTACGAAGTTCAGCTTTCTGGTACTATGTAACAGTAATCGGAAGATTCACCATGTCCGCAATCATTACGATAATAACCCTAGTAATTAATAGTTTCTTGCCATTTACTGGTATCCTTGGAATACTGATTAAAGCCATCGTATCGCTTATCGTGATAATAGTTGCCTTTATGATCGTCTACCACAATAATCCCAATGCAAAAATAATATCTGACACTGTAAAGATAGCATTCTTAGACAAACGCAATAAGAATCCTGTTTGATTACGATGTCAAATCAATCCCTTCATTAAATACATAACCCCGATCCCAAGCGATTGCAGATGAGTCTCTTTTATATGCTCTTACAAAACATCCGAATTGAATCTATCGTCTTATGCTTATAAAGCTCTAGATTTGATTTATCGTAATCATAATCAATTGCTTCAATTATCTTATCCGATATCGATACTCCATCTAATTGTGATGCTTCACAGAATAAAGCCTCGACTCCCATTATCTTAGCAAAGAAACGCAACTTATCATCCCATAACAATCCAACAATTGGGATTCCTAAGGCATATGCGGTCAGGCAGGCATGAAACCGTGCACAGAAGATGACATCGAAATGCTGAATCATATCAATATATGACTCAGCAGATAGAGGTCTAGGAAGCAATTTATCAGATGGGAGATTTAGCTTAGACAATATGTGCTTTCCCATTGCATAATCAGCCTTCATACCATTGCAGAACATCACCCAGTCAATTCCACGTTTATCCAATTCCCTGATCAAGGAAATATAAATCATCTCTTCATCTATTGAATCAGTACCATAATCTTTATATATATTCCTACGGACCAATCCTATCCCAACCAGATTGTCACGATTATCAAAATGCAAGGGAATCTTATATACATCAGGAATCAATAATGCTGGATCACCTACATAATCAATCACGATATCAGGATTAAGAACATAACCAGACGAAAGACGGCTTACACCATCAATTCCATCTCTGGTCGTGATAATCTTCACACAAGGCATATTCAAAGCCTCAACAAGCTGATGATACCGCCAATCACCATTATTGGGCTTCTCAATGCTTGCAGCGCTAAAGAAAACAGGAATATCAAGAGAAGTCGCTACTTCAGTTAATATCTTAAATATAAAACTGAAATCCTGCGTAGAGAATTTCAATGCACCAACAGCTGTTACGATGCCATCAAGTCCTGAAAATTCATTGGTAAAAAATCTAGTCAGTCGGACTCGATATGCAACCATAGTTAGCCTATAATTCAAAGGCCCTTTGAAAATATTAGCAATACAAAATAAAATACTAGACACCGTGGCTTTGAATATACCGATCTTCTTATATGAGGGATTCAGCGAAATTGATATTACCCCCCCCCCATCGTGCCAGCAATAGATTCGATTAAAACTTCCGTAATATGCCTAAGCAATTCCTCTCCGATATTATCTATGGTATCAAGAGAAACCACACCTACTCTTTTCATCACAAACCTCTCCAAAGGAATCAGTCATATAAACGCTTGTCTTTTTAGTGCATAGACAACTGTAACATCATAAATATATGAATTGCTATTATTCGAACATTAAATATGATAAAAAGAAACCGGAGAATGGAATCTAATCATGTGGATAGAGAATAAGATACTAGAAGAGGATCTGGAGAGGATCGTGGCATCAGAATTCATCGACTGGGATGGATTCAGGGATTCCAGCGTGTTCATCACAGGGGGTACAGGGCTCATCGGACAGACGGTGATCAATGTCCTGCTCTATGCTAACAAGGCAAGGAACCTCGGCATCAGGGTCACGGCGCTGGTACGAGACAGGGAGAAGGCAGAGATGCTCTTCTCCGAGCAGCTTTCTGAATCGAAGGTTCTCTCCTTCATCGACGGATCGGTAGAGGATCTCCCAGCCCTGCCTCATTTCGACTATATGATCCATGGGGCAAGCCCTACCCAGAGCAGATACTTCGTCACCAACCCTGTCGAGACGATCAAGGCAGCAGTAGGTGGAACGATGAACATGCTTTCTGCGGCAGTAGGAATGAAGCTCAGAGGATTCGTGTATCTCTCATCGATGGAGGTCTATGGTACCCCGCTCACAGATGAGAAGATCGATGAGAGCTACCCATGCAACATCGACCTCTCCCTGCCAAGGAACTCCTACCCAGAGAGCAAGCGGCTCTGTGAATCGCTCTGTGCCTCATACGCTGCTGAGTATGGGATCCCTGCAAGATCAGTGCGCCTTGCCCAGACCTTCGGGCCGGGAGTAAATAATAATGATATTCGTGTATTTGCTCATTTTGCCAGATCTGCCGTTAATGGAGTAGATATCACCTTAGCGACCGCAGGAACTACGAAAAATACATATCTTTATACAGCAGATGCTGCCTCCGCTATTCTTACGGTATTGAGCAAAGGAAAAGACGGAGAAAGCTATAACGCTGCAAACGAATCGACCTACTGCTCAATACGCGAAATGGCAGAACTTGTTGCAGGACTATATCCTGAAAAAGGAATCAAGGTTATCTGCAACATATCAAATGATAATTCACAATATCCATCTGAAGCACATAGGAATCTTTCCTCAGATAAGCTTAAGGGCCTGGGCTGGATGGCATATACAGGACTTGAGGAGATGTACAGGAGGATGATCCAATCTGATTTCATGGATTGATAATCATTCCTTTTAAAGAAGTTAATATCAGGATTTGATATTGGCATCCTCTACCACAATGCTAGCAAGATGCCTTGCGCTGTACTCTATCGGGATATGGCTGAAATTCTCATCCAGCTCATCCAGCTTCTCAGGATGGGAGGCGTAATCAAGGACCAGGCGGACGCTCTCATCCTTCTTCCCCGTCATGTTCCAGCCGACCTTGTACTTCTCGACATAATCGGCGGACGGGATGACGGTATAGACAAGCTCGGTGATGAGGAACGGGCGGTGGGCATACATCGCCTCTACTATCGTGTTTATCCCGGCGCGCCCCGCGATGATATCAGAGGCAGCAAGATACGACCTTACGTCAGAGATGAAGCCTCGGATATATACCTTGGTGTTCTTCGCGCGCATCATCGATATGACATGGCTTATGTACCTTTCCGTCTTCTTCTTCATGCCACCGATGATGACGATCTGCATCGGGATATCCCTCTTCAGGAGTCCCTCAAGGAGAGCAAGCGAGCCAAGCCCCTCTCCTCCGAGATTCAGCTGGAGCGTGAAGAGATCCTCATCGAGATCGAGCGCCCTGCGCGCTCCCTTCTTCCCCGGCATCGGCACGTCGCTTATCTCCCTCTGCAAAGGGAATGGACATACGATGAGCCTATCATCGGACTGACCGTATGACCTTGCGACCGTAGCCCCCTCCTCCGTAGGGATAAGAAGGGCCTTGAGCTTGTTGGAGACACCGGACTTCGGCGTCATGAAGACATCAGTAGCGTAGTAATACACTGGGATATCCAGACCGAGATCGGAGAGCATCTCGCACATGATCGCGCTGCCATAGGGATGGGTCGCGAGTATGAGGTCAGGCTTGAACTCCTCAAGCCGGGCGCGCAGGTTCTTCTTGAGGCTTGCATCGGAGAATCTGGCAAGAAGCCCTATCCCTCCGGAATCCTTGTCGAAGAACCTCACGACATGGCGCTCGATGAATGGGAAGCGTAGCATCAGGCGCCAGAAGCGGTTGTTGAAGCGTCCGAGCCACCGGGCTCCGAGATAATCGAAGACCTCCTCCAGCCGGGAGTCTATCCCCATCTCGATAAATGAATCATGGATAGCCTTGGCAGGTACATAGTGCCCCTTCCCGGCAACGACATACAAGCAGAGCGCCTTCACTACATCCTCTCATCATGTGCCGCTATGGCATCATCGACTACCATACGGGCAAGCCGCGCCGCGCTGTACTCGATGGGTATGGAATCGAAGTTCCTGTCAAGCTCGGCAAGCATCGCCGGATCCTTGGCGTATCCCAGGACGATATCGACGCTTTCCTTCCTCTCACCCGAGCAGTTCCAACCGACCTTATGCTTCACGACATAGTCCGCGGATGGTATGACGGTATAGACAAGCTCGGTGATGAGGAACGGACGGTGGGCATACATCGCCTCTACGATCGTGTTTATCCCGGCTCGTCCCGCTATGATATCAGAGGCGGCAAGGTACTCATCGACGTTGGAGACGAATCCCCTGTTATAGACCCTGACATTCCCTTCCTTAGCCTTCTCCACGATCGAGTCGATGCGCTTCATCATGGCCTTCTCCATGCCGCCTATTATCACTATCTGCATCGGTACGTCATGGCGTATCAGGGACTCTAGGAGGTAGAGCGAGCCAAGGCCCTCTCCTCCAAGGTTGATCTGGAGCGTGAAGAGATCTGGATCCAGATTCAGCTTCCTCCTGGTTCCAGCCTTATCCAGGGACCTTACGGACACGACGGACTTCTGCAGGGGGAATGGGGCAAGCATGAGCGTGTGAGCAGGCTGCCCCATCTTCCTCACCGTCTCAAGGCCCTCTTCCGTGGAGATCAGGAAGCGCCTGAGCTTATCGCAGATGGAGGCAACTGGAGCGGAGAAGACATCGGTCGCGAAGTAATAGACGGGGATCGATATGCCGGCATGGCTGAACATCTCCGAGAGGATCGTTCCCGCATATGGGTGTGTCGCGAAGACGAAATCAGGGCGGAACTCCTCAAGATTCGCCAGAAGCATCCTCATACAGTGCTTGTTCGCGAAGCGCACGGCCATCTCCATTCCGTTGGAATCACTGTCGTTATGCTTCGAGACATGGCGTTCGATAGCCGGCATCCTGAGCATGGTACGCCAGAAGCCCTTGTTTATCCGGCCCATCCATCTTATGTCAAGATAATCGAAGAACTCCTCAAGGGCGCACTCAACGCCCATCGCCTCAAGCTCTTCCTTGACAGCCTTAGCTGGAACATAATGGCCCTTACCGCCATCTACGTAAACACAGAGTCCTCTCACCGCTTAACCTCTATCAGAGGATAGCACAATAACGCGGCATTTGGAAAATAAGGATGGTCACTCCGGCAAAATATCAACGGTATCAGCCATTATTCATCAGACACCGGTATACATTCATCATAAAGATGCTCAGGAGCTATATCGCTATCATCAGGCCATACGACAGAGGAATACATAGCCTTAGCCTTCATGAAAAAGGCGATATTCCTCTGCTTTGCGTAAACAGGATACATCAAGTCCTTCTTGAAATCATATACACCCTTCTTCCCATCGGCAAATGTCAGAAGCAATGTATAGTCATCCCTAGGAACAACGCTGACAACGCTCCATCTTGGCTTTATCATAAGCATCCTCCTTAGCGAAGAGGCTCTATAGAGAATAACTGCTCATGCTCCTCAACGAGCCTCCAGTCGGCTTCAAGCTCCTCTCTATGCAATTCTGTCCAGGCTGATATCAATCGTGTCTGACGTTTTGGCATCTCCCCATCGATCATATTGCCATCGAAATCGAACATAGCCTCATACTCCTGATAAAAAGCATGAAAATGAGGAGGGTTATGCTCATTTGAATTAAACATGCGGATCAGGATTCCATAAAACATAGAAATCGTAGGCATATTCTTCTCTCCATGCTTACATATTAACATAAGGACAAATGAGAATCTCAACCAATCTGATTCATACAGGGATATTCATCATGCTGTCCAGCTTCTGAAGATACTCGTGCATTTCCCCCAGAGGCAATACAACACATACAATACACATATGGCCTGGGCGTGTCGTTGCCGTGCGCCGGCATTGACGGTATCATTGAACCATGGAAAACAGATCACATCATCCTGTCGAGCGTCTTATCTCGGCAGTGATGCGTCATTCGGTCCTGACCCTGGTGATAATAGCCATCATCACCATCATCTGCGCTGTGCTGATGCTGCGGCTGCAGCTTGATGCCAACGTGTTCACATACGCCGCGGCGGCACCACCTCCGGAGATCGTGGATTCACCGGATCAGGCTCCTTCGAAGCCATTATATCTGAGAGGAATAGGAGAGATAGCAGTAAAGCCGGAAAAGGGCGAGGCCGCGGAGGTACCGGTGAGGACAAATCTCATCGCCGCCGAGGAATATGAGAATCCTGGCGGATTCGTTCCCGTCGAGCCTGTGATAAACGAGTTCGAAGGCGATAAGAGCGGCGGGAACTTCCACGATGGCTACGTCATCATATTCACCTCAGACCGCATGTTCGATCCAGAGGTCCTCAACACGATATACGAGGTCAGGGATAACCTCTCCAGACGCTGGGAGATCGGGCCATGCCTCTCCCCGTTCGACTATGTCACGGTAGAGAAGAAGGGCACCAGGCTCTCGATCGTACCGATATCACCGGTACAGCAGGGCGAGACATGGACGGAGGAGGATGCAGAGCTGTTCAGGAGCCGCCTGATGAATGACTCGGTTGCTAAGAACTACCTCTACTCCGATGATGGCTCCACGATAATGATCTACTACAGGGCCCGAGGCCTCAACGCCCAGTCGATAGCCGAGCTTGATACGCTCGTCAATCCGCTCAGGGAGTATGGCCGTGTCGCGCTCAACGGAGGAGGGCTCATAAGCAATGCAGTGATGAACTACCTGAACAAGGATCTCATCACGCTCCTTGTGCTGTGCCTCGCCGTCATACTAGTGGTATTCTATCTCTCCTTCAGATCGATAAGGGCGGTGCTGCTTCCGGCATCCCTTGCTCTGATAGGCATCATCTGGACGCTGGGAACGATGGCAGCCACAGGCTTCAAGCTCAATATCGTGACGGTACTCACGCCATGCCTCGTGCTTACCCTCGGCTCCTCATACTCGATACATATGATCAGCGAGTACTTCGAGGCAGTGGTGACGAAGGATGAGAAGCGCCTTGCCTATCATTTTGCCAAGATATCGAGGACGATATTCTTCGCCATGGCAACGACGGTCGCGGGCTTCCTCGCCCTCCTGATATGCCGTACCCCGCTCTTCAAGGAGTTCGGCATAACGATCGCGATAGGCGTCTTCTACTGCGCGCTCCTGGCCTTCACATACATCCCCGCGATGCTCTCGCACATGCGTATGCCGCAGCCAAGGCAGCTGAACGTCGTGAGGTCCGGAGTGCTGACGAAGGCCGTACACGGCATAGCCGCCATGATAACCCGTGCCTGGTGGGTATTCCTCATCATCACTGCCGCGATAGCGGTATGGTTCGCCTTCATAAAGGATGACATAGGCTTCGACTCGAACTACATGTCCTACTTCCCATCGGATGATCCGATCGTCCAAGACTCCATATACTTCGCCAAGACGCTCGGCGGCACCGACCCATATTACATAACGATCACCGCCCCGGAGGGAGAGGAGGGATTCTTCCTCAAGGCTGAGAACCTGAAGGAAGTGTATGCCTATGAGATGGCGGTCATGGCCGCATGTCCCGATATCGTACAATCGCTCTCCTTCACGCAGTATGTGAGCTTCCTCAACGAGGTCTACAACGGAGAGGGAGGCATCCCCGACAGCAACGGGCTGATAAACCTCCTTGCCAGGGTGCTCAAGCAGATAGAAGGCCAGATCGGATCGAACGTGCTTGACGTGCTGATCAACGATGATGCGTCGGAGGTTACGCTCGCGATGAGGAACTTCGACTCCGTGGAGCAGGATCTCCAGACGACCGCAAGCGCAAGGCGCATAGAGACGACGATGGATTACTACCGCTACATGCTTCCGGAAGGGACCAGGAGCGAGATCCACTGCGCAGCCTCGAACGGCGTAAGGGCCAGCGATATGATCATGGTAGACCAGAACAGGGCGACGCTGCTTTCATTCCTGCTGATCTTCATCATCGCATCGATCGCCGTGCTATCCGCGCCATTCGGACTGGCGGCGCTGGTGCCTGTCTCGGTCGGCGTGATGATAAACTACATCTTCATGTGGACATTCTCCATCCCGTTCGACATCGTCACGGTAGGCTTCTCGTCGGTAGCGATCGGATGCGGCGTCGATGATGCGCTCCATTTCATCATCCGCTATCGTCTGAGGAGGAAGGAGAACCCGCAGCTCTCTACCATAGAGACGGTGAAGGCGAATATCATAGAGACGGGACGGCCTATCATACTCACCACCGTAAGCGTGGACGCCGGCCTGATAATGCTCCTCTTCGCATCATACACGCCGATAAAGTACTTCGGAGTGCTGATGTGCGTGGCCCTCACGGCGGCGATGCTAGCGACGCTGTGCGTGCTGCCGCCGGTGCTGATAGCCGCGGATAAGCTGAGAAGCCTCTTCAGGAAATGATCATAGATGCCATGTGAATCCGACTGTCGCCATCGGGCTCACATGGCTCTTTCCTTCCACGTTGCCGTAGTTCAGGTACACATTCACGCCAGCAAGCCCGTAGAGCCTAATACCGATATCCGCGAAGAGATAGCTTCCGCTGGCCTTCAGCTGGATAAGATGCTCCGCCCTCCTCCAGCCACCCGATGGCGTCATCACGCCGATAAAGTCATCGCCTATCAGGGCATCGGACATATCGATCGAGGTGTCGTAAAGGCCATTGTAGCCATGCGAGAGGTGCTTCAGCCCCCGGAGCCGGTACATGATGCTGCCGCCGGCATCCCAGAGTCCTTCATCATGGTAATACCTGCTTCCAAGCGCGAGGACGATTGAGTCCGGCCCATATTGATAGCCTGAGTAGCCGTAATCGGCAAGCGTACTCATCTCATAGCCCACGATATAGTCGAGGTTGAAGTCATAGGAGCCATCCTCCTCTACCTTCTGGTTGAGATAGAGATACGGATTGGTATAGACACCCTCTATCCACGAGTCCAGGACCCCGCTGCCGATGCGCGTGGAATGTCTCAGGTTCAGCAGCACGCCATACGCAGAGGGCACGCTCGCCTTGTTCTCCCAAGGCATCTGCGCCTGATCGATCGCTATCTCCCCATAGATGGAAAACCCGCCTCCAAGCATCCATTCAGTACTCAGGCTGATGATGTTATTCGCCTCGTCAAACGGCCTCTTGGTAGTGCTGTTGTCATAGTTGTAGTAATTGTGTCCCAGTACGAACGGGTAGAAGAAGCGGAGGTCGAACCCGAAGTCTGAGTTATAGATCGTTCCGAGGTTCAGCGATACCCTGCCCCTGTCGATGATCGGGACATCGAAGCGATGGATGACCCTGTACTGCTGAGGGCCCGTGAACTCATTTCGCGATGTGTCAGTGATAAGGCTCCCCGGCCCCTTGCTCTCCATCTGATCGAACCGAGTGACAGAGATGTTATAGGTGAAATAACGGCTCATGAACGAAAGGGCCGCCACCTCCTGGTAGATGAAGTTATCGCCGACGACGAGATTGCCGGTAACGCCAGAGCCTATGCTATGAGGGTAGCGCCCGATGATGAAGGAAACATGATCACTGCCAGCGGAAAGCCCCGCGCGTAGCGGCAGCTCCCCCGGAGGACTCGTAGGCCCGTTGCTACCGAAGACGGAAAGAGAGCCATCATAGCCTGTGAGGAGCCATCCGAACGTACTCTCGTACATATGGTGGTTATTGTTCTGGAGAGCGAAGTCACCATCCATATAGATATGGTCACCGAAGTAGAATCCCGGATGTATGGAAATGGCAGGCTCCTCGAAACGGTACTGCAGGAGCGCATCGAAGCGCCTGTCAGGGGCAATCCCGGAGGAGTTCGACCAGTCGAAGTCAGCATAGTCAGCGATATTCACCCCGACGTTTATTCCCACATCGAGCTCCATCGCGAAGCCATCCGCGTCGACAAGCCTGCCCCCATCCCCTTTGATCTCTGCAAGAAGGCGGTCATACTCCGCCCTGTCCGCAGCATCAAGATCCGCCTTATCTATCCGCTCCAGAGCCATCTCAAGGCCACGGGCGGAAAGCGGAGAAAAGGCAGAAGGGCCTGAGACGCCGGCTATGCGGCATAGCCTCTCGACACGCTGATAGACCGCGTCACGCGCGGTATAGACCTTCTGCATATTAGCAGCGGATGCAGGGATGAGCAGGAGAAACAGGCATGTTATGAAAACTAATGGCTTCCTCATGCATCTCATATAGCACAGATGGTGTGAAAGCACCATATATTCACCCTCAGTGGTTTCCTGCTATCATATAGGGGCCGAACCATATGGAGGTATAGAAAGTGAGAAAACGCATCAATACCATCATAATGCTGCTATTAGCCGCTATCGCAATGCTTCCTGCAGGCAACCTGCAGAAGACATACCTCATGACAGATGACATCTGGATAAGGGCGAACAGACTCTGCATCACGACCGGAAATCTCGGGCCGGCCCCTGTGTCTCCGACGACGGGTGCCGAGATCATGCAGGCGCTTGAGAGGCTGGACTACGCCTCACTCACGCAGCGGCAGAAGGATGAGTATGACTATATCGCATCCAGGCTTGAGGATCCCTCCGTCGGCATAACGATAGAATCAAGATACGCAGAGTTCGATCCCGAGCTTTTCATCGGATTCGAGGCCTATGCGTTCAATAACGTGAAATCAACCCCTACCGACGAGTTCTTCATCCCCTACCGCGACCGTATCCCTCTTATATACGGAGAGGCGCACGCGTACTTCGGGGATATCGTCTATCTTGACCTGCAGTACATGTTCAAGGACGGTCCTCAAGGCTTCATCGTGAATGACACGGGGCTGCATCAGGCGCAAGACGGGCTATTCTATAACTTCACCAACGCAGGATTCCTTCTCTCCCCTGCTCTCGATGGCTCATGGCAGTACTTCGGCAACAGCAGGAATATCTACACGGTACTGAACTACCAGCCGATAAAGGCCGGCGGCTCGATAGGAAACGACTTCCTCAACCTCTTCATCGGACGCTCACGGCAGGAGTTCGGCAATGGCATTACGGGCAATATGGTGATCGGAGACAACTTCTCGTATCAGGAGATGATCAAGCTTTCCGCCTTCTCAGATATCTTCTCCTACTATCTCTCGCTGACCCACTTCGACAACATAGAGGAAGGAAGGGATTTCCAGCTAGATGGCCTTCATCAGAACAGGCTTATCCACAGGTTCGACCTCAACATACTCAACAAGGTGAGATTCGCGGTGAACATCGGCGCAGAGATGCTCACGGACGCACCATTCGATCTGAGGATGCTCAACCCCATGATGATCATCCATAACTGGAACAACAACTCCGAGTCAGTCGATCTCGTGATCGGAAACGGCGATGAGCTGAACAACATCCTCGGCTTCGAGCTTGAATACGCCTTCCTGCCTGGCTTCATAGCGACAGGACAGCTCGTGATCGACCAGATGAGGATATACGGAGAGGTCAACAGCACCGTTCCTGCGGCCTTCGGCTTCCTGCTGAACGTGAGGAACATACTCACCCTCGATGACGGCTATCTCGATTCCTACATAGAGGGTGCCTATACCTCCCCCTATCTCTATCTGAACTACAAGACGCTGGACGGTGAGGACTGCTATATGCTTGACCACATCATCGGCTACCGCTTCAGCCAGAACAATACGACGGAGGAGAGCTACACGGGATATATCTACGGTCCGGATGCGATCGTCCTTTCAATAGGAACCGAATATACCTCACTGGATGCCTGGAGCGTCAAGGGCAGCCTGCTCTATATGGCGCACGGGGACAACGGCAAGGAGGACTGGAGGGACAGGAACAACAGGACCGGCCTGACGGACTCCACGCCGACGGGAATCGTCGAGCATACATTCTCCACGAGAGTAGGAGGAAGCTACTCATTCATGGAGAACCTCAAGCTCACCGCTGAGGTCGCAGGCATCTTCCAGTGGAACTATCATAACCAGCGCGACGTATTCCGTCCGACGTTCCAGGCCGCTATCGGGATATCCTGGACAGCACTATGAGCATACAGGGTCCCTTCCATCCGATAGAGAAGGGACTCCTTGATCCTCTCCTGCGGCATCTCCCTGCCCTTATGCGCATACGACTCATGCGTTCCGCTTCCGTAAAGCATCGGGAGATGTCTGGATCCTTACGACATTCGCTGCTGATCATCACAAAGCCATTCATATTGCCTCCTGCTATATATACGCCTTGGCCCTGCATTTTGACCAACGTGATGTCCTCATTGACTGATATAACGGCTGATGATACAGTCTGATTAGAAGAGCCGTGTAGGTCGGAGATGTCGACGGCAGCAGGATTCCATTGATCCTGGCCAGCAGGGTGCGTGACGAACACAGACGGCTCTTATTTTAATGACTTGAGACAGGTGTCTGGCTTCTTCCCTGTCTTGAAATAGGTCATATATGGGACTATCTGCTGTGTATTGCTGTCTAGCTCGGCAACGCCTTTGAACCAATGGTCATCAATCTTATTGATGAAAATCAGGGCCTTAGTCTTCGAATCATCGTCAATCAGGATATCCGAATCGGGAGAAGAGCTTGTAAATGTATCAAGCATCGCAAGATAATCTCCTACGCTAAGATCACCATGCCTGTTTACGGCATGATCGATGAAATAACCTCGATTGGAATAGACCCGAGGATCATCAACACCAAAATACCTAACGGCATCTATAGGCAATTCTGCAACAGGATATCTTTTATATCCTCCTGTCGCACTTATGATATCTGCCCTGAACATGCCTTTGTATTTCCTTATATCCTCTCCGGCAAGCCACTCCAGTATCCTTTCCTCATGCTCCTTCCTCCTCTCTTCAAAGCCATCAAGCATCTGCCGGGGCATATCATGTCTCCTGATAGATATATGCCCTAGCCCTGCATTTTGACCAACGTGATGTCTTCGTTGACTGATATAAAGGCTGATGATACATTCTGATTAATCTAAGCATCGTCTTGACTAGAGATGGCTAAAGCGTCTGAGGACTATCTGTCCTCGGGGAGGGAGAGTGGAGTGCCGACCACTGGCGATGCTTCTGATATCTCATGCCACTTCCGGCTTTTCCGCCTTCCACCAAAGAACGATCTGTAAAGGATAAGCCTGCCGGTATTTCCATCAAGGACGATTATGACCTGTCGTGATGGCTTCCCCTCCTTGAGTAAGACAAGCGCACCATCATCCTGACTATACAGGCTATCGTAATCCGTCAATACATCAAGCATACCCACATAATCCTCTACGCCAAGTTCCTTATGACGATTGACGGCATGTTCTATGAAATAGGCAGGCCCCGCATAAACGCAAGGATCATCAGTTCCGTAGTACATCAGGATCTCATCAGGAACCTCTCCTACCGGAAGGAAATCGTTTCCAACGACAGCTCTTATCTCACCGATCGTCTTTCCTGCCAAGCATCTATGATTCTCAGGGCTCAGCCATTTCCGTATCCTTTCCTCATACTCCTTCCTCCTTTCTTCAAAACCTTCACGCATCTGCCGGGGCATATAATATCTCCTGATAGATATACGCCCTGACCCTGCATCTAGACCAACGTGACATCTTCGTTGACGGATATGGCAGCAGATGATACATTCTAATAAACGGCATCACGTAGACTGGAGATGGCGACAGCGGCTGATTATTCATCAGGCCTGTAGGGTGAGAGGCCGAACACCCGTGATGCTAATATCTTCTTATTCGAATCCACTTCTCTGCTAGGTCCATAATACGAGATATATAGGATCGTATTATTACCATGGTTCTTTCCGATAATACATCTCCAATATCTATCTGACTCTCGCTTGGAAAAAATCAGGCGGCAATCATCTGCCACATCTGCAATGTATATATTCTCATAATCATGTAAGACATCGATCATCCTCACGTAATCCTCCACAGAGAGATCTGGATGTCGGGTGAAGGCATGTTCCATGAAATATGCCGCTCCGGAATATACACGAGGGTCATCAACGCCAAAGAACTCCTGGGCAATGGAAGGGACCTCTCCTACAGGTAGATAAGCAGGGCTGATTCCAGCCATTATTTCCTTCAGCGTCTTGCCCTTGAAATGTTCCCTGTTCTCATTGCTCAGCCATTCACGTATCCGTCTTTCATACTCCTTCCTCCTCTCTTCGAATCCATCATGCATCTGCCGAGCCATATAATGTCTCCTGATAGATATACGCCCCAGCTCTGCCATCTGACCAACATCAGGTATCCGCTGACAGGCAGGAACCCAACGGACCTGTAAGACACATGCTAAATGTAATTAACAGGCATTTCCTTGTTTTATATAAAATTATATTCAATAATCAGCAAGAAGTCCGGTGCATTGCCTTTTGATTATATTGCCATTGCCACCTCTTATGGCTTTATAGGCTAGCCAAGCGGGGGTTTGGCTGTTATCATTCTCTCGCAATCACGAGGCATTGCCTCGGAGACTTAACGAGATTAAAGGGCTGGCATTGCCAGACAGATAACATGGAGTGACGACAAAGAGATGGAAATGACACAGACCAACAAGTACTTTATCTCTCGTCAGAGCGACTTCGAGTCCTCTGCTAGAAGCTATCCTAGGAAGTTCCCGTTCGCGCTTAAGAAAGCGAAGGGATCATGGGTCGAAGATGTGGAGGGAAACAGGTATCTTGATTTCCTCTGCGGAGCAGGAACGCTCGCTCTTGGACATAACGATGACGAGGTGTCGAAGGCAATGGTCGATCTGATAACCAGCGATGCACCGCTGCACACTCTCGACCTCACGACACCGGTAAAGGACAGGTTCGTTGAGACGGTCATATCCATCCTTCCTGAAGAGATGCGGAACAACGTGAAGATACAGTTCTGCTCTCCCTCAGGTACCGATGCCACCGATGCTGCGATAAAGCTATGCAAGACAGCAACAGGCATGGGCAATGTCATCGCATTCAGCGGCGGCTATCATGGGATGGGGCATGGAGCCCTAGCCCTTACGGGCAATCATAACGCGAAGAAGAGCGTGCAGAACCTGATGCCTGGCGTCCAGTTCATGCCTTATCCCTACTCATACAGATGCCCGTTCGGAATCGGAGGAGAGAAAGGCGCGGAGGCCTGCGGGGCATATTTCGAGCGTATGCTCAAGGATCCAGAGAGCGGAGTGACGCTCCCTGCCGCCGTGATAATCGAGCCTATACAGGGAGAAGGCGGCGTGATACCGGCTCCAAAGGGCTTCCTGCAGACCGTGAGGAGAGTCACTAAGGAACTGGGAATACCTCTCATCGTCGACGAGATCCAGTGCGGCATAGGACGCAGCGGCGACTTCTTCGGCTTCCAGGAATCTGGAATCATCCCTGATGTAATCCTGATGAGCAAGGCCGTAGGAGGCAGCCAGCCGCTGAGCATCGTCGTATATAACAAAGATCTCGATAAGTGGACCGCAGGCGCCCATGCAGGGACCTTCAGAGGCAATCAGCTGGCAATGGCCGCAGGAACCGTCCTCATGAAGAGGGTATCACAGCCGGAGTTCCTCGCGGACGTGAGGAAGAAGGGCGAGTACCTCAAGACTGCGCTTGAGTCTCTCAAGGAAGAGGTCAGCATCATCGGGGATGTACGCGGACGCGGCCTGATGCTCGGCATAGAGTTCATCGATCCGAACGGCAAGAAGGACCTTATGGGAAATCCTGAGCCATCCGGAGAGATTGCCGCCACAGTCCAGCGCCTCTGCTTCGAGAACCATCTCGTCATGGAAAAGGGAGGACGGAACGGAAGCGTCATGCGCTGTCTTTGCGCCCTCAATGTCTCCATGGATGATATCAACACGATGCTCAGGATATTCTCCAGCGTCGTAAGGAAGGTAAATGCTGACCACGCTTGATGACAAGGCAGTCCTATCCTCCAGAAGCGAGGATAAGGACGCATTGAAGGCACTCATCACGGACACGCTCGACGCCATCCTCGACTCTATCGAGGATGACTCGGCGTTCTCTGGCATAGATCCATACCGCCTGAGGGATGCGGTGGCAGGACTGGGCTTCCTCCCTGAGGAAGGAATGGAATGGCAAGACACCATGGAGAGCATCAGGAAGACCATACTCCCCAATATGCTCAGGCCATGGTCTCCCTCCTATATGCCGCACCTTCACTCCCCTGCACTCCTGGAGTCAATCGCCTCAGAGCTTATCATCGCCGTGTTCAATAACAGCATGGACAGCTGGGATCAGAGCCCTGTTGCGACAGAGATCGAGGAATCCATGATCCACGGCCTCTGCTCGCTCTTCGGCTATGAAGCGGACGCCGATGGCACATTCACATCAGGAGGCAGCCAGTCTAATATGTCTGCCGCGATCGCTCACCGGGACAGGTACATAGCAGAAAGGCTCGGATGGGACGTCAAGAAGGAGGGCTTGCCTCCAGAGGCGCGGAAGCTGAGGATGTACACATCGGAGATAGCCCATTTCTCTTTCCAGAAGAGCGCCCACGTCATGGGACTAGGATATGATTCCGTCGTCCTTCTCCCCATCGACCGCAATGCTCGCATTAATATCAGGAAGGCAGAGGAGATCATCAGCAAGGACGCAGAGGAAGGATACCTTCCGTTCCTGATCATAGCCACTGCAGGTACCACTGATTTCGGCAGCATCGATGATATATCCTCGCTACGGAATATCGCGGATAGATACGGAGCCTATCTCCACGTAGACGCGGCATATGGCTCTGGAGCCATCATGAGCAGCCGTTACAAGGACAGGCTTGGAGATATCCACAAGGCAGACTCCATAACCATAGATTTCCACAAGATGTTTCTCCTTCCGATAAGCTGCTCAGCGGTACTCGTGAAGGAACGGAAGGCCCTCGACTGCTTCCTCATCCACGCGGACTACCTCAACAGGGAGGAGGACGAGGAGGACGGATACATAAACCTCGTGGGGAAATCGATGCAGACGACAAGGCGCTTCGACGCACTGAAGGTCTATATCTCATTCAGGACAAGAGGCCGCAGGGGATACGAGAGGATCATAGACACAGCGATAGAGAACGCCGCCTATCTCTATCAAAGGATATCCTCAGACGATGCCTTCGTAGCACCAGTACGGCCAGAGCTGAGTTCTGTCGTGTTCGCGCTAAGAGGCGGAGACGAGCTGAATAAGAGGATAAGGAGAGAACTACTCTCAAGGGGAACGGTAATCGGGCAGACCGTATACCAGGATCACGTGATGCTCAAGTTCACGCTCCTCAATCCAGCACTCACCCATGAGCATCTCGACACGTTGATAGCGACGATCAAGGAAACGGCCGCATCACTCGCATGAGGATGCGGACCTCTACTCCACCTTCTCCTTCCATTCCACGATCTGCCGCTTGTCCTTGCTTATATCCAGTCCAACGATATGCATCGTGATGCCGTTGCTCCTGGACCAATGGATGAACTTATCGGAATACCCCTTCGCCTCGATCTGCCTTATCGCAGACTCAGCGCTCTGGTCGATCTTAGTCTCGAAGATATATGCATGTCTGCCTGACCTGGCAAAGAGATCTATGCGGCCACGCGTGGTATGTTCCTCTCCTCTGGGAATGCTCTCAAGGGAGATACCAAGCATCGAAAGGAAGAGACTGTCGAAGAATCTCTCATCAAGGCGGAAGCCATCATATGTCACGAACGTAAGCCCGTGGTTCAGGCACTCTATGATAGTCGCCGTATCACCAGCCTTCATTGCCTTTGCTATCTTATAGGCAATCGTATCGCTCAGGTTCACCTGAGGAGGAACATACACGCTCTCCCACTCATATGCAAGCGTCCTCAGCACCTCCTTGTTCGGAACGCGGAGACACAGCCTGCCCTCCTCATTCCTCTCTCCAGTGAATGTGAGGTAGCCAGTCATCAGCAACAGAGCCAGAAGCTTATCATCGGAAAGCGTACCGCCGGAAAGGAAGTCTATGATGCTGAAGGTCGCAAGGGAATCGAGATTGATCGACATATCACCGATCGCATCAAGCGACAGCTGATGCTTCCTCGCATAGTTAACGACTATCGTTGAGAGCCCTGTCCTGATCCAGTAGTTCTCAAGCTCAAGATAGTACATGAACATCCCGATAGACACCGGATTGTATACCCGCACCCCTCCGGGTGAGAGGAGGTAGCCGTCATACATCTCCCTCAGCGCCTCATACACCCCCTCCTCGCTCATCCCCTCCTTCTCAGCATACTCCTCTATGCCCTCATGGAAGTACTCCCTCACCTCCTCCTCGGTATAGCCGAACATCCCTGCGAACCTGTCATCCATCGAGATGTCCACCAGGTTGTTCAGCCCGCTGAAGATGCCGAGTCCGCTGAACTTCAGGATCCCCGTTATGTAGACCAGATGCAGCCTCGGAGAGAGCCCCTTGAACACGGAATAGAACCTCCTCAAAGCCTGCTGTATCTCCGGAAGCCTCTCCGTCTCATCGCAGGAGTTGAGAGGCCTGTCGTACTCATCTATGAGGATCACTGGAGCGGAGTCATACTTGAGCCAAAGCTCATCGACAAGATCCGCTAGCATATCCTTGGGCTCAGCAAGTTCCATATCCAGCCCACATAGCCGGGCAGTACGCCGAAGCTCCCTTGACAGGAACGAATCTATGCCGGCAGACGTGAAGGTTCCGAGAATTGCGAAGTCTATGTGTATGACGGGATGGAACTCGTAGTCATAACCTGTACCGTCTATGTAGAGCCCCTTGAAGAGTTCCCTCTTACCCAAAAAGAGGCTCTCAAGGGTAAAGGCGAAGAGACTCTTCCCCATCCTCCGGGGAGCCGTACAGACCACGACATTGGAATCAAGATCGAGAAGCCTCTTGATATACATCGTCTTATCGACGTATACCGTTCCCCTCTTCCTGATACGCTCAAAATCGAAGCTTGAGAAATTCGCCCTATCCATATCCTTCTCTCTGGCCATCCGGGACCTCCTATATTATATACGCCTTGGGTCCCCTTTTCTGCCAACGATATGGACGAAAAAGATAAAGAAAGCAAAACAGGCCCCCGAAGGAGCCTGCCATTTGGTTCTTGTTCGATACCGCTATTAGAAGTTAAGAGCGATGATCGGGGTGATGGAGAAGCCCTCAGCCTTGACAGCGCCGTTAGAGACATCGCCACCGTTAGCAGTCATGTAACCACCCTTTGAATACTGGAGGTTGAGCTGGAGAGAAACACCGCCAGCAACCTCATAACCAACGTTACCACCAACATAGAAGTTGTCGCCGATAGCGGAGAAGTCAGCGATACCACCATAGACGTTGAGGAGAACGTTCTCAACAGCGTTGATGTTAGCACCGAGGTGGAGCTTAGAAACATCGCCATCAAGTACATACTCAACATAAGCATCGAATGCATCTACGCCACCATAGACCTGAGCAGCAAGGACGTTCTTCTCTGCACCATAGTAGTACTTGTCAGCAACGCCTACTCCGAGGTCGAAGTCAAGGCCAGCAAGAGCGCCAACGTTGACATCAGCAGCTGCACCTACGACACCATAAGCATCCTTGTTAACATATGCAGGAGTAGTGTCAGTAGCAGCTACGTTAGCCTGATCACCAACATAAGCCCAATCAACGGAGATTGCGAGTCCGTCCATCGGCTTCGTCATGACAGATGCGATGAAGTCACCGTCGCCCTGGCCACCGAGCTTGTCAGCGGTTCCGGTAAGAGCAGGAGCGCCACCGACCTGAACCTGAATGAGGCTACCATAACCAAGAACGAGGTTCGTCCAGAGGCCCGGCTCGTCAGTCCTTACGCGGTCATAGTTAAGACCGGACTTATTGGTGTAAGCCCTAAGAGCGGTGATCCTGTCGTTAGCGACAAGAGAAAGAGCTGCAGACCAGTCGGTGTCAGCGCCGCCGATCATCTTTGCGATGTCAAGCGTGATGTCTCCAGCAATCCTGTTTCCAGTCGTGGAAGCATTGAGGTTAGATCCATCAAGATAGACCTCGCCCTCGAGTCCGACAGTCCAGTAGCCATTCTCATCAGCGAAACCAAGGTTGAGCTTGGTCTGGTTAGTATTCGTATTATCCTGTCCGAAAATCTGGTTGTTCCATGTTCCGTCATTGACAGCGAAAACATAGCCCGTCTTGAAATTTCCAGAGAAGTTTACTGCTGCGAAAGCGCCAGAAACAGCGACTGCAAGTACGAGCAGTGATACAAGTACTATCCTCCATTTAACTCAGGGTAGGCCTCAAAGAAGCCTATTTGCTCCCTTTTCCGTTAATTCAGCAAAATTGTAGCAACCGCTTCATTCAATTGTCAAGCTAAATCCATATTCCTCACAGTTCTTACACAATAAAAAATATATGTGTTAAATATAAGCAAAATATGCATTTTATCTAACATATTGTTAGCTAATTATAGTTTATTTTTATGAAAATCAGACACTTTGTATTGCAACTAAAGCCAAGTCGACAGGCTGTCTGGAGAGAGATCGAACGGGGCTCGGAAAAAGTTTTTCAGGAAAATCACAGCTGGGGGGATTATCTGCCGATAGTGAATCCTCACTACATCATAATCCCTACACATCGCTTTCAAGTGTCGGGGAATTGGCGTGGAATCATAGAGAAAGCCCGGCTTTTCACCGGGCTTTGAAGGGGCATCAAGGCTCTTAGAGAACCTTGAACGCATCGCGGCCAGCATACTTAGCCGTGTCACCGAGGTAATCCTCGATCCTAAGCAGCTGGTTGTACTTGGCAAGCCTATCAGAGCGGCTCATCGAACCGGTCTTGATCTCGCCGGTCTGGAGAGCGACTACGAGATCAGCGATGAAGCTGTCCTCGGTCTCTCCGGAGCGGTGGGAGACGATTGCCGTATAGCCATTCCTCTGAGCCATGTCGATAGCCTCGAAGGTCTCAGTGAGGGTTCCGATCTGGTTTACCTTGATGAGGATGGAGTTGGCTACACCCTGCTCAAGACCCATCTTCAGGCGCTCGGTGTTGGTGACGAAGAGGTCATCGCCGACGAGCTGTACCCTGTCTCCGATCCTCTCGGTAAGGAGCTTCCAGCCTTCCCAGTCATCCTCAGCCATGCCATCCTCGATGGAGATGATAGGATACTTGTTGACCCAGTTCTCCCAAAGCTCGACCATCTGAGCAGAGGAAAGCTGCTCTCCGGTTGTCCACTTGAGGGTATACTTGCCGGTCTTCTCGTCATACAGCTCAGAGGTAGCAGGATCAAGAGCGATCATGAAGTCGCCATCGCGGCCTGCGGTATAACCAGCCTTGGCAATAGCCTCCATGATGACATCAAGAGCCTCCTCGTTGCTCTGAAGGTCAGGAGCGAAGCCGCCCTCATCACCTACGCCGGTATTGTAGCCCTTGCCCTTGAGTACGGACTTGAGAGCATGGAACACCTCAGCGACCATCCTGACAGCCTCTCTCTCGGAAGTGGCGCCGATAGGCATTACCATGAACTCCTGGAAATCGACCTTGTTGTCAGAGTGAGCGCCGCCATTGAGGATGTTTGCCATCGGGACAGGCAGCACGTTCGCATGATATGCACCGAGATACTTGAAGAGCGGAAGTCCGAGGAAATCCGCAGCAGCGCGAGCAACGGCCATGGAAACGCCAAGGATAGCATTAGCACCGAGGCGGCCCTTGTTCGGGGTACCGTCAAGCTCGATCATAGCGCGGTCGATAGCGACCTGATCAAGCGCATCCATTCCCTCGATTGCCGGAGCGATGATGTCATTGACGTTCGCAACAGCCTTGAGAACGCCCTTTCCTCCAAAGCGCTTTGAATCTCCATCGCGAAGCTCAACGGCCTCGTGTACGCCGGTTGATGCGCCAGATGGAACGGCAGCGCGGCCCATAGAGCCGTCTTCAAGGATTACATCGACCTCTACGGTAGGATTACCGCGGGAATCAAGGATCTCTCTAGCTTCGATAAATTCGATAATGCTCATCAGAATCTCCTATTGATATATTCAGTTTAAAGCTACAGTTAATATCAGCTGTTTCGCTTCAAAAGTCAAGGAATGGCAAGCACACCCATGCCAATGCGCTTGGAGCGGTCCAGGCATTTAAGATCGCGTGAAACCGACAAAGTGATGGGAAATGACGAGCGATGACGGCAATCTGCTCATTTGCTATGGCACAGCCTGTGAAGTTCTGCTAGTATCTCAAAGAGAAATGAACAAGGGGTTGGAATCCTGATGCATATAGCCTTCGGGTTCGACATTTTCTATCCAGAGACCAACGGTGTCATAACGACAACGATCAATCTCGCCAACAACCTGATCGATATGGGACACCAGGTCTGGTTCTTCGTACCGAGGGAAAAGGCCTTCAAGGCCGATGTGATAGAGAAAGGCATCAGGATCGTGCACGTCAAGGCGATCCCGGCATGGATTTACAAGGGCATAAAGCTCCTGCCGATCTACGGATCATACCTCATGCCCTACCTGATCAAATACAGGATCGACATCGTACACAACACCTCCCCATGGCTCATGGGCATGGCCCTCAATCACGCGGCGCGTCGATTACACATACCTACCCTGGCGACGCATCATACCCTGATAGACAATCCTATATATATAAAGTACGCGCTCAAAAGCACGAAACTCGCCAATGCCGCGCAGGATGCGATCTGGACAGTCGTGTTCAACCCCTTCTTCCGCCTTACCTGGATGGCCACTGCTCCTAACCGCGAGACCTGCCGCCATGTCGAGGAGAAGATCCCCGGGCTTGAGGTGAGGTATGTCTCGAACGGAATAGATATCTCCCGTTTCGAGAACGAAGGAAAGGAAAGGCCTCTTCCATCTGCGATCGATCCATCATGGCTTGGGAAGCGCACGCTCCTATACGTCGGAAGGCTTGGTTACGAGAAGGCCATAGATATAGCGATCGAGGCCTTCGCCATCTGTCTGAAGAAGAATCCGGACGCACGGTTCATCATCATAGGCCAAGGACCTGCCCATGAGGCGCTCGTGAAGTTCGTCCAGAACCTGGGGCTGGAAAGCAACATCCATATGACAGGACTCATACCGAATGACGAGATCATCGGCTCCGGGCTCATAAGGAAGGTATCATGCTTCGTGACCGCATCGCTTTCTGAGAACCAGGCGATCACCGTGATAGAATCGCTATGCTCCGGCACTCCTGTCATAGCCGCCGATGTCGATAACATGAGGGCACTATTCTCCGAGAACGAGGGCTGGTTCTTCCGTGGCGGCGATCCTGAAAGCCTTGCCGAGGTAATGGATCATGTGCTCAACAGCCCAGAGGAGCGCGATGAGAAGGCGGCGAGCGCCGTAAACCTCCGCTCGCGCTTCGACGGCAGGGTCGTCGCAAGGCAGTTCGAAGGCATATACAAAGAGCTTCTGGAGATGAAGGATGAGGGATTCTACGTCCCAGGCGGGGAGAAGAGGGCCAGGAAATACCTCAAATCGATTCAGAAGAAGGCCGAGAAGTAGGCTCCCAGCTCATAATCGAATCCTCCTGAGTACCCTTCCATTGGCATATAGTCATAGAAGATACTCACATAGGCGCGGAACACGCCCATCACGTTAAGCTGAAGCCTAGCGCCGACAGAGCCATAGAACTTAACGCTCTCGCTCCGGTCGAGGCTGTTAAGCACCCTTCCAGCCGACACCGCGTTCTCAAGGAAGACATAGAGCTGAGGGTAAGTACCTACCGTAATAAACTCAGGACCATTGAGGATGACGCCGAAATAGGCATCGGTTATGAAGGAGCGAGGAGGTATCTCATCGCCGCGGAATCTCACGGAGTATGCATAGCGCGGGACATCCGAGCCGAAGAGGAACTGGCAATGGAGACTGAAGTCGGTGACGATGGAAAACAGGTTCATGTCTCCGGAGCTGAGTTCATATGCCGTATACTTCCACGATGCATCATAGAGGAGCCTGTAATAGTCGATCCTGGCGCCTGTATTGATCAATGAGAGCCCATCATTGAAGAGCCACCATGGGGCGAACGAGGCGGAGATGGAGAAATCATAGCCATCTGGATGAATGTAATGATTGTCGAGATTGCGGAACTCAAGCCCGAAGTTCAGCGAGGTCGCGAGCGAATAGAGGTTGCCGGAAAGCTCAGGCGTACCCGGATAGTCCTTGCGTCCTCCTGGGAAATATGCTTGGTTGCCGAACACGCCGCTTCCGCCATTGACATTTCCCTGGATATCCGCGAGGGAGGCGAAGGCCTGCTCCCACCTCATTCCAAGGGAGAAATCGAAGACAAGGAAGTCCGGATCACCCTTCTCCAGTCCACCCACGACCCCCTGCTCGAATCCGACGGTTCCATATGAGAACACGACCGAGTAGTTCTCGGCAGATCCTGGATTATGATCGGTTATGAGCGCTCCTGTCTCTGGATACTGGCGTAGCGTGCGCTGTGCCATGCCAGCCTCCACCCTGACGACGACCTTGGTGTTCAGATCAGGGAAGAGATCGATATGGTCTATGCCGAACTCCCCCCAGAAGCTTATCGGGAAGGCACCCATCGCGAAATCGGTAAGGTATGATGCATTGACTATATTAGAGAAGAACACCTCGCCCTCCGCAACAAGCGAGGAGATCGACAGTGAGAGGATAAGCAGCAGTGCCCTTACGCGACGCATAGGATAATCTTATCATTTTGCGCTTCCTGTGGTATAGTCTTGCCGCTATGAATAATAAGGTACCGGAAAACCCACTGGAAAACCGGATCGGCAGCTTTCAGCCACTTACCGTGGTGACTGCCCTTCTCGTCACGCTCTATCTGACGGCGAACCTCATGGCCGTCAAGATAATCACGATCGGCCCGCTGGCGCTATTCGATGCGGGAACCATCACCTTTCCGTTCGCATACATGCTTGGAGACGTACTGGCCGAGGTATGGGGCTACAGGACGGCGAAGAAGGTCATAATCCTGACGTTCGCCTGCAACCTCATGCTTGTCATCTTCACCGCGATCGGCGTGGTTCTTCCCTATCCGGAGTACATGGAGGACGTACAGACGGCATACGCGACGATCTACACCTATGTGCCAAGGATCGTGCTGGCATCGCTTCTAGCATTCCTTTCCGGGGAGCTGCTGAACGCGAAGGTGCTTGTGGCGATGAGGAACAGGCAGAAGGATGGCAGGAGGCTCTGGATGAGGACCATCGGCTCCTCTGCCGTGGGCTATGCCATAGATTCAGCGGTCTTCGTGCTTATCGCATTCTCCGGGACATCTCCGGCGGAGGACCTTCTGTCGATGATAGCCGTCCAGTACGTTGCCAAGCTAATCCTGGAAGCGATCTTCGGCACGCCGCTTGCATATGCCGCGATAGGATACCTGAAGAGGAGGTATGCATGAGCGATCTCGAGCGCTACAGCGTGATAAATCAGGGAATGAGGCGGGAGTTCATCCTACTCCAAGGCACGGGCTGCAGGTGGAAGAGATGCGCGTTCTGCGACTACCATCTGGACACCTCCTCAGATCCATACGCAGTGAACAGGCCCGTCCTTGAGAGCGTCACTGGGGAATATGGCGTCCTTGACGTGATAAACTCCGGTTCCGCGCCGGAACTCGATGGGAGGACGATAGAGCATATCAAGGCGATCGTGAAGGAGAGAGGCATACATGACCTGTGGTTCGAGGCGCACTGGATGTATAGGAACGTGCTGCCACGCCTCGCATCCCTCTTTTCCTGCCGCGTCCACTTCCGCACAGGCGTCGAGTCCTTCGATCCCGCGATCAGGGAAGCGTGGAACAAAGGAATACCTGAGGACGTCACCCCGGAGATGATCAGGGAGCATTTCGAGGGGGTATGCCTCCTTGCCGGGATAAAGGGACAGACAAGGGAGAGCATCATGAAGGATGCGAAGATAGCCGACAGGCTCTTCTCCTATTACTCCGTAAACCTGTTCACGCCCAACACGACAGCCACCGAGAGGGATGAGGCGCTATGCAGGATATTCGTCGAGGAGCTGGCTCCGATCATAAGGAAAAGCCCGAAGGCGGAGGTACTTGTCGAGAACACCGATCTCGGTGTCGGCTGATGGCTCAGAATTGACAGAAGAGCTATAAGAATGGTAGCGTTAGAAGAGCTGTTTCCATAGGGAACAGCTTGCTTATATCAACGGGAAAAAGAGGTCTTGAGATGCCTTCAGATAACGAAAAGGGTATTGAGTTCCCCAAGAACGGCAATAAGAGCGCCGAGGGAAAGCACAAGAAGCAGAAGAAGTCGATCGGATGGATCATCGGAGTCGTGGTCCTCATCCTGATCTCCGTCACGTTCATACTCCCGACTACCGTATTCTCCGGCAGCAGCTCGATAGAGTTCGGCAGATACAACGGGGAGAAGATAGAGCTTGAGTACGGCAACTACTTCTACAATCAGGTGGCTACCCTTTCCAGCCAGTATCCGATGAACGCGATGAACAGCCTCCAGATCTACATGCAGGCATATTACAGCACCGTGTTCGAGATGGCGCTGAGGCAGATGGCTGAGCAGGCCGGCATCAGGACCACCGATTCCACGGTAAATGACGCGATAATCCAGAGCGGCTACTTCAACAACGAGGATGGAGTATTCGACTCCGAGGTATACAGGAACGCATCGCAGATGGAGAAGTCAGCGGTTCGCGCGCAGGTCGAGGAGCTGCTGCCTTCGCAGATGGTGCTTGCTGATATCACATCGGTGAGGACCTCGGATGCGGAAAGCGACTTCGTGGCCGCGCTCAACGGCAACACCAGGACCTTCCAGTATATCACTGTCGGACCTGAGACCTACCCTGACACCGATGCCTGGGCATATGCGGAGGCAAACCCCACTCCGTTCCAGGCCATGGACCTTTCCGTTATCACGGTCGCCACGGAGGACAGCGCCAATGAGCTTCTCGCCTCCATACAGAACGGTGAGGCGACCTTCGAGGATACCGCCCTTGCAAGCTCCACCGACAGCTACAAGGACGCATCCGGAGAGATGGGTAGCGTCATGTACATGACCCTTGAGGACCAGGGCTATTCGCTCTACAGGGTGAACAGCGCGGCGGCCTCGGCTGACCTTGAGAACGAGGAGAACCTCAACGCGGTCAAGGAGTATATCGCGGAGAACGACAGCGAGACGATGAGCGCATATCTCCAGGCCAAGGCCGATGAGGTGTATGCCGTCGCGGTTGAGAGCTGGGATGATGCAGCGGCCATCAGCGGCGTGAGCGTGACCGATGTCGCGGCAGCGGCGCCGAACCCGGCAAGCTCATCTCTGATCAACGGACTAGCGTTCGCGGATCCGGACAGGCTCCTGTCAGGCGCAGTCGCCGGCAACGAGGCCTTCGAGAGCGAAATCTTCAATGCGGAGCTTGATTCCGTAATCGCACCGAGGCTCTCGGGCGATGAGTATATCATCGTCCGTCCTCTTGCCGCGGACAGCTCATCCGAACTCAGCTCCTCCTATATGACATCGCTCTATCCCACGATATTCGTTCCTTCGCTGTCCCAGATGGATCTCCAGTCATCGGTGCTTTCATCGGATGGATTCGAGGACAACTTCTTCGAGGTATATCTCTCAAGGATTTCCGGCTGAGGAAGATAAAGGCATCAAGGAAGGCGGCTACGGCCGCCTTTTCTTGTTATAATACACCTATGGAACAAGAGATCCTTTCCCCTATTCCCCTGCTCACGCCAAGGGGCGCGCTCACCGAAGAAGGCTGGGCCCGCCGCCCATATTGGCAGTTCTCGGCAAACGACACGAAGAAGGCACTGCTGAAGCAGGCGGACAGATACATCATAACCGATCCGGAGAACGGACTGACAATAACCGTCGACATGCTCATCCTTGGCCTGCGCCGCTTCTTCTCCATAGCCTTCGTCGATATGAAGAACGGCCATATAGGCAGGGCTGAGGCTGAGGGAATCTCCAGAGGCAAGGACGCGCTGCTGCCGGACAACCCCATCTCAGACCATGAATTCTCATATTTCGATGAGGGTATCACCATGGCTGTGGTAAGAAGAGGAAGCAAGCTGCAGCTCCTCGTCACCGCACCATATATGAGGCTCTCATGCGGAGATATCGGTATCAAGGCGCATATCCTCCTGCATGACGAGAAGGGGGAATCGATGAACGCGGCCTTCTGCCAGAAGGAGGAGAGGCGGCACTGGATCGTCTGCTCGGCACAAGGCCCGATGAAGGCAGAGGGCACGCTCTTCGTAGGCCACAGGAGGAAGGAGCTTTCAACCATGAGCCTAGGCTCATATGAATGGGAACGGAGCCGATGGAACGATGGTACGGTATTCCGCTCCTCCTGGATATCAGGAGAGGCGGCTGGCATCCCTTGGGCGCTCGTCATCGGAGACGGAAGCGGAAGCGGCAGGAACATGAATGCCATTATCCGCGACGGCCGTGTCCACAGGATCGGCAGTGTCATGATAACCCCCTCGGATGAAGGCTTCCACATCAGCGGCGATGGCATTTCGATAGAGATGAGGGCCTGTGCCAGGCGTGAGATATCCGCAGGAGGCACGCTCTCTACATATCACGGCAGGCAATGCTTCGGACTCTGTCGGGGAGAGATATCGGCAGAGGGGCTATCCCCAATATCCTTCACAGAGGCTATCGGGCTTCTGGAGACTGAGGTCGGAAGAGCGCGACGCAGGCTGGTCCTACCCTGATGGACAGTTCCGCACATTCTGATACAATGGCATCATATGGATGAACTACTCCCAGGATTCAGGGCGCTGGGCCTTACGGAACCAACGCTCAAGGCATTGAAGGAAAAGGGGTTCGAGGAACCCACTGAGATACAGAGGCTCGCGATACCTCGCCTCTTGGAAGAGGGCACGGAGATCGTCGGGCAGGCACAGACCGGAACAGGCAAGACGGCAGCGTTCGCACTGCCCATCCTTGAGACGATCGATCCCGCATCAAGCGATGTCCAGGCTCTCATACTCGTACCTACGCGAGAGCTTGCTGGGCAGGTAGCGGAGGAGATCGGATCCCTACGCGGCGAGCGGAAGCTTGAAGTCTCCCCGATATACGGCGGCGCGAGCATGGAAGCCCAGCTGAAGAAGCTGAGGAAAGGCGTGCAGATCGTGGTCGGAACGCCGGGCAGGATCCTTGACCACATAAGGCGAGGCTCCCTTAAGCTTGAGGCCTTGCGCTTCATGGTGCTTGATGAGGCCGATGAGATGCTGGACATGGGCTTCATCGATGATATCGAGCAGGTACTGAGGGCGGTACCGGAGAAGAAGAGGATGCTCATGTTCTCCGCGACGATGCCACCGCAGATCATGAGCCTTGCCGAGAGCTTCATGAAGAACGCCGAGGTAATCAGGACGCAGAAGAAGGAAAGCGCTACGCTCAGCGCCGACCAGATCTACTATGAGGTCAGGGAATCTGACAAGCTTGAGGCCCTCACCAGGATCATAGACAAGGAGAGCGACTTCTACGGAGTGGTATTCTGCCGCACCAAGCTCCAGTGTGATGAGATCGGCAGCAAGCTCCGTGACAGAGGCTATGACGCGGCATCACTCCATGGCGACCTGTCGCAGAGGGAGCGAGAGCAGATCCTTAAGAAGATGAAGGATCATCAGATCTCGATACTCGTTGCAACCGATGTCGCCGCGCGCGGCCTCGATATCCAGGACCTGACGCATGTCATCAACTACTCCATACCGCAGGATCCAGAGATCTACATCCACCGCGTAGGACGCACGGGAAGGGCCGGGAAGAACGGAACCGCCATCACCTTCATCACCCCCTCAGAAGCAAGGAAGTTCTCCTTCATACGCAAGGCATCGCGCGCGGAGATCCGCAAGGAGGAGATACCGGAGGCCGAGGAGATCATCGAAGGAAAGAAGGCGCGAATCACGGCACAGGTGGAGAGCGCCCTCTCGGAAGAACCGCAGAACGAATACCTCGAGATCGCGAGGAAGGTACTCATTGGGCGTGATCCAGAGATGGCCTTCGCCAGCATCCTCGGCTTTATCTACCGAAATGAGCTGGACATAACCCAGTACAGGAAGATCGAGGCGATAGTCCCCAAGGCAAGGAAGGAGAAGGCCCGTAAGAGCGATAAGTCCCGCAGGAACGACGATGAGGATATGACTAGGCTCTTCATCGCCAGAGGCCGGCGCGATGGGCTCACGAAGGGAATGCTCGCGAACATCATCATCGAGCAGGCAGGTGTCAGGGATGAGGACCTGGTGGATATCGAGGTGCTGGACGACTCGTCATTCGTCAGTGCCCCCTATTCCGTCGCGGAGACTATCCTTAAGGCATACTCCGAGCGCACCATCAAGGGAAAGCCCATCGTCACCAGGGCCCGTCAGGAGAAGAGGAAGGGCGAGCCGAAGCGCAAGGCCTCAGGCAAGCGCGACGCCTTGAAGGGCAGGAAGCGCAGGAAGGGCTGGGAGGAGGAGTTCCAGCCATATGGACGTGACACGAGGGCCGGTGAGGATGGCCGCCTTTCGTTCCCCGACCGTCATAAGGGACCGAAGCAGAAGAGAGCGCAGAGAAGGAGGAAGTGATGAGGGATCACTACGATTTCATCGTCGTCGGCACGGGATTGTTCGGATCGGTATTCGCCCATGAGGCTGTCAGGAAGGGCCACACCGTGCTGGCGCTGGAAAGGCGTGGCCACATAGGGGGGAACATCTACACGGAGAGGCGTGATGGCATAGATATCCACCGCTACGGGGCCCATATCTTCCATACCTCTGACAAGGAGGTGTGGGACTATGTGAACGCGCTCGTTCCCTTCCGTCCCTTCATCAACTCCCCCATCGCGAACTACAAGGGCCGCATCTACAACATGCCGTTCAACATGAACACCTTTTCACGGATGTGGGGAATCGTGACACCGGATGAGGCCGCGGCCATCATCGCCGAGCAGAGGAAGGAGATCAAGGGCGAGCCAAGGAACATGGAGGAACAGGCCATTAGCCTCGTGGGACGCGACATATACCAGACGCTCGTGAAGGGCTACACGGAAAAACAGTGGGGACGAAGCGCCGCGGAGCTTCCCCCCTCGATCATCAAGCGTATCCCCGTGCGCTTCACCTATGACAACAACTACTTCAATGATATCTACCAAGGAATTCCCGCAGAGGGCTATACCGCTCTGATCGAGAGGCTCCTTGAGGGCGTGGATGTGATCCTCGGCACGGACTACGCAGAAGAGAGGGAGCGCTGGGACAGCCTCGGGGACAAGGTGCTTTATACAGGGTGCCTTGACAGGCTATATGGCTATGCGGAAGGAAAGCTCCAGTACCGCTCGGAGATCTTCGAGGAAGAGAGGATCGAGAAGGAGAACTACCAGGGCGTGGCCGTGGTCAACTACACCGACCGAGAGACGCCATATACCAGGATCATCGAGCATAAGCACTTCAGCGCGGCATCCTCACCTGTCACATGGATCAGCCGGGAGTATCCCGTGGACTACGAGAAGACAGATGAGCCGTTCTATCCGATCAACGATGAGAGGAACAATGCTCTCTACGCACGCTATAGGGCGATTGCGGAGAAAGACGGCCTCATCATCGGAGGCCGCCTCGCAGACTATGCCTACTACGACATGGACAAGACGGTAAGGGAGGCCCTGAAGGCCGCTCAGATGTGGGTATGATCCTCATCATAGCGCGATGAGAGGAGGCGGCGCATGAAGCCGTCCTCCTTCTTCAGCATACGCGATCCCCTTGTTATCTTGCAGAGGGAGAGCCCTCTTTCCGACGCGATCTCACGCTGTGGCTTTCCCCTGTAGATATCATCCATCAGAAGCCAGCGGGCGATCATGTCCTTGCGCTCCGACTCGGTGAAGAGATCATCGAAGAGCGCCTTCATATCATCGGTATCAGAGGTCGCGGCGAATACGGAGATTATATCCTCATAAGCGGCCCTCGCCTCCTCTTCAGGGGTCGGCTTCGGCGGAGCCTTCCTTCGCTTTCTATCTACAGTATCCATATGGAAAGAGTACGGCCTTCGAGCCTTACAGTCAATCTCAAAGAGCCGGGGAGAAGAGACGCAGGAAATAGCGTACCACGCGCATGGGGAGGCTGACGCTGCGGGCCATCGCCACCGTCTGCTCGCGGGACATGTCAAATGTCCTCTCGAAATCACGGCGTACGCTCTCGACCACAGGAGAGCGGAAGAAAAGCACCGAAAGCTCGAAATGGAGATAGAACGACCTGTAGTCGATATTCGTGGTCCCTACGATCGCGACCTCATCATCTACAAGGAAGGTCTTGGAATGGAGGAACCCAGGAATATACTCGTAGATCCTGACGCCGGCCTCCAGAAGCTGGAGGTAGTTCGATCTGGAGACCTCGAACACGGAGCGCTTATCAGGGTGATGGGGCGTTATTATGCGCACATCCACCCCTGAGCGCGCGGCATCGGAAAGCGCCTCTATCATCGTGTCATCGGGCACGAGATACGGAGTCGTTATCCATATGTGATCGCGAGCCATGCTGATCATCTTCTTATAGACATTCTCCGTGGTCGTGTCTGAATCGAGAGGGTTATCGCCGAAGGGCTGCACGAAGCCCTCGCTCCGGCCCATCACGGTCGGAAGATACAGGGACAGGTCATCATGGCCTCCTGCGACACCCATCCACATCTCCAGGAAGAGGTAGGTGAAGTTCCAGACGGCCGCACCCCTTATCTTCACGGCATTGTCCTTCCAATACCCGAAGCGGATCATGTCGTTGGAATACTCATCGGCGAGATTGAGGCCGCCTGTATAGCATATGTTCCCGTCTATGTTGAATATCTTTCTATGATCACGGAAGTTCAGGCGCGGATTGAAATGTATCCTCACGCGGTTGAAGGCAACGGCCTTCAGCCCCTTGGCCCTGAGGCGCCTATCATAGTTCTTGGGAAGGGCGCTTATAGAACCCAGATCGTCGTATATGACTCGTACATCCACCCCTTCCCTGGCCTTCTGCTCAAGCACGGAGAGGATCCGCTCCCACCAATGGCCTTCCCCGATGATGAAGTACTCGATGAATATGAAGCGCTCCGCCCTCTCGACCTCCGAAAGGAGATCGCAGAAGAAATCATCGGCATACTCGAAATACCTGCACTCGGTGTCCTTCCATGCAGACATCCCCGTGGAGTTCCGCACGAACAGCGAGAGCTTCCTGAACTCCGGGGAGATGGAATACAGCTCCTCATCGGCGTTCCTCTGGAAGCTGTCCTCACGCGGCAGCGACTTATGGAAGGCGGCCGTCTTCTTACGCGAGAAATAGCCGAGCTTCTTATTGGCCATAAGGAAGTAAAGCACCGCGCCATAGAGCGGGAATATGCAGATGAGGAAGATCCACACGGTCTTGTACGCAGGCTTCTCAGGACGCGTGAAGACCACGAAGCCCATCAGGATCGAGAAGATGAAGAAGAAGTAGAAATACCCCTTGTAATAGCTGGCCCAGATCACGAAATAAGCAATGACGGCAAACTGGAGTATGAACGCGAGTACAGACCACAGAAGGCGTGATGTGAGTACCTTGAAGAGCTTTCTCATCGCCTGTCCCTCAGAGAGAACTCACAGCCGCAGTAATCCTGACGATACAGCCCGTATTCCCTAGAAAGCCGCACGGAACGGTTGAATCCATCCTTCTTCTTGAAGTCTATCCTCTGGAATCCTTCTAGATCCCCCGCCGCGCTGAAGATCGCGGCGCTGGACTTGAACCTGGAGACGGTAAGGGTCGTGGTGAACTCATCTATCCTCAGCTCACGAGCCTTGACCGCGGTCCGAAGCAGGTTGAAGCGGAAGCAGAGGGAGCATCTCTCTCCATGCTCCTTGTCCAGCTCATGTCCCTTCACGGCCTCTCTCCAGGCCGCATGGTCATAGTCATCGAGGATCACCTCAAGGCCATGACGTCTGGCGACGATGAGGAGATTCTCATAGCGCTTCAGGAATTCGGATTCGGGGAATATGTTGCTATCAGAGAAGAAGAGTACAGGCTCATAACCCTCAGAGATGAGCCGTTCCACGCTGGATGTGGAACATGGTCCGCAGCAAACATGAAGCAGTATCCTCTTTCCCATAGGCTTAGAGGATGATAACATACTGAAAATCAAGACTCAACGGTGGAAGCATGCTAAGGAAATATCAACAATGGCCGGCAATAGCGATGCTGGTGCTGGCAATCGTATTCATGGTGACGCCATCCGTGCCGCCATTCATCGTGTTCATCCTGCTGATAGCATCAGCGGTACTGTTCTTCATCTCTTCCAGAGGCTCCTATTACTTCTCCAAGGCCTATAAGATCTTCAAGGCGGGCGACATCGTCCGCTATGAGGAGGGACTGGGATACATACTCAAGGCCGTCAAGGCAGGGATGCCTGACAACTATCTCGTGATCGCGGCGTCAGTGATGATGCAGTATGGAGACATAGAGGAAGCGAGGAAGGTGCTGGAGCCGCTGGTAGGCGGCAAGGATAAGCAGACGGCCGCGCTGGCGAAGATCACGCTCTCGATGTACTACTTCGCCCACGATGATCTGGAAAGGGCGATAGAGCTTTGTGAGAGCGCTAGGGATGAGGACAAGTCAGAGGATCGAAACCTCTTCGTGAACCTCTCGATATACTACCTGAAGAGCGGGAAGAGAAAGGATTTCCGCAGATGCGTGAAGGACGCGATGAGCCGCTTCCCCTCCTCCCCTGCCGTTGCAGATATGCAGGCGATGATGTTCATGATCGATGAGAGATGGGACCTCGCAGGTGGAATCCTCTACGCGATGTTCGAGTCGATGACACCGTCATTCGCGGATCCGTATGTACACATGGCCATGGTCTATCTGCACTACGGGGAGATCGGGAAGGCCCGCAGGGAGCTGGATAAGGCAGCCGGAGCGATATTCACCAACATATCGATGTATAAGAGGGAGGATATCGAGGCGATCAAGGAAGCGCTTGAGACGCCTGACGAGGCGCTGGAATGCACGCTTGCCATCAATGGCAACGCCGCTGCGGTAGCCGCCGGAGTGAGGCCCGAGTGGCAGAAGGGCGAGAGCATCGAGGATATGTCACTGCTCCCCGGCTTTCCGCCTGAGCCTGACTTCCGCAAGGCCGCGACCCCTGCCAAGGATGATGTGGAAGGGGAAAGCGGCGAGGTCAACACCGAACTCACGGAAGCCGATGAGAAGTGGCTCGAGAGGCACGAGGACTAATACTTCAACGAGATCAGGAATGAGGCTGCGAAGCTGTTTGCCCATGAGTCGTAGCCCAGCCTGATCCTCAGCGGCAGCTCCATCAGCCCGATCAGGGAGATTGCTGTCTGCAGCTCCACTCCTGTGGAGACGTTTACCGTCGTATCCCTTATCAGGAGATCGCAGTAGATCCCCACTTCGCTATCCTCGATGATGAGGAACTCCCCGAAGGTCGGGGTATAAGGCACATCATAGCCGAAGGCCACAGAAAGCATCGTGATATGGCTGGTGGCCGCATCTGTGAAATCAGCATCCTTGCCAAGCATGGGGCTGGTGTATCCATCTGAAAGGAACATCGGCACGTGTCCGCTTCCATCAACGCTTATCCTGGAGAACACGCGGGCATCGATGAAGAGCGAATCGGCAGGCGGAAGCAGGAAGCGCGATGATATGTCGATATCCAGATAATTCCCCATGTTGCGGAAATCGATCTCGTCAGCCACGAGCATATAGCCGAGGGAGATATCAGGGTTGAACCAGTCAAGGGTAAGCCAGCCATCGAAGAAGGCCGAGGCAACGAGGGCACTGCCGCCCTGGAAGTCAGTACGGTATTCGAACGCCTCCTTGAATGATACCCCGAAGAGATCCTCGGTGGTCATGATCACCCAGTCCAGTCCCTGACGTGCGTACAGCTCGGGGATGTACCACGGGTCATGGCCGAAATCGAACGAGCTTTCAAGGGTAAGGCGGAGGTTGTCGAGAGGATAGTATGCAAGATAGCCCTCGATCATCGGATAGGCGCCTGTCGTCTGCGGAGTCGTGAAATCAAAGGCGAATCCTGCGGATACTCCGGCCTCGAAGCCGAAATAGCGGTAATCGAAATCGACGGCAAGATCTACTGCGTCATTGAGATAGCGGCGGAAATCCCCGTTCTGATCGGACTCGAAGCAGATACCGAGCGTATATGATGGGGATACAGCCTCCACCCGATCGAAGTACTTGAGACCCTTCTTCACGGTGGCGATCGCCCCTTCATATCCTCTTCTCTCGCGCGCAAGGCTACCGCTTATCCCTCCGTACCGATAGATACCGGAAAGCTCATCGGCCATTGCCTCGGCACTGCTATAGCCTATTCCAGCCATCTCCTCCATCTTATCGAAGTCCATGAAGGAGAACTGCTCCACGTCACAGCGTATCCATATGAAGTCATCGTGGGCCTTCATGTCAGATGCGGCCTTCTGGTTCTTGCCTATGTCAAAGGAGGAATTAAGGACGGTCACGACGTTGCGCAGGTTTATCGAAGAGACATCGTAGAACGTCGTGGATACGATTATGGTATCGGAATACTCAAACGCGGCGCTCACGGGGGCCAGGGATATCACGCCACCATCGATCAGCAGATGCCCCTTGTACTCCCTTGGGGCGAAGTACACAGGAAGCGCGAAGGAGGCAAGAAGCACATCGGTGAAGTCTCCCTCGCAGATCCTTATCTCACGCTTGGTGACGAGATCCTCGCATACGACCATCACCGGGATATCGAGATCCTCAAGCTGGAGGTCCTTGCCTACTACGCCTCTTATCAGAGTCTCCAGTCCCGCAGGATGGAGAAGGCCTCCTTCTATCGGGAGGGTGAACGAGAACAGCGAGGAGAGATTTGCTGAGGTAAGCACCTCGATGATCTGCTCAGGAGAGAGGCCGGCAGCGTAGAGCAGGCCGATGATGGAGCCCATGCTGTTCGATATGATGAAATCAGGGACTATCCCCTCGCTCTCAAGATATGAAAGCACCCCGAGATGAGCCAGCGCACGGGCGCTTCCACCAGTGAGGACAAGCCCTACAGGATCGCGCTTTCCCTCAGTCTTCTCCAGTATCCTCTCGCGGAACGACTGATCTCCGTATGTGACGGGCATATCTGAGATAAGGATGCGCGACGCGCTCTCATCGAGGGCGGCAAAGAGCGAAACAGACAGCAACAGCACCGTGATAAGCGAAACTAGTCTCTTGAGCATGAAAATACGATAACCAAAACGAAAATTACATTCAACATGGCTTGCCCGCTTCACCGTCATTCTGCTATCATCGGCTATCTGCCGGCGTGGTGAAATTGGTAGACACAGTAGACTCAAAATCTGCCGGGGCAACCCTTACCGGTTCAAGTCCGGTCGCCGGTATATAGATTTACCGCTTCAAATGAAGCCATAAAGAGATAACAGCATTGGCTTTTTCATCCACCATCTGGATATTTTTGATGATAATAATAGCATGTGATGAGTCTACCCGTTGCTATGCAGAGGAATATTTATATATAATATAAATAAATCATATTACGGCTTCAAGCATCCTAGCGGTACGACATAAACCCCATCAGGACGCCTGTAGGCCGTGTTCTTAGCCGTAATCACGATCATGCAGGAAGGAGCAGGCATCGTAGAAGTATCTATGATACCTGCAAGCTTCAGGAGGTGAGCCGCTGCAGCATCGATATCCTCCTGCCTCCCAAACTTAACCTCGATCAGGGCATACCTGCCATCCTTGAGATGGACAACCGCATCAGCTTCCAATCCATTGCTATCACGATAATGATACAGCCTGCCATTCAAGGCAGAGGCATATATCCTGAGATCCCTTATGCAAAGGGATTCAAAGAACAATCCAAACGACTTTAGGTCACCCATCAGGTCATTCGGCCCCAGCCCGAGGCTCGCAGTCGCTATCGAAGGGTCGGTAAGATGCCTAACACGAGCAGACTGTACCCTAGCCTTAGACCGTATATTCGGATTCCATGCCTCCAGTTCCTCGAATACGAACAAACTGTCAAGAACAGAGAAATAACTTGAGAAGGTCTCATCATCAAAGACTTCTTCACCATTCCTCTTCATATCCCTTATCAGCAGGGCCTTCGTGGCGGGAGTGCTGATGCTGCGGGAATATGAAGCCATCAGATGACGTACCCTGTCCTCATTATTCGGAGGACCTCCTGCCTTCACGAAATCAGTGGAGACTAGTTCATCAACGTAATTCACCGATTGCTCAAGGGCTATGTCATCATCAGTATCCATGGCCATAGGCCATCCCCCACGACAAGTCAGATACGCATAGTCAGGCAGGCGCTTTTCACAGGTAGCCCCTATCGGCTCCCCGTTAAACATGCTAGATAAGGATACCGTACCAGAGGAATCGCCTGATTCATAAAGAGACATGGTCCACATCCGCATACGGGTTATCCGCCCGATGCCTGAATGCCTGATCTCGCTTTTGCTCTTAATATCCAATGGAGTTGCCGAGCCCGTAAGGATGAACTGACCGAAAGATCTACGCTTATCGACCTCGAATCGGATCGAATCCCAGATGATAGGAGCCTCCTGCCATTCATCGATCAGCAGAGGAGGCCTACGATCAAGGAATATCGCAGGTTCATTATAAGCAAGGGCTATATCCTGGTCCCTTGTCATAGGATCCTGGAGATAGACTACGCTATTAGCCTGCTGCTCACAGGTCGTTGACTTACCACACCATTTCGGCCCCTCTACAAGCACTGCCCCGGAGGATCTAAGCTTTTTCGCTAGAATACTATCAGTAATACGTTCTATATAATTGAATCCAGAATCCTTAATCATATCATTATTTTATATAATTATATAGAATTGTCAATCCATCCGACAAAATGCAGGCATTTTATCCGGTGTTTTGCAGGGTGTTTATCCGACGTTTTGCAGGCAATTTATCCGACGAAATGCAGGACAATATACAACCAATTACAGGCCATGATCAATCATGACTATCACCTCTTCCGAGATGGTAAGATCCATCCAGATCATGCAAATGATGAGAATTGACTTTTTACAGATCCTCCGATCGACCGTAAAGTCAGGGCATGGAAAACTGGATAGACACCCATATAACGCTGCCGTTGCACATGCCGACTCTCTCCGAGGAGAAGGAGAACGCCTATTCCCATTTCCTTGGCCTGATACTCTCCTTCATAGGGCTGTCATTCGTGCTTGGCTCCTCAGGGGCATCCGGCCACGGCATCTCGAAAGCGGGCATGGTCATATTCGCCCTTTCGAACATCGTGCTATACGCGGCTTCGGCCTTCTACCATATCGCGCCTGCAGGAACGGCGAAGAAAGCGCTGAGGGTATTCGACCACAGTGCCATATATATACTCATCGCAGGCTCATATACCCCGCTGCTGATGTATATAGGAACTCCCCTCACCCTATCATTCACCGCCGCGATCTGGGCGGCCGCACTGATAGGCATACTAACGACACTGCGATTCTGGGGACGATTCTACCCTGTGCATATCGCTCTGTATGCGCTGATGGGATGGTCTGTGGTGCTGATCTGGAACGAGGTCATCCCCCACATCCCGCGGCAGCTCTTCCTCTTCATGCTCTCCGGCGGGATAACCTATACCCTAGGGATCATCTTCTACAGCATCAGGAAGATCCCGCATAACCATCTGATCTGGCATCTCTTCGTCCTGGCAGGAAGCATCTGGTTCTTCGTAGGATACTGCACGTACCTTCTTGCCTAACATAGCCCATCCGTAGAGACTATGGCCATGAAGACGAACGCAATGAGGATCCTGGAATCCCTCTCCATACCATATACGGTGCATACCTATCAGTTCGACGAGGACCATCTCGACGCGATACATGCGGCAAGGAACGCGGGCCTCGATCCAGAACGCGTGTTCAAGACGATAGTCATGCGCAACTCAGACAACCAGATCTTCGTCTTCTGCCTACCCGCGGAGTTCGAGATATCGATGAAGAAGGCCAGGGCGCTGACGGGGAGCAAGGATATCGACCTGATAAGGCAGACAGAGATGCTGTCCCTTACAGGATACATACGGGGAGGATGCTCACCGCTAGGGATGAAGAAGCACTATCCTACGTTCATAGAGGAGACCGCGCTCCTAGAGGAGACGATCTTCGTCAGCGGAGGACAGAGAGGCGTACAGCTTGAAGTGAGGCCTGAAGACCTGCAGAGGGCCGCAGAGGCACGCTTCGCCGACTTCACCTGACGTATCTTACCCTGCCCTCCTTGCGAGGCTTCACAGGAGCCTCCTCAATGGCATAGCCGAGGATGCAGTGACCTACTCCCCTCCAATCCCCATCGATTCCCCAACGTCTCAGGAATCCCTTTCCTTCCTCTGAGGAGAACTCCTCATAGGCCCTGTGTATCCAGCATGATCCGATACCTAGGGCATGAGCGGCGTTAAGCATGTTACCAATCACGAGGCTGCCATCTTCGACGCCTGTATGGGACTCTTCCTTGGCAAGCACCACGATCACCGTGGGCGCTCCGTAGAACGGATCATGGGAGGATCCCATTATCCGAGCATTAAGCTGTGACAGCTTCCTTATCTCATCAGGATCCTGGATGACGGCCATCATCACATCCTGCCTATTCGACGCGGACGGGGCATAGAGCCCTGCCCTCACTATCTCCTTGAGTATATCATCGGGTATCTGCTCGCTTCTGTAGCTACGGCAGCTCCGCCTCTCGATAAGGCCCTTGATAACATCGTTCATCACTTCACCTCTTCAGTGATGATAGCACATGAAATGGAAAAGCCGCATCAGACGATGCGGCTATCCTAGTCGGGCAGAGAGGATTTGAACCTCCGACCCCTTGGTCCCGAACCAAGTGCGCTAGCCCCTGCGCTACTACCCGAAAACAAGGCGATTATACTTACTTGTCCGCACTGTGTCCACAACCCCGGGCCGAAACAGCTCTCATTTCCCTAGTAGTTATTCACTACTTAATACTGTATCATATGGTTAAGTACTGTGTTATTGACACTTTAGCATTGATTCGTAAGAATAGGACCCGGTCAAAGAGGATTCAAATGGCAGAACATATCTGGAACGAACTAGACAGCTTCAGGGGAAGGATCATCAAGGGCGAATGGCCCACGATCCCTCAGTTATTCATGATCTCGACCGAGAGGTTCGGAGATAACATCGCCTTCTCGGTATTCGAGCCAGACAAGAAGGCACTGACATACAAGGAGGCCTTCCAGAAGATCATGAAGGCCGCGGCCTACCTTCAGGCTAAGGGCATAAGGAAGGGAGACAGGGTACTCCTGAACGGCAAGAACAGCCCTGAATGGGCAATAGCATATTTCGCCATACTCGCAGCCGGCGCTGTCATCGTCCCGATAGACAACCAGATGCATACCGACAGGTGCATGAGGCTCTCTGAGTACGCTAAGGTCAGGTTCGCCATCTGCGACCTCGATGTCCTGGAGAAGATGAAGGGCATCGGAGGCGCCTGGTACGATTCGCTCTATGGAGTGGCGCTGCTGAAGGGAAAGAGCGACAGCTACCAGAGGATCATGGATGTCGATACGGATCCGCTTGCGCAGCCTGTGGAGGTAAGCGAGGATGACTATGCCGCCATACTCTTCACCTCCGGAACTACGGGAAACGAGAAGGGCGCCGTCCTCAGCCACAAGAACATCGTGAGCAATGTATATCAGGCGGCGGAGTTCGTACCGTACCTTACCGACAAGGAGGTCTTCTACGCGCTCCTTCCTCTCCATCACAGCTACTGCTGCACGACGGTGCTGCTTGAGAGCGTGAAGTTCGGAGCAGAGTGCCTCTTCGGACACGGCATCATCGTCTCCAGGATGATCAATGATATGAAGATGGGCAAGGTCACCGTATTCATGGGAATCCCGCTGCTCTACAACAAGGTCATCGCGGGCGTGATGAAGAAGCTCAAGGACAAGGGCGCCTTCACATACAACCTAGTAAAGACGCTCATGGCGATCAACGGCTGGTGCAAGAAGGCATTTGGCAAGTCACCGTTCAAGGGGTTCTTCCAGAAGAAGATCCTCAGCCAGCTCGGCCTTGATCACTCAAGGATACTCATCTGCGGAGCAGGTCCCCTCTCACCTGTGGTATTCAAGCAGTACCAGCAGCTTGGACTGGACTTCCTGCAGGGCTATGGCCTTACCGAGGCCTCCCCTGTCGTGACGCTCAATCCGCCATCGCACTTCAAGGTCGACTCGATCGGCTGCCCGCTTCCATTCATCGATATGATCATCGCTGATAAGAACGCTGATGGCATCGGAGAGATAAGGATCAAGGGACCGAACGTCTGTCTCGGATACCTCGATGACGAGGAGAACACCAAGGCACTCTTCGATGAGGATGGCTATATGAAGACAGGTGATCTCGGCTACATGGACAGCGAAAGCTATGTCTACCTCAAGGGTCGCGCCAAGAACATCATCGTCACAGAGGGCGGCAAGAACGTCTTTCCTGAGGAGATCGAGGATATGTTCCAGCTCTACGGGCAGGTCGAGCAGATCCTCATCCGCGGCTTCCAGATGAAGAAGGATGTCCCGAGTGAGTCGATAGAGGCGGTAATCTACCCGTCGCAGGACTACGCGAAGGAGAACAACCTTGATAAGGAAGGCATGAGGAAGGAGATCGAGGCGATCATCAAGGAGGTCAACAAGGACCTCGTAGGCTATAAGAAGATCGAGAAGCTGACGATCGTCGACGAGCCGATGCAGATGACGACCACCAAGAAGATAAAGAGAGCCACGGTACAGTGAGCGATGAGAAAGGTCCTTCGGGGCCTTTCTTCATTCTAATGCTCCGATGCGCTACAATAAGGCCATGACGACGCTTATCAAGAACGCGCTTATCATCCCGATGACAGAGCGCGAGAAGACGCTGGAAGCAGATATACTCATACGCGATGGAATCATCGCGGGCGTAGGTAATGAATATACCGAGGCCGATGAGATCATCGAGGCCTCAGGCATGATCGCGATGCCCTCATTCATCAATGCGCACACACATCTGGCAATGGTCCTGATGCGCAACTACAAGGACACGGCAGAGAACCTGCAGGACTGGCTTTCCGAGATATTCCCCATAGAGGACAAGCTGATCGATGAGGATATCTACTGGGCATCCCTCCTTGGCGCGGCAGAGCTGATAGACTCAGGCTGTACGGCCTTTGCGGATATGTACTTCTACGCCTGGAACACGGTAAAGGCGGCAAAGCGCGCCGGTATAAGGGGTATCATCGGGCAGACGCTCTTCGGAGATGGAGAAGAGACCAGGAAGAGGCTCAGGGAGACCGTGCCTCTGATAGATGAGGCGATCGATGGCTCTGACATGTTCCGTCTCGATGCGGCCCCCCATTCAATCTACACATGCACCGCAGAGACATACGAGGAAGCCGCGCGCTGGACAGCAGAGCGAGACACGATGCTCCACACGCATCTTTCCGAGACAAGGAAGGAGGTGATGGATGCAGAGCGTGAATTCGGCATGAGACCTGCTGAATACCTGGAGAGGCTCGGCGTGCTGTCAGTGCCATGCTATCTTGCCCATTCGGTGCATATCGATGAGGAGGAGATGGATATCCTCTCCTCCCATGAGAGGCTCTCGGTGGTACACTGCCCCTCATCGAACATGAAGCTGGCATCGGGAGTCGCTCCTATAAGGGAATATAGGGAGAGAGGCATAAATGCCGCGCTCGGTACCGATGGGGCCTCCTCGAACAATAACCTCTCGATGATCAAGGAGATGAACGCCGCGGCGATGCTCGCGACTGTTTCCACGCTCACCCCATCAGCCGCGCGCCCATATGATGTGCTGGAGATGGCGACGATAAGAGGCGCAAGGGCGCTCGGGCTGGACGGGAGGATCGGAACGATAGAGACCGGCAAGGATGCTGATATCGTGCTGATCAACGCCAGCGATGTGAATATGACGCCGATGAATGATCCGTTCTCGGCAATCATATTCTCCGCGGACAGGAAGAACATAGACACGGTGTTCTGCCGTGGACGGAAGCTTAAGGAAAAGGGACAGCTACTCACCATAGACCGTGAGGAAGCGATGAGAAAGACAATGGCATGCTGGAATGGCATCCTGAGGAGGTAAAAATGCAGAAGTTCTTTCTAGACCAGGACATCACGAAGAAGACTCTTGACGAGAAATCAGGGCGCAAGGTGCTTGCGCACGCCAAGGACCTGATGGCCTGTCATCTCTGGTTCGACAAGGGTGCTGTGGGAACGCCTCACACACACCCGCATACGCAGATAGCATACATAATCTCCGGAAAGTTCGAATTCACGGTTTCCGGGGAGACGCATACGGTAGGAGCCGGGGACAGCGTACTCATTCCTTCCGGAGAGCTTCATGGGACAGTCTGCCTAGAGAAGGGAGAGCTTATAGACATCTTCACCCCAGAACGAGAGGACTTCCTCGGATGATGAAGGATATAAAGGCGCTGGAGTTCGTGGATGGAGCCCTTCGGCTGATAGACCAGCGCCAGCTGCCTATGCATCTTGGATACTGTGAGGCAAGGAGCGAGGAGGATGTATTCCAGGCCATCCGCACCATGATAGTCCGCGGAGCCCCTGCGATAGGAGGAGCCGCGGCCTATGGCGCGTACTTCGCGCTATGCGAGGCAAAGGGGAATCCTGACTCATTCAAGGCCGGATGCGCCCATCTGATATCGGCTAGGCCGACAGCTGTGAACCTCGAATGGAGCGTGAGGCGCATGATGAGGAAGGCTGAGGAGACGGAATATGATAAGGACGCCCTCCTAAGCGAAGCCCATCTCATCGTCAAGGAAGATGAAGAGATGAACCATCGCCTCTCTGAGATAGCGCTTCCGCTCATACGCCATGGCGATACAATCCTCACCCACTGCAATGCCGGCGCTCTCGCGACTTGCGGCTGGGGAACGGCCCTTGGAGTAATACGCACGGCCTGGGATGCCGGGCTTGATATCAAGGTCTATGCCGACGAGACGAGGCCAAGGCTGCAAGGGGCCAGGCTCACCGCCTGGGAGCTTACCGAGGCCGGTATTCCCGTAACGCTCATTCCGGATAGCGCCGCCGCGACGCTTATAAGGGAAGGCAGGATCGATCTCATCGTGCTAGGAGCCGACAGGATCACTGCAAACGGGGATGTGGCGAATAAGCTCGGGACATTCCCGTTATCGATAGTCGCCAAGGAATATGGCGTACCGTTCTACTCAGCGGCCCCGACCTCAACGATCGATTTCTCCATGAATGACGGTAAGGATATCCCAATAGAGGAAAGGGATCCCGATGAGGTCAGGATGATCGATGGGGTGCAGATAGCCCCGAAGGACGTACCTGTATTCAATCCGTCATTCGATGTGACGCCCCATCAGAACATAACCGGGATAATCACGGAGAAAGGCATCATCCGCCCACCATTCGACAGGAACATCGAGAGGATAAGGCAGGGAGAGACGCTGTAATAATGCCGAGCCACTGCGCATCTGCAATGACCCGGCGAGGGGGATGGAGTAATATCAGGATTCAATAGATCCTTATCTCGAATACCTTAGCTGAAGGAGACCCATTTGTAGACTCTATCCTGATCAATGCCTCATCAGCCCGCACTGAAGGTATCTTCACGATATTCAGCCTCTGATAGTTATTCCTTACTGACGTGCGGAAGACCTCCTGCCCGTCAAGGCTAAGGATTATCGTGTAGTCCTTGACAAGGTCCTTGGCAACTCCTATAGGCTCCTTATCAAGGAAGGCCTTTGATACGGATATACAGCGCTCTTCCGAAAGATCCGGATCGAATGTAAGCCGTACCTCATTCACAGTATGAGCTTCGCTAAACCTGAAGTCCAGGGCAGCCTCGCCTTCTGACAATGGTCTGGATATCCACTCATTGCACTCGATATCCGTATTGCGGCTTATGCCGTTGATTACCTTACAGGCCTCGGCCCCTGGCTCCTCAGACGTAGCCGTCACCTTTGCTTTCCTCGCGATATCATCAGGATCCTCATTGCGTACGCCAAGGATATAGCAATCATCCTTCAGAAGGGCCTGCCGAAGCTCCTGTATATGCTTTTCTCCATACTCCTTTGGAGAAAGTCCAAGCCTTGCAGCTGCAGCAGCTGCGGTTCCCACAGCCTGACCGCCTATGGCGCAAGTGGCCATCACGCGTGTAGAGCCCATGGCAAGCTTGCTTGCGCTTATATCACGGCCGGCCATCATGAGGTTATCGAATCCCTTTGCGCAATAGCAGCCATACGGGATTCCATAGAACCCATCGAAACTCCTTACCTTAGATGGTATCTCACCCTTCGCCGCGAATCCACCTGCGGTATGCTCATCCATCGGCCAGCCGCCATAGGCTACTCCATCTTCGAACTCCTTATTCGAGGAAATATCGTTCTCTGTAAGGATATAATCACCTACGAGCCTGCGGCTCTCACGCATCCCTGCAAGGTTGCCGACCCAGACAAGATCGTAGTTCTCCGCGCCATGATCCCCGCCGTTCTTGATATGATCCCATACTCCATAGATGGTCTTATACAGCTCCCAGCGGATCTCCTCGCTGCTCTTTATGATATCATCCCAGTCTCCGCCAAGCTCGATCCACCAGTATCCGGACTGGACATCGTATTTCTCCACGAGCTGATCACGATGATCCTCATAGTCCTCATCGGGCTTAAGCACGACGACATCATCTGCATCATGGTACACGACGATATCCCCATGATAGCGGTGCTTGAAGAACGACTCATCGAACGTATAGGCCCAGTCAGGCTTTATAAAGCGTACCGGATGTCCCATATCACGGGCAACGAAGTATATGGTATTGCCCATCGTCTCGCCATCTGGCTTCTCCGGAGCATCCTTCTCATTGAACTCCCCCTTCTCCTCGCGTCCGATCCTGTACTCAGCACCTGCGAAGTATCCAAGGGTTCCGTTGCCGGTAGCATCGATGAAGATACCGCCTTCGATGCGATACTCAGTCTCCGTAGTCATCTGATAGCACTTCACGGCCTCGATATGCGACCCATCCGAGATGACCTCATGCATGGTCGTATTCATGAAGCAGTCAAGATTCGGCTCGGCCTTGATCATGGACCAAAGCACGCCATCCCAGATGGAGTAATTGTAGCTATCATTTAGGTACTTGTTCTCAAGCTGGGCCTCCATGAGGATGCCCGTCTCAGCCGCATTGCGCTTTCCCCAATGGCATGAGGCTCCGCTTATGTGCATCCGCGTCTCACTGCTCGCATTGCCTCCGAAAACGCTACGATCCTGTATGATCACCGTCTTAGCACCATGGCGAGCTGCGGCTATGGCAGCGCAGAAGCCGCTCATGCCACCACCGATGACAATCACATCATACTTCCTTACTATGGCCTCATTCGTAGAGCTGCTACGCTTCTCCCTTACGTATCCTTTCATCAGTATATCCTCACCTCATATACCTTAGCGGCTACATCACCGTTAGTACTAAGAATCCTGATAATCACCTGATCAGCCTCAATCCCATCAAAGCCACATATGCTGAGACGCTGATGATTACCTTGCACAGACCTTACAGCCACTTCCTTTGAATCCCTAAGCAGCATGACCTCATAATCCTTCACAAGACTCCGAGGAACTCCGATCTCTTCCTTATCGATGAACGACTTGGCCACTGATATCGTCTTCTCCTGATTGAGATCTGGATCGAAGGTAATCCGTACCTCATGTATGGAGCTAGGAGATGCAAGGCTGAATTCCAGCATTGCGCCGTCGCTACCAAGGGGTTCTGAAATCCACAGATTGCAATCATCGCCGACGGTTCTGGAAACCCCGTTTATCACATTCTCCGGGGGATATCCGGATACAGATGAGGAAGCCGATACACAGCTCGAACGAGCAAGATCTCCAGCATCCAAATTCTTTGCCCCAGGGATATAGCAATCGTCCCTGAGAAGCTGCTGTTGCAGCTCATCGATATGCGATACCCCTAGCTCATGAGGAGTGATATGATACCTCACAGCCAAGGCAGCCGCCGTTCCTACGGCCTGACCTCCGACAGCGCATGTCCCCATCACCCTAGTAGATCCCATCGCCTGCTTGCTGGCACTGATTATCCTGCCGCAGAAATAGAGATTGTCGACATCCTTTGAGACATAGCATCCATATGGTATCGAATAGAGACCTTCGAAGCTTCTTACCACAGAGGGGATCTTACCTTTTGCCCGGAATCCTGCAGCTGTGTGGTTATCCATTGGCCAGCCGCCATAAGCGACCGCATCGGGGAATATCCTGTTGGATAGGATATCATCCTCCGTAAGGACATATTCACCGATGATCCTCCTGCTCTCCCGTATTCCAGGCAGATTCCCGACCCACAGAAGCTCATAGTTCTCCGCACCATGGTCACCGCCGTTCTTTATATGGTCCCATATGCCATACACCGTCCGGTAAAGCTCCCAGCGTATATCCTCCGAATCCTTTATGATGTCATTCCAGTCTCCGCCTAGTTCGATCCACCAGTACCCTGACTGCACATCATACTTCTCGACAAGCTCACCTTCTGCAGATTCGTAATCCTTGCCCTTCTCCATGACGACAACATCATCGGCTCGCAATCAGGAGCGCTCTTCTCTCCATATTCGGAAGATGACTCCGTTCCGAACCTGTACTCCGCACCGGCGAAGGCCGACAGCGTTCCTAGGCCGGTCGCATCGACGAATATCTCCGCAGAAAGGCGATATGCCTGCTCTGTAGTCATCTGGTACGTCATTATGGACCGTATATGACCTTCATCGGCATCAACGGAAACCATGGAGGTATTCATATAGCAATCAAGGTTCTCCTGGCTCAGTATCCTGGACCAGAGAACGCCATCCCAGATGGAGTAATTGTAGCTATCATTGAGATACTTGTTCTCAAGCTCAAGCTCCATCACTATCCCTGTCTCAAGCGCGTTCTTCTTACCCCAATGGCAGGAAGCTCCACAGATATGCATGCGTATCTCGCTACTGGCATTGCCGCCGAACACGCTACGATCCTGGATTATCGCGGTACGGGCACCGGTACGCGCAGATGCGAGGGCCGCGCATATACCGCTCATGCCGCCACCGACGACAATCACATCATATTCCTTGGATATGGAAGTACCCATATGTGGATCATGCTTCTCATGGATGAAGAATCTCATATCATCAGCCCTTTACGGCTCCTGCCGTCAAACCGGAGACAAGCTGCCTGCCGGCTATCGTGAAGACGATGAGGATAGGGATGACTGCTATCGTCGTCGAGGCGGTCAGAGGTCCCCACTCCAGACCGAAGAATCCCATGAAATCATAGATGGACTGCTGTATGACCTTGAGGTTTCCGCTGACCATCACAGATGCGGTGATGTAATCATTCCAGCTGCCTATGAATATAAACAGCGCAGCAGAGGCAATGGATGGCTTCACCAGAGGAGGAACCAGACGGGTAACGATATAATGCTGGCTGACTCCATCG